>JBAZBP010000001.1:0-233996 GCA_041671365.1 Patescibacteria group bacterium
GGCTTCTTCATACACGCGGCGTCGCTCCTTCAGGCTTTCGCCCATTGAGGAAGATTCTTGACTGCAGCCTCCCGTAGGAGTCTGGGCAGTGTCTCAGTCCCAGTGAGTGGGATCATGCTCTCGCACCCCATACCCGTCGTAGCCTTGGTGAGCTATTACCTCACCAACTAGCTGATAGGCCATAGGCCTCTCCCAAAGCGCCGGAGCTTTAATCAAAAGACTTGTGTCTTTTGATACCATCGAGTATTATCCTCGCTTTCGCAAGGTTATGCTCGTCTTTGGGGTAAGTTGCCAATGTGTTACTCTCCCGTTTGCCATGCCTGTATTGCTACAGGCATTCGACTTGCATGCCTTAGACACGCCGCCAGCATTCATCCTGAGCCAGGATCAAACTCTCTGATTTGATTGACTCAATGAAAACTTGCGTTTTCGTTATATGATTCCGTTTTAGAAACGGACAAAATTTCTGTTATCCGAATTGATGCCAATTAGCACCAAAATTTTTAACCATCACCATGATTGTATATATAAATTTTTAAGGTTCGAAATAGACAGAAAAAAACAGAGATATAAAATATATCTTGTTTTAATAAACTTCTTCTATTTTATTTTTAATAATCCTAGTTTATACTAATTAAATATTACTGTCAAGAGGCGAGTAACTCTTAATTTTTATTTGACTTTTTGCTATTTTTGAGATATAAAGATAGTATTAATTCCAGTGTTTAGTAGAAACAAATAACATGCGTATCAAATTTCATCGAGTGGAGCGAAAAGAAGTTCCTGTTTTTAAAGCTAATACCCAAATTAGGGTGCCGGAAGTTTTTTTAATTGATGAGAATAACGAGGCGATAGGTATTATGCCTACCGCGGAGGCTATTCAGCGAGCACAAGATGCCAGTCTAGATTTGGTAGAAGTTAATCCTAAGGCTACTCCACCGGTAGTAAAAATTGTTAATTTAGGCCAACTGAAGTATGAACGAGAAAAACAGGCTCACAAACAAAAAATGCAACAAAAGAAGACAGAAACTAAGAATATTCGTCTGTCTTTTCGAATTAGCGATCACGATTTAAGCATGCGAGCCCTTCAGGCAGAAAAATTTTTGTCTAGAGACAATAAAATTAAAATTGAATTAATTTTACGCGGTCGGGAAAGGCAGCATTTGCAAAAAGCTTCAGAAATAATTAAAAATTTTGTTGCTACTTTGCAAGCTAATCCGGCGTTTACTATTGAGGCAGAACAACCCTTGACAAATCAGGGAGGAAGATTTACTATTATATTGATAAATAAAAAGTAATAACCGTTAAATCAGGTATAAGCCTGTTTTTTAATCTGGAAAACTATGCCAAAAATTAAGACTCATAGAGCCACCGTCAAACGGTTTAAAAAAACTGGTAGTAAAAAATTAACTCAGCGTAAGGCCGGACAAGGTCATTTTAATTCCCGTGAATCCGGCAACGTCACTCGTCATAAACGCTTGGATATTTCTACCACAAAAACTCTAGAGAAAACGATAAAATTATTAACCCCTTATAATTAAAAGATATGCCCAGAG
Organism: Patescibacteria group bacterium; assembly: GCA_041671365.1. Lineage (GTDB taxonomy): Bacteria > Patescibacteriota > Patescibacteriia > Patescibacteriales > UBA12465 > UBA12465. The sequence continues at coordinate 1,557 of JBAZBP010000001.1, forward strand.
TAAAACGCGGAATGACCCATGTCAAAAAAAGACGTAAACTTTTGAAAGATGTTAAGGGTTATAAATGGGGACGAAAAAATTTAATAAAGTTAGCTAAAACAGCCCGGACTAAAGCCGGGGCGCATTCTTATACTGATCGTCGTAAGAAAAAGAGAACGATGCGGAGTTTGTGGCAAATTAAAATAAACGCATTCGTTCGTGAACAGGGCTTATCATATTCTCGTTTTATTAATATGTTAAAGCTGAATAAAGTTGAAGTTGATCGTAAAATTTTAGCCGATTTGGCAGTTAATAATAAAGAGGTGTTGTTGGCTCTAATTTCTAAGATATCCAAATAATATGATGTTTGAAGTTAAAGTCGCTCAAGTTGTGGTAGCCGTCTTCTTAATGGTGGCCATTCTAATGCAGAATCGCGGCACTGGTTTGGGCGGAGTGTTTGGCGGAAGCGGCGGAGTTTATCTTACTAAACGTGGATTAGAAAAAAAACTCTTTATTGCGACTATTGTTTTAGCCGTAATTTTTATACTTTTATCACTTAGCGTTTTCTTTATAAAGGTTTAAAATTTTTGTGTCTTCAATAAAAAATAAAATTAAGTCTTTTTGGCAAAAAGTAAGGTTAGCCTGGCCATTTTTTAGTTTTTTTAAAAAAAAATTAATTATTGAAGATGATTTAGATAAGAAACTCGTTTACGACCTTTCGTCACAAAAAATTCCTACTAGGCAACAGATCAAATATTTAAGAAAATTTTTAAACCCTCGAGAGTTTTTAATTGTTAAAATTTGCGCCTTGGTAATTTTATTAAATGTTGTTTATTTGGGATTTGTCATTATCAAAAATCATCTGCAATATTCTCCGGCTAGTGGCGGAGAGTATAGCGAAGGAGTGGTTGGTTATCCTCAAACCATCAATCCTCTTTATGCCGTTAATCATGATATTGACGAGGACTTAAGCCGTTTAATTTATTCTAGTTTGTTTGCCTACGATGACAATGGGCATTTAAGCAGTGATTTGGCGGACAATGTTAATGTTAATACCAGCGGAACTGAATATATAATCAAAATTAAAAATGGAGTTAAGTGGCACAATGGCGAGGAATTGACCGTCGATGATATTCTTTTTACCTTTAATAGAATTCAGAATCCTGATTATCATTCCCCACTGCGTTTAGCTTTAGTCGGAGTAGTAGCCGAAAAAATTGATAGCGCTACCATTAAATTCATTTTAACCGAACCCTATGCTCCTTTTTTGGAACTTTTAACTTTTGGTATTTTGCCTAAAAGTTTATGGGAAAATATCGGTCCTAAGGCGGCGGCTTTATCAGATCTAAACTTAAGACCAATCGGATCCGGGCCGTTTAAATTTAAGTCTTTAATTAAAAATTCCGGTGGAGACTTAAAAGATTATTATTTAATAAATAATGATAATTACTACAGTAAAATTCCGTATTTGCATACAATTGATTTTAAATTTTTTCCTTCATATCAAGAGGCGATTAAAGCTCTTAATGATAATCAGATAATTGGTCTAAGCTATTTGCCTTTTAATTTACGTAGCGACCTATTAGCTCAGAATTCATTAAAATTTCACGAATTAATTCAATCGCAGATTGTTGCTTTATTTTTTAATTATAATAAAAACAAAAATTTGTCCGATAAGACCGTTCGCGTGGCGCTAGCAACTGCCCTAGATAAAAAGCAAATAATTAAAGAGGTATTTTCAGGAATTTATCAGTCGGTCGATAGCCCTATTTTGCCGGGGAATTTTGCTTATAACGAAGCAGTGACTCGATATAACTATGCTCCGGAAGTTGCCGCCGAAACCATCAAATCTAAGCCATTATCTACGACTTTAACGGTTATTGATTCTGGCAACAATGTTGCCGTCGCTGAAAAAATAAAAAATTATTGGGAAAAAATCGGAGTTAAAATTGCTTTAAAGATTGTATCAGGCGAACAGGCAGCCGATGTTATTAAGAATCGTGATTTTGAGATATTATTATACGGAGAGTCGGTTGGCGGAGACCCAGATGTTTATGCTTTTTGGAGCTCTAGTCAGGCCGGATCCGGCGGACTTAATTTGGCTGGTTATAATAATCCGGCTGTTGATAAATTATTGATTGAAGCAAGAACAACGACTAATTTGTCAGAACGTCTAAATAAATATAAAAAATTTCAAGAAATTATTGCCGATGATTTACCGGCAATATTTTTATACTCACCAACCTATACCTATGTTCAGGGGAGTGGTTTGTCCGGTTTTTCGGGAACAGCAATTATCGAGCCGGCTGATCGTTTTAGTGGCATTAGCAGTTGGTATTTAAATACTAAAAAAAAGTTAATTTGGTAATTATTTGACGATCGATTATTGGAGAATCATCTGATAATAAAATTTAATAAAAATTATGTTTACAAAACAAAACTCACCGGCGAATTCCGTCGGATCTTATAACTCGCGACCTAAGTCGGGTCAGGCGACGGCGTCGCGGGTGGCTGTTAAAAGCAGAGTGCTTGGGCCTCGCTTGTATCGTCCCGCCCCTTCTTCTCAGTTAAAAACCACGAGCGAATCTAGTCTAAAAATTTATCCCCTCGGCGGACAGGAAGAGGTTGGTCGTAATTGCACGGTTTTTGAATATGATGAAGACATCGTTATTTTAGATATGGGTTTGCAGTTTGCCGATGAAGACATGCCGGGAATTGATTATATTATTCCTAATGTTGCCTCTTTGCGCGGCAAGGAAAAAAATATTCGAGGTGTTATTTTTAGCCATGGTCATTTAGATCATATTGGTGCTGCTCCGATTCTTTTAGAGCAATTAGGTAATCCGCCAATTATCGGTCGAAAACTGACCCTCGCTATGGTTAAGCATCGCCAAGAGGATTATAAACGCGGCACGACTAAAAATTTAAAGACAATTATTATTAATTCACTTGGCCAGAAAATAGCTTTGGGAAAATTTCAATTAAGTTTTTTTCAAGTCGAACATTCTATTATTGACGCGATTGGCGTTATTATCCAAACACCGCACGGTACTATTATTCATCCCGGCGACTGGTTAATGGAGGACGATCCGTTAGACGGTCCTGTTGTCAGCTATACACATTTATCACGATTACCTTCTCCGCGGATTTTAATGTTAGAAAGTCTTGGAGTTGCTTATTCTAAGGAAAGGGTGCCAGTCAAAACGACGCTAAATAATTTAGAAAAAATTATGAGAGAGGCGAGCGGCCGAGTTATTATTGGCGCGTTTGCTTCACAATTAGAACGCATTACTTATCTTCTCGCTTACGCCGAGAAGATTGGCAAGAAAGTCGCTTTAGACGGTTATAGTATGAAAATGAATGTGCGCATTGCTCAGGAATTAGGCTATATACCAGCTCACGAACACACTTTAATTCCAGTGGAAGATTTTCATAAATATCCAGAAAATCAGGTTGTACTTATCTGTACCGGAGCACAAGGGGAGCCTAATGCCGTTTTTTCCCGAATTGTTAATGGTAATCATCGCTATATAACTATCAAAAAGTCGGATGTTGTGATTTTTTCTTCTTCGGTTATTCCCGGGAATGAACGTTCCGTCCAAAAAGTTAAAGACCAAATTTATCGTTTGAGTGATAATGTTATTCATAGCAGCATTATGGACGTCCATTCGGGCGGACACGCTAATGTTGATGATATTAAGAAAATATTGCATCAAATTAGACCGGATTATTTTTTGCCGGTCTACGCTAATCATTATATGTTAGTGGAAGCCAAAAAATTGGCTTTACGGGAAGGATTTCGCGATGAACAGGTTTGTGTTTTAGACAACGGAAATATTATGAAATTTCAAGCCGGTCGAAAGCCCCTAGTATTGAAAGAAAAGGCTAATACTGATTATGTTATGGTCGATGGTCTTGGTATCGGCGATGTATCGGAGGTAGTTTTACGTGATCGCCGCACAATGTCCGAGGACGGCATGATTGTGATTATTGCCACGATTGATAGTAAAACCGGTTCAATTATCGGTAATCCCGATTTGATTTCGCGAGGCTTTGTTTATATGAAGGAAAATAGAGATTTAATTGAAAAAACCAGAATGAGGGTTAAAAATATAGTAAAAGATAAGAACCCGATGACTCCAGCGGATGATGATTATATTAAAAATAAAATTAGAAATGATATTGGGCAATTTTTATTTACCGCCACAAAGCGACGTCCAATGGTTTTGCCGGTTGTGATAAAGGTTTAAAATATAAATTTTAGCTAATATTTATATAAAAAATTCCAGTGGTTACTGGAATTTTTTGTTGTGGTTAAGTTGTGTATAAAGGGGTTGACAGTGTTTATTTAATGTGATATATTATTAAGTTGTTTAACAAGTAGAAGTGTTTAAAAAGACCGCTTTAAACGGGTCAGACACGACAAGCATGGGGATTTTCTTGTTAGGATTTTTCCGGCTTTACGCTCGAAAGTGCCTAAAAGAAATTTTCTTGTCTACCCGTTTAAGTCGGCCTTTTTTATTATTCGAACATTCTTTCTTTTCCGACGATCACGTTAATTTTATCTCGCATAATACCAATTTCAACGGGAGTTTCTATTTCCATAATTCCGTCGATTAACAGCCTGTTTCCCGGGTTGATTATTTTTAATTTTTTCACAGTTAGATATGTTTCATCTTTTTTTCCAGTTTTAATAAAAACATCCAATAGTCCGTCATGAGGATTGGACTTGATCATATTATTCTTTTCGCTTAGCAGGTTAATTACTTTGAGTTCCCCCTTGCTTTCTATCTCTAAAGAATAATCATCAATTTCTAAAATTGTCCCCGAGCTTTGAATTGAAACTTGATTTAAAAAATAATAATTACCAATCAGGCCCAGGTCGATTTTTTCTATGCGTCTGGCCAGCAAAATATTACAAGCTTCTTCTTCGTTTTTAATTCCAAAAGACGCAGCAATAGAATTGTCGTTACCAACCGGGATAATGCCCAATAATGTTTTTTTTTGGAAATCGCTATAAATATCGGTATCAATAATGGCCCCGATAATTTTATTAACCGTTTGATTGTTGCCGACGGCAATAAAAGTTTTTGCTCCTAATTTGATTTCATTCTGGATAGTTCCCTTTATGTTTTTTATTCCACCTAAGCGGATTATTTTGCCGTTTAAACCCAAATCGGTTAATCGAATTTCTATGCGATTAACAATTTTATTATATCGTCCGTTATTTAGATAGTCGTCGTAGATGTAAACGTGCATAAGATTTAGACTAACAATTATTTTCCAGCAACGTTTTCTTCTTCTTTTATTTTTTCATTTCGTTTATGTTCTTCTGATAACATTAGTAGTTGGCCATTAATAGAAGCGCCTTTTTCAATAGAGATTTCTCCGTATTGGAGGTCCCCAAAAATTTTAGCTGTGCCGCCGACAGCTAAATAATTTTTAGCTTTTACGTTCCCCCGTACTTCGCCATTGATAATAGCATCTTTAGCTTCGATGTTTGCCATTATTTTTGCCTGATTGCCGATAAAAACACTGGAGACGGTTTTTAGCGAGCCCTCAAGAGTTCCTTCAATAATAATATCGCCCTGTCCCTGAAAATTCCCTTTTACTTTGATTGAAGATCCTATTACTGTTTCCGCATCTTTAAATCTCTCTAATTTATTTTCTTTGTTAAACATATAATTAATTATAAATAAAAGTAAAATGCGATTCGTTATTTTAGTTTAGTCTAATTTCTGTATTTTGTCAAAAACAAAATATATAATTTATTGTAAAAAAAGGGGGATTGTTATAAGATGTTGACAGCTAAATTTGTCCTCGTAGTTCAACGGATAGAACGAGAATCTCCTAAGTTCTAAATCCAGGTCCAATTCCTGGCGGGGACACAGAGTCTTTAGGTTGTGTTGGTATATAAATGTATTTTTGTCAAGTATTTGACAAATTAATAAAATTATAACGTTAATTCCCTCTTGACTTTTATTTGTAGTTTAGTATCATGGATAGTAGTATTTCTTGTAGTCTTAGTAATTAAATTATATATGTTCTTTGAGGAACATTTTAAATTAAGAATTATTAGCAAGTTTTTTGGTTATAGGGCTTAAATCTCTTTAATTAAAAAATTAATAGCCATTAGCTCGTCTGACAGACGCGGAGGCTAGCGCGTCTCACTAAGAAGTATAAATTATGGGCCATTAGCTCCCGCCTTCGCTAAAGCTTCGGCGAGACAAGCAGTTGGCTAAATTCCGTTTAACAAGTGAATGTAAATTAGGGCCATTAGCTCAGTTGGCTAGAGCGCTTCCATGGCATGGAAGAGGTCAAGGGTTCAAGTCCCTTATGGTCCACTAACTTAAAAAACCTCACCTGCGTGAGGTTTTTTAAGTTATAGTTCTCCGCATAAGAGACTTGAAAGCTCGCCTCGCTGCGCTACGGCGAAGCGGGCCGGAGGCGATGTGCGAAGCGAAGCGTTCCACCGCCGAGGCCGGGTCGGGGCGCTTACTGAGCGAAGTCCGCCCACAAGGCGGACAAGCGAGACTTAGCGACCGTTACCAAGTCCCTTATGGTCCCCTATTAAAATATACCTAACACTCTGCTGGGTATATTTTAATGTTTTAGGCTTTTAAGAACTTGAAAGCCATAGTAGCGACGTGATAAGATAAACATATAATTAAACCAGAAGAGCTAGAAATTATTCAAATCTATCTAGCAATAAATGATGAACCGCAGAAAAGTGATATAATTTTTTAATTTGGACAAACTAGAATGCCTAAGGCCTGGAAAAGGGCCGTTGAATTATATAAGTCTGGATATGCTACTAAGATCCTAGTGACTGGCGAAATTGGTTTGAACACAATAGAGTCAGGAATTGAAATATCAGAGGCAGAAATAATTAATATTTTTTTAATTGTGCAGGGAATTGTCGCTAATGATATTATTATAGAAAATATGGCTACAAATAAGCTAGAAAATGTATTATTTGGAGTTAAAGAGATTAATACGTAGGGAATAATTTTAAAAAAAATAATTATTATCTCCAAGCCATTTCATGCGCGGAGATGCTTGGCAACATTTAACAAACATTTTCCAAGTATAAAAATATTGTGTTGTCCTCCGACTGGAAAAACTGAGGATCTTATGGATAGATCAGAAAATGATATCACCAAGTAATTTTAAGCGAAGTTATTAAATTGAGAGAGTATGCCTTTAAGGGAAATATAATTAGCCAAAACATCCCAGAAGGTGTGATTAAAATAGTTAATGATAATACCTAAATGTTCTTCGCGGAACATTAATATTTAATTAACAAAATTAAGGGATAAGTCTACACAAATGTAGACTTTTCTTTTTAATTTTACTAATATTAGACAAATAACATATTTGTACAAACTGTGCAAAAACTGTTATTATCTATTCAATTCGTCTATTGTAATGATTTTTTTATTTTAAAATGAAGCACAACACGGCTAATTATTTAAATTTGCTTTATATTAATAAAATAATTATAATTAACATGAGAAATTACAATTTTATGATTAGTTTCTTACTTATAAAAATAAGATATTTCTAAATTTATGTACGATTTGATTATTATTGGTTCGGGAGTAGCCGGAATGACTGCCGGAATCTTTGCCTCTCGTCGTGAAATGAAAACTTTAATTATTGGGAAAGAGCTGGGCGGTCAATTAATTTGGGCCAGTGAAATTGAGAACTACCCTGGTTTTGAAACAATAAACAGTTTTGATTTAATAAATAAAATTAAGCAGCAAACAATTAAATTAGGTGTTGAATTTAAAGACGACGAGGTGCAAGAAATTAAAAAAACAACTGATGATTCTTTTGTAATTTATACTAATAGAGAAAGTTTTGAGGCAAAAACGGTAATAATTGCTATGGGTTTGTCGCCGCGTCGTTTGGCCGTTCCTCGAGAGGTAGAGCTTAACGGGAAAGGGGTGTCGTATTGCGCTAATTGCGATGGCCCGCTTTATAAAAATAAGGTAGTAGCTGTTATTGGGGGCGGCAACTCCGCGCTTGATGCGGCCGAAATGCTCTCGAAAATTGCCAAACAAGTTTATTCGGTTCATCGTAATGAGTCTTTTAAGGCCTTTGATGTGTTAGTTGATGAAGTAAAAAATCGACCTAATATTGAAATATTGTTTAACTCGGAAATCAAAGATATTCTTGGTGATCAAAAAGTAGAAAAAATTAAAATTTTAAATAGTAAAACTAAGGAAACGAGAGAAATTTCGCTCGAAGCGGTTTTTGTAGAGGTTGGACGAATCGCGGCCACTGATTTGGTATCTGATCTGGTAGAGCGTAGTGATCGCAATCAAATTATTGTCGACAGTGCAATGGAAACAAAAACTCCGGGATTATTTGCAGCCGGAGATGTTGTCGATTCTGAATTTAAGCAAATTACCATTGCTATTGGGTCGGCGACGGTGGCCGCTCTCAGCGCTTATAAGTACTTGCAAATGAAAATTAAAAAATAATAGCTGATTATCTGTATTTTTGGTACAATGAATTAATATTGTTTGCGAGAGTATTGAGTTGATAAATTTATGACGTCAAAAAAAATTAATTTAGTAGCCGCAGATATGGGCTATGGTCATCAGCGAGCCGCTTATCCGCTAATGAGGCTCAGTGCCGGGGAAATTATTACTATTAATAATTATAAAGGCATACCGGAATGGGAAAAAAAATATTGGTTGAATAGTCTGCGCGCTTATGAGCGTTTATCTCGTTTAAAAAAAATTCCATTGCTCGGAAATTTAATTTTTGCCGTAATGGATGTTTTTCAAAAAATTCAGCCGCTATATCCGTATCGAGATCTTTCAGAATCGACCGCTCAGCAGAAATTTTTTTTTAGAATTATTAAAAAAGGGCTGGGCAAGCATTTAATAGAAAAATTAAATTCTAGTGGGTTGCCCTATGTTACTACTTTTTTTGTGGCGGCTCATATCGCCGAATATCATAATTATCAAGGAGATATTTATTGTATTATTTGTGATTCCGACGCTTCGCGGGCGTGGGCGCCACGAAACCCCAGAAATAGTCGAATTAAATTTTTAGTACCAAGTGAAAAAGTTAGAGAAAGGTTTTTAATGTATGGAGTGAGGCCGGAAAATATTATTATTACTGGCTTTCCGTTACCGCTCGAAAATGTAGGTATTCATAAAGAAATTATTAAAACCGATTTGGCGCGTCGAGTAAAAGCTCTTGATCCTCACGGGAGCTATCAAAAACACTATGAAGCTTTACTGAAAGAAACGGCCCCATCTTCTGCTACCAAGATTAAACAACCATTAACAATTACTTATGCCGTTGGCGGAGCGGGCGCGCAAGCAGAAATTGGTATTTTAATTTTGCGTCAACTGTTGATTGATATCAAAAATAAAAGAATTAGTTTAAATCTGGTGGCCGGTAATCGTCCGGAAATTAAAGTTTATTTTGAGAAAGAAATTAGTTCTTTGGGTTTGAAAACGGGAGAGGGCGTTAAAGTTATTTTTGCGTCTGATAAGGTTGCTTATTTTAAAAAATTTAATCTTTGTTTGCGTACCACGGACATTCTCTGGACTAAACCGTCCGAACTTTCTTTTTCTTGTGCCCTGGGCTTGCCGATAATTATGTCGACGCCGGTTGGCAGTCAGGAGGATTTTAATCGTGATTGGCTGTTATCTGTCGGTGCCGGCGTGGACAGTCTGGACCCTAAATACACCTCACAGTGGTTATCTGATTTATTAATGTCTGGACGCCTGGCTCGGGCGGCCATGGATGGATTTCTTAATGCCGAACAACTAGGTGCTTATAATATTGAAAAATTAATAACGACAAAATAATTTTATTATATTTTATGTCTTGGTTTCTGGCCGCTATCATAGCTTATTTAACCTTAGCAATTGTTAATCTGCTTGATAAATTTTTAGTGACTAGTATTTTGAGGGACAGCAAATCTTACGCCTTTATTGCCTGTGTCCTTGGATCTTTAGTTTTTGTGGCGGCCCCCTGGTTTGTGTTCTGGCCGGGTTGGCCGCTTTTGTTTCTTAATTTATTAAATGGTGCTATTTTTGCTTTGGCTTTATGGTTTTTATATGAAGCCTTGTTGCGAGGGGAGGCGTCTAGAATTTTGGTCTTGGTCGGCGGAATGACTCCACTATTTTCTTTAGTTTTTTCGGTATTATTTCTTAAAGAACAATTTACGAATAATCAATGGTTAGGAATGAGCTTGATTCTCGTTGGTGTTTTTGTGATTGCCTTATTGCCGGTTTCTCGCAGTTATTTAGCTAGAGTTTTTCATAAATTAAAATTATTTCAAGAATTTAAACCGGGTGGATTAAGGATTGCCCTGCTATCGTCTCTAGCTTATTCGCTTTATTTTATGAGCACCAAACAGGCTTATCTTTTTCAGCCCTTTGCTAGCGCTTTTATTTGGACGCGATTAGGAGCAGCGTTGTTTGTTTTATTATTTTTAATTGATAAAAATAGTCGCCAAACAATTATTAGAACTTTTCATCGATCCAGCCCCGGCAAACATAAATTTTTAGTGATTGTAAATCAGGGCTTCGGTTCCTTGGGTTTTGTTTTACAAAATTATGCCATTTTTCTTGGTTCAGTCGTTTTGGTTAATGCCCTGCAGGGAATTCAGTACGCTTTTTTATTGATAATTAGCGCTCTGCTGGCCGTAATGGCACCAAAGTTATTAAAAGAGACTTTTTCTTGGAGAATTCTCGTTCAAAAAATAGCGGCCGTAGCGGTTATTGCCGTTGGTCTTTATTTTATAGCGATTTAATATGATTAATAAAAAATTATCAGAAACGGTTAATCATAGTTTATTAGATAAAAAAAAACGATCGACTTTAAAAATTTGGAAAGCGATTATTGTTTTGGCTTTAGCTTTGATTTTTTATTTTTTAAAATTTGCTAATTATTATCCGATTAAAGAAGACTTGAAGCATCGTCCGGATTTTTTTGGTGTGACTTTTTCGACAAAATATTCCATAGATTTAGATTTAGACTGGAAAGAGGTTTATCAAGCTATTTTAAACGATCTTCAGGTTAAAGAAATTAGAATACCGATTTATTGGGATGAAATCGAGAAAGAAGAAGGGGTTTATGATTTTTCTAAGTATGATTATTTGATTAGTGAAGGGGAAGGACATGGGGTTAAGTTTATTATTAGTATTGGTCGCCGGGTACCGCGTTGGCCGGAATGTCATAGTCCGTCTTGGCTAAATAAAAAAAATGATACCGAGACGCAAGCGCTTACCTTAAAGACAATTCAAACGATAGTAGAGCGTTATCGTGATGATAATAGCGTGGAATATTGGCAGATAGAAAATGAAGCATTTTTATCGACCTTTGGTGTTTGCCCGCCGCTTAATCAAGATTTTTTAAAACGAGAATTTTCTTTAGTAAGATCACTAGATAAACGTAAAATTATTATCACTGGTTCCGGCGAAATGAGTCTTTGGGGCAGAGAAGCTAAAATCGGAGATATTTTCGGAAGTACTTTATATCGTGTAGTCTATAATTCTTGGTTTGGTTATTTACATTATCCCTTACCGGTAGTTTTTTATCAGTTAAAAGCTAAATTAGCGGGCTTGACCCCGGAACGCCTTATGGTTCTGGAATTACAGGCAGAACCCTGGGCTCCTCAAGGAAAAATAAGCGACTTAACTGTTAGCGAGATCAACCGGTCGATGAGCATTGATCAGTTTAAGGCTAATTTGCAGTATTCTATTAATCTTGATTTTCGTCGGACTTACTTATGGGGAGTGGAATGGTGGTATTGGGAAAAAAAATACGGCAATCCTGAGTATTGGCGAATTGCCGAGTCTTTGTTCAAATAATAAGTCTTTTATTTTTCTAGGAGATTAATAATTTTGTCGTCATAATTATCGACCCATTTTTTAAAAATATTTAAAGCGTCGGAAGATTGACCGTTTTTTGATTTGTCGGCGATCAAGGAAAGATCAAAATTTTCTGATGTTATGGCTAATCCGGCGCGCTCGGCGTCAACGGCATTACATTTTTGTTCAAAATGATTTTTAGTCGGGACCATTAAAATATTTTTTTGCAAGTAGGCCGCTTCGGAGATTGAATCAAATCCCGCTGTGCTGGCATAGGCGCGGCAAGTCGACAGATAATTAATGAATTTTAGTCCGCTTAGGTGATGAAAGGTTAGGTTAGGGCCAAAATTGGTTTCGTCATTTTCGGGGTGATTCCAAAAAGCTTCAATTTTTATTTGTGGATGAGTCTCGCCCCAATTAATAATTTCTTGGCTATAGCCGGCATTCAACATGTAAAGAAGCAAAAAATTATTAGAAATTGATTTTTGGTCTTTTATCAGTTGTCGAATCAAGGGCGGACAAATATATAATTTATTTTTTATTTGGTCGCTTTCCTCGGTAAACGATAAAGCGATTTTAGTAGCCCGTTTTGGGGCGTTGAGATAATTGTAAAATTTAAAAGAGAGTCGCGGCAACCACTGTCCCCGGGGAAACTTAAAAATTGGGTGCTGAATAAAATATTGGTGACCTAAACAAAAAAGAGGTCGTTTGTCTCGGTAGAGACGATAGTAATTTGCGCCTAATAGTTCATAAAAATTAATCAGCACGTCGGGATTTAAATCGGTCGTAATTTTTTTTATTTTTTTTAATGATTGCAAATATAGAGGAGAACGCCAAATAGTTTGTAAAACAGTAGAGAGAATATTAATCCCTTTTCCTTGCTTGTCAACGGCAAAATTAGGACTGGCCATCAGAAACAAGGGAACGTTAATTTGTTCCTGAAAGAAGGAAGGAAGTTTATTATTTTTCGACCCAACAATGATGGCAACAATCGTGTGACCGCGTTTCTCTAGCTTCTCTTTTAAGGTTAGAGCCTGTGTTAGGTGGCCGCGACCTTCACCTTGAACGAAAAAGAGATATTTCATAATTTTTTTTGTTTTTTAGTAATATCATTAACTTTCCTTTTCTATAGTATATCACTATAAAAAGACAAAAACAGCCCTTTTGAGTTGGTGTCTATTTATTATTAATATCAGCGTAGCTCGCTTAGCCGCCGCCATATTGCGGCGGCTTCGCTCGTCCTGGGTCAGCGCTAAGCATCCCCCGGATGCTTAGCGGCGCTCGTTCACTCGTTATTTCTTCCGAAATAACTCGCGTCTCGCTCCTGACCTGTCCGATTCCCGGCTCCGACTATCAAAGAAAAAAGACAGGATTAATCCTGTCTTTTTTCTTTGTGAGCGGGTAAGGGGAATCGGACCCCTCTCTTGAGGTTGGAAACCTCAGGTAATAACCACTATACGATACCCGCCTACGCGCCTCCGGCGCTACGGCGAGGCAAGCCCGCCATTTTGTTTATATTATAAAATAATCAGACTGAAGTCAATTATTTAGTATCTTTAATCGAATAAGTGAATCCTAGCCCTGATAGCATAATGATAGCCAAAAATAGAAATAGATAGTTTAACGGGAAAAAAGAGAGAGTGAGAATGGCCACGCCGGCCCCGGCAATATAGGCCAACGGGAGGGCGGCTCTAAAAAGATTGATACAGCCAACATCTTCGACGTCGACTATTTTGAAAAAATATGTTTCTTTCATTGATTCGACTAGGGCTGCTCCGACTCGGCTCAAAAACAAAACTATTAACCATAGCCACATCGTGGAACTACGAATATAATAAAAAGACAGAAGAGTAATAATTAAAATTATAAAACCGGCAAAGAGGAGTTCTTTTTCGCCTAGGTATTTATCGGCAATGATGCCGGCGGGAATTTCTATCAAAATAAAAGGGATAAGCATAACAGAAAAGATTATTCCTAGAACGTCCCAGCCCATAGAGAGGTTTTGAAAAAGGTAAATAGGAATATAAATAACAGCCGAACTATAAAATAACTGTAACAAGAAAGTTATAAAAAAAATGCCGCGTAAATTTTTATTTTTCCACATTTTTTTTAAAGTATTTAAAAGAGATTCTTTTTTATATTTTATTTTGTCTTCCGTTCCTCTTCCTTGGTAAATAATAATTAGAAAAAGAGGGATAATTAAAAAGGCGGCCACTAGAAAAGATAAAGTATACTCACCTCGGTTGATTAAATAAGTAGTTAAGAAGGGAGAGATAATCCAGCCGGCGTTGATAAAAGTAAAATAAATTGTTCTAATTTTTCCCGTTAATTCATTAGTTGATAAATTTTCTATCGAAATATCCATATTAATCCAGATTAAATTAGAAGTTATGGAAAAAAGGATAATAGATATTAGAGCTAAATTTGGTCCGGTCGCCAGGCTTAATCCCAGTAGTGATGTCAGATAAAGAGCCAAGACTATTTTGGTTAAGAAATAATTGGTTAATTTTTTTATTAAGCCGGGAAATAATAAAATAGCGGCTACGCTGAAAACATTGGCGATAATAAAGAAAAGACTGACAGTTTTAATATCCATAAACTGTCCCAGAAAATTGGATTGTATATAAGCCGGCAAAGCGCTGGAAATGGCGAGTAGCAAACCTAAAAAGTAGAAGCTGGTTAGGCGTTTAGGGTTTTTATTGTTGTTTTTTTGAATTTTTGACATGGAGATTTAAGAATATAAAGGAAAAAGTTAGAATTATAATTATTAAACTGATAAATTGTGGCCAGCGTAACCCTAGAAATTCAGGCGCTGGATCTAAACGAATAAACTCTAGCAAGAATCTTAGCAGTGAATAGAGAATCAAGTAGAGGCTTGTCGACCAGATAAAAAAAATATGGTTTAATTTATGATTCTTGATGGCATAAATATTTAGACTTAATAAAAACAAGCCAATTAGTAAACACCCTAAACTTTCATATAAAAAAGTTGGCTGAAAATATGGGCTATTAAGATATAGCGGTGGTCTATTTATTAGGTTTATTGGAATTCCCCAGGGAAGATTCGTTGGTAGTCCGAATATTTCTTGATTAAAATAGTTTCCCCAACGACCGATAGCTTGGGCCAAGACTAGTCCGGGAGTGAAAACCGCTGTTAATTTCCAAAAATCTATTTTTTTTTGTCGAGCAAACCACCAAACTATGAGTATTCCCGCGATAATACCACCATGGATTGCTAATCCGCCCTTCCAAATTTCGATACTTTGCCAGGGGTGCTGAATATAGTAGGGAAGTTGCAAAAAATCATCATAAACACGAGCTCCGATTATACCGCTAACGATTAGCCAGAAGGATAAATCGAAAATAGTATCAGAACTTAGATTATAGTGTTTGGCCAATAGGCTGCTGACGGCGAAGGCGACTAAAATTCCTAAAACCATTAATAATCCATACCAGTAAACGGTAATCGGTCCAAATGAAAACAAAATCGCCTGAGGGCTGAAGGTGTGTAGTAAATTAATCATAATTGAATTTTAGCAAGTTTATCGGTGAGTGGCAATAATAAAAATAAAAACAAAAATCTTCACAGATTTTTGTTTTTATTATAGTGCGGACGGAGGGACTCGAACCCTCAAGGGTTTCCCCGCATGGTCCTAAGCCAAGTGCGTCTACCAATTTCGCCACGTCCGCGTAACCGCGATAAATCATCGGCATTTTTATATTAAATGATTATTTTCAGAAAGTAAAGAATCTGTTATAATGAAATCAAATAATTTAAATTAAATACTTTTTATGTTAAAAAATAAATTTGTTCATTTTTTTAAAGAGTTATCGATTAAAAATGTCCCGCAGGTTGGCGGTAAAAACGCCTCGCTTGGTGAAATGTATGGCCATTTGATTAAAAAAGGATTGAGAGTGCCTGACGGATTTGCGACCACCTCGGATGCTTATCATTATTTTTTAGATTCTACGGGATTAAAGAAAAAAATTAAATCAATTTTAGAAGGATTAGACACCAAGAACGTTAAAGATTTGATGAAACGGGGAGAAACTATTCGAAAATTAATTATTTCTACGGAAATGCCTGATGACTTTAGAGCGGCCATCGTTAAGGCTTATCGGCAGTTATCGCTGGAATATAAGATTAAGAATGTTGATGTGGCTGTACGGTCTAGCGCTACCGCCGAAGACTTACCGGACGCCTCTTTTGCCGGGCAACAAGAAACCTACCTAAATGTTACCGGAGAAAAAGACTTGTTATTAGCGGTTAGAAAATGTATAGCCTCTCTTTTTACAAATCGGGCGATCTCTTACCGGGTTGATAAAAAATTTGATCATTTTTCAATTGCTCTTTCGGTCGGAGTACAGAAAATGATTCGTTCGGACCTAGGTTCATCGGGAGTGATGTTTACGATTGATACTGAATCCGGTTTTAGAAACACTGTTTTAATTAATTCTATTTTCGGTTTAGGAGAGAACATCGTTCAGGGTCACGTTAATCCTGACGAATATTATATTTTTAAACCAACTAAAGCAATTATTTCTAAAACTCTGAGCAAAAAGAACATTAAAATGATTTATGATCTGAAAGGGAAAAACCCGGTAAAAAATGTGCCGATTGCTCCGGCTGACCAGTTAAAACCATCATTAAGCGATAAGCAGGTTTTGCAGCTAGCTAGCTGGGGAATGTTGATAGAAGAACATTATCAAAAACCGATGGACATAGAGTTTGCTGTCGATGGACGGAGTCAGGAAATTTACATTATTCAGGCTCGCCCTGAAACCGTTCAAAGTCAAAAAGATCGAAAAATTATTGAGAAATATAGACTTAAAAAGAAAGGAAAAATTATTGTTTCCGGGCAGAGCGTTGGTAGTCGAATCGGTGCCGGAGCGGCTAATCGCATGATGAGCG
Source organism: Patescibacteria group bacterium (assembly GCA_041671365.1). Classification (GTDB taxonomy): domain Bacteria; phylum Patescibacteriota; class Patescibacteriia; order Patescibacteriales; family UBA12465; genus UBA12465. The sequence goes on from JBAZBP010000001.1 coordinate 18,294, forward strand.
TTAAAGATATTAATAAATTTAAACCTGGACAAGTCTTAGTAACCGATATGACTGATCCTGACTGGGAGCCGATTATGAAAATCGCTGCCGCCATTGTCACTGATAAAGGTGGCCGAACTTGTCATGCCGCGATTATCTCTCGTGAATTAGGCATCCCTTGCGTCGTGGGAACGGAAAAGGGCTCGACTAAGATAAAAAGCGGGCGAATGGTTACGGTAGATTGTTCCGGCGGAGAAGAGGGTTTTGTTTATGAGGGGAAAATACCGTTTAAAATTGAAAAAACTGATATAAAAGACTTGAAAAGGCCACAAACTAAAATAATGATGAACATCGCTGAACCGGATTTAGCCTTGGCCGACTCTTTTATTCCTAATGATGGCGTGGGTTTAGCGCGTTTGGAATTTATTATAAATAATTACATCAAAATTCATCCTTTAGCTTTAATTAATTATAATAAATTAACAGATCAAAAAATAAAACAAAAAATTTCCGAATTAACCGCTGGTTATGAGAATAAGTCTCAGTATTTTGTTGATCGCTTAGCCCAGGGCATAGCTATTATTAGCGCCGCTTACTATCCTAAAGATGTAATTGTTCGTCTTAGTGATTTCAAAACAAATGAATATGCTAATTTAATCGGAGGAAGAGAGTATGAACCGATAGAATCAAATCCTATGATCGGTTTTCGAGGTGCTAGTCGTTACTACTCGCCTTTATTTTTGCCGGCTTTTAAATTAGAATGTCAGGCAATTAAAAAAGTGCGCGAAGAAATGGGCTTAAAAAATTTAAAAGTGATGATTCCTTTTTGCCGAACTGTCGAGGAGGGAAAGAAGGTTCAAGAGGTAATGGCCCAAAATGGTTTAAAACGAGGTCAAAATGGCTTAGAAATTTATGTTATGGCCGAGATTCCGGCTAATATAATTTTAGCGGATAAATTTTGTCAAATTTTTGACGGTTTTTCTATCGGTTCCAATGATTTAACCCAATTAACCCTTGGTATTGATCGCGATTCCGGCGGGTCGCTGGAAGTAGCCGGTGTTTCTAATGAAAAAAATGAAGCAGTAAAAGAGTTAATTAAACAATTAATTAAAACAGCGAAAAAATATCGTCGGAAAGTAGGAATATGCGGGCAAGGACCGAGCGATTTTCCGGATTTTGCCGAATTTTTAGTGGCAGAAGGAATTGATAGCATTTCTCTTAATCCCGACACGGTTATTTCTACTACCGTCGCTATTCTCAAGAAAGAAAAAGAATTAAGAAGAGGTCGAAGAATATTCGGTTTATTCTAAAACTTCTATTTTTGCAAATTTAATGCCGAATTTCATAGCGTCGTCATGATCTTTCATCCAGACATCGACGCGAGTAGCATGTCTGGCATTCATTCTATCCCGAACAATAAAAACACGATTTCCGAACAGTTCGGGAATTCTAACTTTAGTGCCAAATTTTAAGAAATTCGCGGCGATAGAGTCTTCTTTATTATTTTTACAGAGATTGAAACCGTTGGCGGTAGTGCAGGGATCGCTATCGGTTTGCGACACCTCGGAGTTGTAAGCAGTAATAGTGTGTGAGCTTACTTTAATAACTTTAATAGTCGATACGGTCGGCGAAGAACTAGCCGTCGTTGGACTAGTATCGCTTAGATTTTGGCTAATAGAGTTTATTGTTGAAGTAGCAACTTCCGATATCGTCGAAGTGGCTGTTTCAGTTAAGCTGGTTAGCGTCGTTGTTGCCTGGTTGATTATGGGTTCTTTAATGATGGAATCGTTAACGATAAGTTCGTCCATAATAATATTTTCTTGGTTATTAGTACTGGCTTCTGCTTGCTGAACAGCTTCGTCTGCTAAAACTGGAGTATAAAATAAAACAAATTGAAAGACACAAGCAATAATTATCAATAAAATAAGCTGTTTCTGGCTACTCAGAGGAATAATTTCCTCTTTTATAGTTTTAAATATTTTCATATCTTATTTAATATCAGTTAAATTAAAAATCCCTACTAGGTCACGGTACATGATATTAAAGCAGGGATTTTCTCGACCAATAAACTTAGCACAGGCTTGTATAAAAGTCAATACTTGATTGTGGACTGTAATTGTATAAAATTATTGACAAATTTTAATAAAAATGATAGCATAATTTGATAGTTAAAATAGCTATATCAAAAAAAGGAACGATTTTCTCGTTCTTTAACAATTAAGAAGAATAAATATATAGGAGTAAGTAATGAAAAATGCAGTGTATTTTTTAGTAGTTGTTTTTTTGGGGTTGTCGTTCGTGGGTTGTACGGGAGGTTCATTGTCTGTCGGAGATAAAAACTCCAGTGAAGTTAAAGAATCTAGAAATTTTTTTCTTGATCGTATTTCGTATTATAAAGACGAAATTAGCGATCTAAAAAATGAAAATTTATTTTTAGAACAATCTAATGACACTTCATCGGTTGGGAAAGCGAAACACAATCAAATGATTATTGCTAATGATTTGGAAATTGATAAATATCAACAAAAAATTAGTTTAGCTGAAGATAGATTAGATGAATTTGTTGAAAAATCTGCCGGCAAGGCAGATAGAACAAGTATCAATCTATATGGAGGAGAGCCCCTAGAAATGGCTGAAGCTTACGCTACCATCAGATATGCCGATAATACTAGCGGTTATCAAAACGCGGCCTCGACTGTCTCTAGTAAAGGGTTGGTGGGTGTTGTAGAAAACGCTGGTAATTTAAGAGAAGTGGTTGTTAAAATAATCGGTCCAGCAGCCTTTTATAGGGAGTTTACTTTAACTGCTCGAAAAAAAAGTCCGACATTTAATATTCCTATGCCCGGGAATTACACCGCTACCTTTTTCAATAGGAGCGAGATACGGGTAGTAACAAAAAAAGTGGGACCCAACATCGTTTATTACGACGATGAAGGCAAAGCTTATGATTTTAAGGCGACACTATTGCCTTAAGTTACCTTAAAATTAAAAATGGCATCAAATCTCTGATGCCATTTTTTATAAATTAAAGAGAAATAATTTTAAACCGCCGGCCCCATTGAACTTCCGCCACTGAACGGTAAATAAGTGAAAACAAAGTAAGTAATACTCCAGGCGGCCAAAACAATAACTAAACCAATAATAGCTGTCTTTAAAGTTTCTTGAGCTTTTTTAACATTTTCTTCATTTCCATTAGCTGTCATCCAACGAAAACCAGACAGGACGATTAAAATTACGAAAATTATAGCGAGTAGTCCTAAGGCCGCTTGGATAAGGGCGGCGATAATTGTTCCCATGCTAACTTGAGTAAAATCAGCGGCTGTCCCTACTTGGCTGGTAAAGTTGTTGGCGGTATCGGCGTTAAGCAGAGACTGGGCAGCGGAAATATGAACAGTAAAAAAGAAAAAAATTATTAGAGAAATTAAAATGGTAATTGATTTTTTCATATATTTATGCACCAATAAATCTTTGAAGTATAAACGTCCAGATAGCCCAAGACGAAAGAGTGATGATTAGACCGATGATAGCTCGTCGGATATAATTTTGAGCTTTGGTTACTTTTTCTTCGCTGCCTTCGGCTGTCATCCAAATATAACCGGCCACAACAATTAAAATTACAAAAATAGTCCCCAACAAACTTAAAGCTGTTCGAATCGCTAAGCCGATAATCGTGGGCAGATTTGCTGTCGGTTCGGTTGTATAACCGCCGTTCCCCGCCACTTCGGTTAATGTTCCTAGGGTAGAAGTGGCAAAGACAAAATAAGGGAGAATAAGCAGAGCGACTAAAGCCAAGAGCGAAAAGATGAGTTTAAAATGTTTTTTCATATTTTAGGATTTTTTTAATTGACCCGCAAGAGTATGTAACAAAGTATAACTAATGGCGTAAGCCGCGATAACAATAATTAGACCGATGATAGCTCGTCGAATAATGTTACCGGCCTTTTCTACTCTTTGTTCGTTTCCTTCTGCCAACATCCAGACTATACCGCCGTAGACGATTAAAGCTATAAAAATTGTGCCCAATAGACTTAAAATAACCGAAATTACCGTGCTCGAAATAGCCGTAATATTGTTGCCGCCATCGATGTTTTTATAACCGGATGAATTGGCTGCCGTACTTAGGGTTGAGCCGAAAGAATCGCCTAAGCCCTCTTGAGCACTAACGCTAAACACAGGAATAAAGATCAGGAAAGATAAAATAGAAATAAAATAAATTATTTTTTTCATATTACTTTTGGTTCAGAATTGTTGGGCTAAAGTAATTAAAGATAAAATAACTGGCGGCGTAAGCGGCTAAAACTACAAACAATCCGACAATACTGCCAACAATTATATTTTTAGCTCTAGTTACCTTTTCGTCATTACCCTCGGCCGTCATCCAGGTCATACCGCCATAAATCATTAGTCCGAAGAAAATTATTCCCAAAAAACCTAAAACTATATCGATAACTTTACTGGCAGTATTACTGGGGCTTAAATTTTTTAAGGCATCAGAGTACCCTGCGTTGTCTCCGGTGGAGCTTAAACCGCTTTGGTCGGCGAAATTATATGTCCCAGCCGCTAAAGATGTTTGGAAGCCAATTAATAAAATAAAAAATAGCAAACTGCTGATAATTATTTTTTTATATTTGTTTACGATCATTGATTTATAAAATTGCTACCGATAAAGGTAGTTATAGCGTAAGCGGCGAAAACAATAATTAATCCAATTATTGAGTTGGTTATTAGGTCTTTAGCTTTAGTTATTTGTTGTTCATTGCCCTGAGCCATCATCCACATAATTCCGGCATAGATCATCAAACCCAAAAATAAAACTCCGATAAAAGACAGGATTATCCCGACAATTCCTCCGGCGTAACCGGCAAAATAAGTGGAATTATAGGCATTTTCGGTTTTACCTTGAAATGCGGGAATAGTACCGGCAGTCTGGTTTAAACCTTCTAAAGTGGTGGGAGTTTCAAAAGCCTTAGTAATCGGACCAAAAAAAGAAAAAAATAAAACCGTCAAAAAAGAAATAATTATTATTTTTTTATTCATAAAATGAATTTTATTCACTGCTCTGCCGACGAAATTTTCGCGAGCAGGGCAGTGATTCCCATTTAGAATGAGAATCACTAAAATATTATGGAGTAGTGGTAGCGGTAGATAGGGTTGAAAGAACATAATTCGCGATACCCCAAGACATTAGAATAATTATCAAACCGATAACTCCAGCGCCTAATAATTTTTTAGCTTCCCCGGTTTTTTCTTCGTTTCCGCCGGCTGTCATCCATTTAAAACCGCCTAATAAGATGATGCCTACTGCGATTACGCCAAGAAAACCTAGGGCGGCATTTATAATTTGGCCGATTACTGTTCTCGGATCGCTGTTAGACAAAGCACCACCCAATCCGGTTTCAACGTTTGTTAAACCAAAATTTTGGTTGGCATTTTGTGCTAAAACCGGTTTAGAAATCAGAAAGGGAAGAACCAGTAAGGTCAAAATCGCTAAAGAAATTAAATGTTTAGAAATTTTTTTCATATTTCACCACCTTTCTAGTTTTTATGATTTATAAATTTTATATCTTTAATTTTAGCACACTATTTCAAACAAGACAAATATTTTTGGCTATGCTAAGATTAAGGGTAGACTGGCTATTATTAGTAAGTTTTTATGCCTAAATTATTAGAAAAAGTCAACTTTAAAACGTTATTTTGGGTTTTTTTCTATTTTTTTATTTTTTGTCTTTTACTGCGAAATTCTTTTAGTTATTTAGATGCGGATTTTGGCTGGCATCTAAAAGTTGGTCAAGAAATTGTTAATACTCAAACCGTTCCTCGTATTAATCATTATAATTATACTTTTAGCGGCGATTGGGTTGATCACGAATGGTTAAGTAATGCCATTCTTTATGAAACTTATAATTATGGCGGATATATATTCGTTAGTATTTTGTTTGCTTTAATAGTAATCTTTGTTTTAATTTTGTTAAATGTTGCGGCGCGCCGTTTCCTGTCCGAGACAAGCGATTTATTAATAGCGTTACTTCAATTTTTTGGTTTAGTGGCTTCTTTACCGCATTTGGGCGTGCGCTTGCAGGAATTTGGTGTGCTATTTTTATTATTACTTTTAATAATTATTGTTTATTATAATAAAAATAAGAATTGGCGGACACTATTGTTCTTGCCGCCGCTGATGTATCTCTGGGCCTGCGTGCACGCCAGTTTTTTAATCGGCTTTTTTCTATTGGCAGCCTGGCTATTTATTAAAATTGGAGAAAATCTTGGGCAAAAATTTTGGCCCAAGTCTTGGCTGGATTTTTCTGGTGTCTTAGAATGGCGGGAAATAATTATTTTCGCGGTGATGCTCATTTTTTCCTTCGGCGCGACGCTTCTGACCCCCTATAAACTCGGTTTATATTCATTTTTACTTGGTTATCAAAATACATTTTATCAATCTAATATTCAAGAGTGGCTATCGCAGTTTTCTTTTCCTCTCCAGTATTGGCAGCTTTTTTATTTAGCCTTAGCGGCGTTAGCGCTTATTTTTTATATTTATTATGCGCGAAAACAAAAACCATCTTTAAAGATTAATCTCTGGACTATTTTTTTAGTGCTGTTGTTTGTGTTTTTAGGCTTTAAATCACGGCGGCATATTCCCTTGATGTTTATTGTTTCGTTCCTTTTTTTGGTTGATGTTTGGAGAATTGTTTTAAAAACCGATCCGCCGGTAAAGATTGGTCGACCGAACAAGTATTTATATTTTTGGCTGAAAGTTTATTTGTTGTGTTGTCTGCTAGTGGCGTCCGCCCATCAGTTGGCTCAAGTTAGATTTACCAATGAACCTTTTAGTGGTTATTGCGAGAAATATCCCTGCGGTGCTGTTGAATTTTTAAAAGACCATCCTGGCTATGATTCTTTTAATATTTTTAATGAGTATGGTTGGGGTGGCTATTTAATTTGGGCTTATCCGGAGAAAAAATTATTTATTGACGGTCGCTTGCCGCAAGTGCCTTTTGCCGGGCAAACATTTTTAGAGGAATATTATGATTTTTATAAAAAAGATCATGATATTGCTAAAAAATTAAATCAGTATCAAATTAAATTGGTTTTAATTCCGGCTGAGGATAGAGACTTAAAAATAAAAAAGTGGGAAAAAATATTTTTTGGGATTAAAGATGGCGAGTTGGTGGCCCATAATGATTTACGGGATTATTTATCATCGTCTTCTGATTGGCAGCCAGTTTACCGCGACGCTATCGCCGTAATTTATAAGAAATAAAAATAGTATGTTAATTGATTTTTGTTTGCCGGCCAAAGATGAGGAATTAGTTTTGGAAGCTAACGTAAAGCGCTTAGTAAATTTTTTAGAGTTACAAAAAGCGAATTATTTTTGGAATATTGTTATTATTATTAATACTTCGGGCGACACCTCTTATTCGGTGGCCAAGGAATTAGCTGAGAATGACGAGAGAATAAAGGCAAGAAATTTAAAATTAGGCGGAAAAGGGCGAGCCCTAAAAGAATATTTTCAGGAAAGTTCGGCGGATATTTTGGTTTTTATGGATGTTGATTTGGCCACTTCTTTGAATAATATTCCCGCTTTAATCGATCCAATTTTAAATCAAGAAGCTGACTTAGTTATTGGTTCTCGCTTATTGCCAAATTCGCGTACTAATCGTTCATTTTCTCGAAATTTTATTTCAGAAATTTATAATTTTTTGTCCCGTTTAATTTTGAGACATAAATTTAGAGATTTACAATGCGGTTTTAAAGCACTCCGAAAGGAATTGTTTAACCATCTGCAGCCTTATTTTATTGACAATAAGTGGTTTTTTGATACCGAGCTTATTATTTTGGCGGCTCGTTTCGGTTATGAGATAAAAGAAATTCCGGTTGATTGGCAAGAAAATCGTTATAGCCGGAGGCTGAGTAAAATTCATATTTTTAGAGACTCCTGGTCTTTTGTTAAAAATTTATTTTATTTTAAACATCGTTTGAATAATCTAAAAATTTGTGTCAAAAAATAAGCTAAATAATATTAAAAAAAATCAATCTCTAAATTCATTTTTACGATCAGATTTTTTTACTATTTTATTATTTTCTGCTTTATTTTTTGGTATTCTTGTCAGCCTTAATTTTAAAGCCAGCTATGAACAGCAATTTTCTCTTCTCGCTAATTCATTTGGACATGGCCGGCTTTATTTTATCGATCAGCTTACCTCTTATTCCGATGCTGTTAAATACCAGGGTTTATTTTATTGGCCTTTAGGACCTTGGCCGGCGGTTCTTTTAACGCCTTTTGTTTGGTTATTTAATCAAGTCGGTTTATTTTTTTATCAAGGGTATTTATCGTTTTTTTTAGTTATTCTGATCTTTTTACTGGTCTATAAAATTAGTTTAAAATTTAATTATAATTTTATTGATTCTTGGTATTTGGCTTATGCTTTTTGTCTGGCCTCTCCCTTTTTAGGAACAGCTATTTTTAGTTATAGCTGGTATTTTGCTCAAGTAGTTGCGGTTTTTTTTACTTTTTGGGCTTTGTGGGAATTTTTTAACCGGAGACGCTACTTATTATTGGGTTTTATTTTTGGTATTTTATTTTTAACAAGAATAACTGCCGGGTTAGGAATTATTTTTTTATTATTAAGTTTATTTTTTTCTAATTTAAACAGGACTGATAAAATAAAAGAATTATTTAGGTTAATCTTACCGGTTTTGTTAGCCTTTATTTTATTAGGAATGTATAATTTTTTTCGTTTTGATAATATCTATGACCAAGGATATAGTCGGCAAATTTTAATAGAGAGCTTGTCTCAGGCCAGATCCTATGGATTAATTAGTCTTTACCATTTGCCGGGCAATTTATATTATTTATTTTTAAGCGCTCCCTGGCCGGTGTTTCGCGATAATATTTCACATGTTTTGAAATTTCCTTTTATCAGAGTAGATTTTTGGGGCTTAGGACTTTTTTTTACTTCGCCATATTTGTTAAGTTTATTTTTTAGGAGAATAAGAGGCAATCTGTCCTGGTTTTTATTAATTTCCGCCAGCGTTATTGCGATTCCTATTCTTCTATATTACGGGATAGGTTTTAAACAGTTTGGTTATCGTTATGCCTTAGACTTTTTACCTTATATTTTCCTGTTATTTTTAATTACCTATCGCCAGGAGAAAAGAAGGCTATCTGTTGGCTTAAAAATTCTAATAATTATTTCTTCGGTTTTTAATTTATATTTAACTATCCATTTTTAGAAGATATCCTGGTAATGTTTGAGAGTCGCTGTTTGTCGGGACGTGTCAACCAGGACAACAATTAAATCTAAACGTATTTTTTCCAAATCTATATGATTATTAAAGCAATATTCATCAATTGCTCGTTTTAAATTTTTTGTTTGCCATTTAGCCAGGGGGTTTTCGTTTAAGCTCTCCGGCGTCTTTATTCGAGTTTTTACTTCTACAAAAACTGTATATCCTTGTTGTTGCGCAATTAAGTCGATTTCTAAATGGTTAAAATGATAATTGTTTGTAATTATTTTATAACCATGGTGTAGCAAATATTCTTTGGCTAAAATCTCTCCCTTGTTCCCCAGGTTTTTGTTGTTTGTCATATTTTTAGGAAAATTTGACTATAAACAAATAGCCCCTTGTTCCCAGGGGCTATTTATTATCGGCAGAATTTTAACTTAAACAATAGCCCTTTTATTAGGGGAGATATTTTTTTAATTCTTTTTCTTCTTCTAATTTTTTCTTTTTTATCGGAATATTTTTAAATTTTTTAAGAATAAAAATTAACCAAATAAGCATCAATAACGCCCAAAAACCGAGCCAAAAACGAGCGGAGAAAAAAGGTATAACTTCATAATTAAAGAAAAGTAGTAGAAGGCCAATAGCGGCATTAGTTAAACAGAATGAATATAGGCGATTTAAAAAACCACGATAAATTCCCCCGCGATTTTTTGTCACCGCAATAATTAAAGCCAGGATCGCTAAAGAGATGACTAAAGCCATAAAAGCGTTTTGAGTTGAAGGAAGCAGCGCTTCCGGTCGCAAATTAAACCAGTAATCAAGAGTAATTAGATTTTTCATATTTATAATTTAGTTAAAATTAAACCGTAGTGATATGGTCCAGCTTCAAACTCTTCTTTAATGTTTAGTCCGATTTTAGGAAGAGCTATTTTTAGAGAATTAAGATTGACTCGACGCTCCGGGCTAGGACCAAGCGGAATATCAATATTTTTCCATTCAATAATCAGCAGTTGGCCGCCTCTTTTTAAAAGACGAATTGATTCACGCAGTATTTCTATTTTTTTTTCTGACTGATGAAGGACATTTACCAGCAGAGCTCCATCTAAACTGCTAGTTTCAATATTGGTTGCTTTGAAAATTTCTAAATTACTCCAAATCGGATGAATTTGCGGAAAATTTTCTAATTTAGCTTTTTTGGTAATTTCATCCAAGGTCGGTTTGAGAATATCTACGGCATATACTTGTCCCTGTCTTCCAACTAAGCGAGCAAGCGGAAAGACAAAAAATCCGAAATTGCCGCAACCCAATTCAGCCAGGCTTTGTTTGGCGCTTATGTTCATTTTACTTAAAATAGTAGCAATGTCAAATAGAATGGTTTTTTTTGTTTCCGACATATTATTTTAGATATTTATTCGACTAATATTTCGCGGGCAATAACCTGAGTTTGACTATATTTTTTTTTGGCGGTGATTATTAAATTATTTAAACCCTTTTTTAGATTAACTTTCTGAGAAAAATAGCCGTTATTGTTGTTTAGGACGTTTTCGTTATTTATGGTAATTTCCGCTCCCGGTTCGACCCAACCGCTAACAATGATAGAATTTTTAGAGGTTAATAAATTTTTAACCGGGTATATAATTGTCAATTTTGGCAGGGAGGTGATGTTTTTAAAATAAAAAATAAGATATAAAAAACAGATTAAAACTGCTGAGGCAATCAAAGTATTTCTAATTATTTTGGGAAGAACTATGAATTTATGCGGCTTGATTGTTTTTCGGGAAAAAGGGTCATTAGGACTATATTCAGCGGATTGGCTATCCCAGACGGTTAGGAGATCTGCCGGTTTAAATCCTAAAAAAATTGCATACTGTTTTAAAAAATTTTTTCCGTATAGTCCGCTTGGCAATTTATCAAAACGTTCTTCTTCTAAGGCGATTAAATATTCAGTACGAATATTTAAGGTTTTAGCAATATCTTCGATTTTTAAATTTTGGTAATGTCGTTTTTGGCGTAATTTTTCGCCCCACGTTTCTTCCAGTGGTAATTTTTTAGAAGCAAAGACGGGCATAGATTATGGTTATTTAGATTCACAGCATTGAATATTGCTAGCACCTGTGCAATGACCAGTTGAACAATTTTTACCATTTGCTTTGTCCATACAGCTAAAAGTTGCGCCATGGGCTGCAATGCATTTCGCATTTTGTGGATTTGTCGCCGCCGGTTTTTTACAGCATTGTACATTATTCGGAGAAGCCATACATAACAACGGTTTACAACTGGCTAGGTCTGCAGTTGAAGTGGCGATACAACTATATCCTTCGGCAGCCATGGCGATACAGGCATCATTGGTTTTTTTAGTGCTCGTTGTCGTTGGGGTTGTGATCACTGTTTTTTCTCCACTCCAGTCAACGCCGATTGAGCGCATAACAAATTGAATTATTAAAAAACTTGCAAACACAATGACTAATCCGACAACTGCGGCAATAATTATTTTGTTAGCTTGACCGATTTTATCGGCGGAACCAGCGGAAATTAAAAACATTAAACCGCCATAGATAAACATCAGAAGCGCCAGCGAGCCGACAATGCCGAGAATCCATTTAGAAACATTGATAGCTAAGACTAGGAAGTCGTCGACGCCGTAATTGCCGCAATTGCCTTGATATCCGTCCGGACAGCCACCGACACTAGCCGGAATAATTTCGCCATGGACCAAGGCAGGAGAAAGCAACAATAAACTCAGCGTGAATAAAAGCGAAACTAATATTTTTTTTTTGAACATAAAATCGATATTTATATAGACTAATTAATGGTTTGTTGAATTTTAGAAGCGGTGGTGCTAATAATTGATTCAAAGTCTTCCGTTAGATTTTTTTTTGCTTCATTTATCATTTCTTTTATGGCGTCTTCGGCAGCTTGTTCGTTTTTACCCTTATACCAGCTTTTAGCGGTTAAAACCTCATCGACAAAAACACTAATTTCATTGTTTTGTTTCTTTTGCCAATCTATCAGCGCACGTAAGGCGGTAGGATGGTTGGTTTTTTGTAAATAGCCCTTAACGCTTTCTGCCTTGGTCATAAATTGGATAAAATCCCAGGCCTCATTTTGGTTAGTGCTTTTTTTAGAAACTCCTTCGATCCAGTAATTGGCAAAATTTATATTAGTTGGCGGATTACCTTCGATTTGCGGCAATTTGACGATAGAAAAATTTAATTTTGGCGCTCGCGCTCGGATAGTCGCTAAATTATAGGAATAATCGAACATAATTGCTAAATTGCCGTTGATAAACATGTCCAGAGAGTTGGGCAGACTATCGTTCCAAGAATATGATTCTTTGGCTGAGTTGGAAAAATCAGTATAAAAACGTAGAGCTTCGATGCCGGGATTGTAACCGTTATTGGCTTGACCGGCCGCAGGTAAGTTAAATTGAACTCGACCAGCATCATCCATCATAATTGCTCCGTTTTGGATCATTAATACGGAAAGAATGTCACTGAAACGATTAATATTAGTACTACCGCCTAAAGCTACCCCCGCCTGGATTAAACCGTTTTTTGGATCTTGAATTGTTAATTTTTTAACATCTTGTAAAAATTCATTATTCCAGTATTGCGGAATCTGACTAATGCCGGCATTATTTAATAAATCTTTATTATAGAACATAGCCAGAGTGTCTAATGATAACGGTAGGCCATATATTTTTCCATCGTCTAAAATTACATCGTGGCCGACCACGTCGACAAAATTATCTTTCAAATCTTTAACCGTTAGACTATTATTGGTACGCAGTTGATAAGTTGTGCTTTTTTGGATCGTCCCGGTGGTTACCGGGTAAACCATAGTTACGGTTGCCGGCATGGGCGCTAATTTGCTTTGATATTTTTTAACCCAGGTATTTTGAATAGAAAAAATATCCGGTCCGCGATCCTCGGCTAGAGCATTTAGTAGTTGGTTTTCATATTCTTCATAACGGAATTTATGATATTCGATGGTAATATTGGGATGAATAGCTTTATATTGGGCAATAATATCTTGGAAGGCATCAGAATCGTCGAAGACGCGCCAGTAAACCAGAGTAATCGGTTTCATGGCATTCTGAGTCTCTTGGCTGGCAATTTTACAGCCAAAACCGGAAGTCATTAAAAAAATGGTTAATAAAGATAAAATTGTTATTTTTTTAAACATATATTAGATTCCTGTTAGGGCAGGAATAACAGATTATTTTCAATTTTATTATAGCAAAAGAGACAAGAATATTCCAATTTTTTCATGAGTTATAATAGTTTGGGGCGATATTGCAGGGCTTCAGCCAGATGTCCCGGTAAAATATTTTTTTCATCCGCCAGATCGGCAATTGTCCTGGATAATTTTAAAACCCGAAAATATGATCGGGCCGATAAATTTATTTTTTCACCGGCCATGCTCAGAAGTTGGTACCCGGAGCTGTCCAGAGAACAAAAGGTTTTAATATCGGAGTTAGTCATTTCCGCATTAGTCAAAAATGATAATTTTTTAAATCTGGCCACTTGTCGAGCTCGAGCCATTTCTACTCTTTGGCGAACATTCCGAGAAGATTCGCTAGCGTTTTCTTCTTGTATTTTCTCTAAATTTACTCGTGGAACTTCAACGTGCAAATCAATGCGATCTATTATTGGACCAGATAAGCGATGGCGATAATTAATTATTTGATGCGGCGAACAACGGCATTCTTGTTTTTTATCGCCTAGATATCCGCACGGGCAAGGATTCATAGCCGCCAGCAGCATAAATTTAGCGGGAAATTTGAGACAACCGGAAGCACGATTAATATTAATTACCCCTTCTTCCAATGGTTGGCGCAAATTTTCTAAAGATGAACGAGAAAATTCGGGAAATTCATCCAGAAATAATACTCCGCGATGGGCCAGAGATATTTCTCCGGGATGCGGCCAAGCTCCACCCCCAACCAGGGAAACGCCGGAAGCACTGTGATGTGGCGATCTGAATGGTCGAACAGAAATTAAAGCTTGGTTATTTTTTAATTCTCCGGCGGCACTATAAATTTTTGTTATTTCCAGTTTTTCATGAAAACTTAGAGATGGCAGGATGCTCGGTAGAGCTTTGGCTAAAAGAGTTTTTCCCGATCCCGGAGAACCAAATAGCAGGAGGTTGTGTCCGCCGGCCGCGGTTATTTCTAAAGCCCGTTTAGCTTTTTCTTGTCCTTGAATTTCCGCTAAATCAAAATCAGTCTTTTTAATTAATGGTTTATATCTTGTTATTGCCGCTGGAGTCAGCAACTCTTTTTTTTGAAGATGTTTAATTAATTGCGATAGATTATCCAGAGGAAAAATAGTTAATCCTTTGACGAGTTGAGCTTCGGCTACATTGGCGGCAGGAATGAATAAAGTGGTAATCTGTGCCTGTTGTGCCGCGAGGGCCATAGATAACAGGCCGTTGACCGGTTGAATTTCTCCGTTTAACGACAGTTCGCCGACCAACAGACAGTTATTAAAATTAATTTTGAAATTATTTTTTAAAGCTAGAATACTGATAGCAATCGGCAAATCATAAGCCGGACCGCGTTTTTTTAAATCTGCCGGAGCGAGGTTAACCGTAATTTTACGACGCGGAAATTGTAGCCCGCAATTGCGTAAGGCGCTTTTTACTCTTTCTTTTGATTCCGACACGGCGGCATCCGGTAAACCGACGATTGTAATTTGGCCGAAATCCCCGCCGCCGGAATCGGCTTCGACGGCGACGGTTACCGCCTCTAAGCCGTTTAAAGCGGCGGACCATATTTTTGTGGGCATAAAATTTATTATTATCAAAAGGATATTATTTTAAAAATATAAAATAAGGATTTCAAAAAATCACCCGTTCCCAGGGTGATTTTATTATATAGAAATAGAGATGAAATTAAATTAAATTTTTTATAAAAAAATATTTTATTTTTTTAAATCATCTAGTTTAACGCTTAATAATTTGCTAACGCCATCGGCCTCCATAGTCACGCCGTATAAAATGCTAGCGCGCCGCATGCAGGCGCGATTGTGAGTGATAACAATAAATTGAGTTTTATTGGATAAATCATCGAGAATTTTGGCCAAGCGCTCCGAATTAGATTCGTCGAGCGCAGCGTCGACTTCATCTAAAACCACAAAAGGAGAAGGGTTAGCGCTAATAATGGCGCAAATTAAAGCGATAGCGGTTAAAGCGCGTTCTCCTCCCGAGAGCATGGTAACCGCTTGAATTTTTTTACCAGGTGGCGTAGCCTGAATCTCAACTCCGGCTAAACCGACCGCATTGTGTTTTTTGAGAAATTTTATAGTTTTTAGTTTTTCGTCCACTTCATTTTTTATTGCTGTTTCTACTGGTGTTAGACCGGCGGCTAAATTAAGATTAGTATTAAAATTAGCGCTCGTCGGATTATTTTTGTTTTCTTCTTTTTCTAAATCAGCAATCATTAATTTAAAGATTTTGGCGGTACCGCCGTTAAATAATATTTTAAAATATTCATTAAATTTTTCGGCAATAACTTTAAATTCAGAATCAAAACGATTTTTAATATTTTTATCTAATTCATAAATTACTTCTTCTAATGATTTAATAGCATTTCCCAGATCGCTTGTCTGACCGCTTAAGAAATCATAACGCTTTTTAGTATCTTCATATTCTTTTTCGGCTTCCGGGTCGATTCCCCCGATAAGTTCTAGTTGGTTTTTATTGTTAGCGATGATTTTATGTAAATGTTCTGGGTCGTTTAATTCTTTTTGAAGAGGATGATTTTTAATAGCGGTTACCTCTAACCCGTCATTTCTTATATTGAGTTCTAAGTCTTCAAGTTTAGTTTCTTGACGGGTTGCCTCAATTTGAAAATTATTAAGTTCCGTAGAAATTGAATTTATTTCTTGCTGGAGCGATTGAATACTTTTTTGATAGTCGAACATCTGGGTTTTCTCGGCTTCTTTTTGTTGATTGAGTATCTCTAATTTATTTTCTAAATTTTTTATTTCTTCGTTTAAAGTAAGCAATTTTTCATTAATTTCTTTTTTTTCTTTTTCCTGACCGGCGGCGTCGACTTTAATTTGACTTTTTGCTATTTTGCTGTCGATATTATAAATTTCTTGAGTGATTTGCGTTTTTTTAGCCTGTAGCAAGCGCAGGCGCTCATTTAAAGATGAGGCCTTTAAACGTGAATTTTGGATTTTGTCTTCAATAATTTGTTTTTTTTCGTTTAATTCTTTGAAATTATCGTTTTTAATTAATTCGTTTATATTTTTTTCTAGAGAACTTATCTTTTTATTGATAGCGGCCCTTTCTTCTTCTATTTTTTCAGCATCAAATTTAACCTGAGTTTTTTCCAGTTTAGTTTTAATGTCCTCGGTTTCCCGAGTTATCTGTTGGACTTTGTCTTCTAATAGATGCTGTCTTTCGTTGGCGGCCGCCAGACGCAAGCCTTCCTCATTTAAATCATTGTTTATGTTTTGGCGTTCCTCGGTCAAGGTTATTATTTCTTCTTGAATTGTTTTTATTTGTTGCAATTTATCATTGCTTTTATCAGCTAGAAATACTTTTATTTTAGTTTGAAAATCTTTTTTAGCGTTAGTGATTAATTCTTTAATCTTGATTAATTCGGTTTCGCCGTCGATAGTATCAAGTGTTTTAAGAAAATTATCGATTAGGCGACCAATTTCGACATGGTGGTTTTCGCTAGTGCCGGTTTTTTTTAGTTGTTGGTTGATTAGAATTATTTCTCCGTTCAAACGGTTAAGTTTTTCTTGTTGAGAATTTAATTTATTTTCTAAATTATTTTTTTTAGTCGGATTACTGGTTTGTTTTAAGTTTGTAATTTCTTGGTTAATTTTAATTAACTCTGTTTGTAATTCTTTATTTTTATTGTTAAGCCAGGAGACATCAAATTGTCCCTGAACCTCCAAATTAACCTCCAAGACCGCCTCAAGTTTGGATAT
The DNA here is from genome assembly GCA_041671365.1 of Patescibacteria group bacterium. GTDB lineage: Bacteria > Patescibacteriota > Patescibacteriia > Patescibacteriales > UBA12465 > UBA12465. Next base: position 35,450 of record JBAZBP010000001.1, read on the forward strand.
TTGTTTTAAGTATTGGTTTTTTTCGGAGATTAAGTCGTTTATTTTAACCTGGTTGTCGTTAACTTTAATCAATTCGGCTTTAATATAATCAAGTTCGGCCTGTAAACGACTTTCTTCCGATTGAAAATTATTTTTTTCTAAAGAGTTTATTTCCGCTTTCAGATTTTCTAGTTCGAGGGTCAACTCTGCTTGTTTGTTGTGGAGCCAAGAAACGTCAAATTTTCCCTGGGATTCGAGTTTAACCTCTAGTTCTGCCTGTAGCCTGGCCAGTTGCTTAAGATATTGATTTTTTTGGTCGTTCAGTCCTTTAAGGCGCGGTTGCAGTTCGTTAATTTCTTGAAAATTATTAGCCGAACGGACCCTATTTAATTCTTCATTAAATTTATTTAATTTCTTTTCTTGTTCCAATTTAATTTTTTCGTTGGACAGTAAGCTTTGGTTGGAATGATTTAATTTTTGGTTAATCTCTTGCCAAAGAAATCCATAATAGTTTAGTTGGTCGGTTCGCAAGGTGTTTTCAATTTCACTGCGGCGTTTTAGTTTTTCTACTTGGCGGGTTAAACTTTTAAGACGGGGTTTGATTTCGGTTAAAAGCATCTCAACTTGCTGGAGATTTTCGTAGCTATTTTCTAATTTATTTAGGGCCGAGTCGCGTTTAATCTGGAATTGTTTAACTCCGGTTGCTTCGTCGAAAAAATCTTTTCGTTCAGCCGCCGAAGAACTTAAAAAATTTTCTACCATTCCCTGGCCGATGACGCTATAAGTTTTTTGACCGAAGTTCGCCTTAGCTAAAAGCATTTGAATGTCGGCAAGACGGACGCGATTGTTATTAAGCAAATATTCACTTTCTCCGTTGCGATATAATCGGCGAGTAATTACAATTTCATCACAACTTATTATTAATTGATCTAAGTCGCTCTCTTTTTCCAGAACATCCGGTTGTTTTAATTTATTTTTAACGGCTTCAGAGTTGTTTAAATATAAAGACACCTCGGCTAAACTGAGTTGATTTTTTTGATCTGAACCGGAAAAAATAACATCTTCACTTTTTTTTCCTCGCAAGGTTTTTAAGCTTTGTTCTCCCAAGGCCCAGCGAATAGCATCAGCGACGTTAGATTTGCCGGAACCATTCGGACCAACAATGGCGGTTAAACCTCGTTTTTCATCGCTTACCAATCCGGAAAAAATAAGTTTATTTTTATTGGCGAAAGATTTAAATCCCTGAACCTCCAGTTTTTCTAGATACATATTGTAGCCGCTTTTTTATTTAAGTCGTTTAAGTTATAATAGTATCATAAACTTTTATTATTAAAAACACAACCACTATATGATAGTTTCTTTGAGTGGAGCCCTGGGTTCCGGAAAAAGTACAATTGCTCAAATGTTGGCCGATAAATTAGGGTGGCCGCGATATTATATGGGTGGTTTAAGGCGGGCGGCAGCCGAAAAAAAAGGAATGACTTTAGCGGAATATAATAAATTAGGAGAGACTGATATCTATACTGATCAAGAAGTTGACGAATATCAAAAAAAATTGGGCCAAACACAGGATAATTTTATTATTGAGGGTCGAACTTCTTGGTATTTTATTCCTAATTCATTAAAAATTTATCTGGATGTTGATTCGGAAGAAGGGGCAAAAAGAATTTTTAGTAGTTTACAAAAGAAAAATAATCGTAATGAGGATCGAGGACTTGAGAGCGTAAAAGCAGTGCGAATTAGCGGGGAAAATAGATTAGCTAGTGATCGCTTAAGATATCAAAAATATTATAATATAGATGTTAATGATAAAAATCATTACGATTTTTATCTCGATACTACGAATTTAAGTCCGGAGCAGGTTTTTACGACTGTTTATGATCAAATAAAGACCAGGCTTGACAATAAGAAATATTAATTATAATATTAGACAAGATTTGCCTTATTATTAAGCACTTAAAAACGAGACCCGATTAGTCTCGTTTATATAATTTTTAACCATATGGTTGAGACTAAATTAGATTTAAAGCCGGGAATGACTGTCAGAATTTTTCAAAAAATCAAAGACTTAAATTCCAAAGGTGAAGAGAAAGAAAGAATTCAGTATTTCGAAGGAATAATTATTGCTCGTAAGCATAATAAAGAAATAGGGGCGACAATTACCGTTCGTAAAGTATCTGAAGGAATTGGCGTCGAAAAGATTTTTCCGCTTAATTTGCCAACGATTACGAAAATTGAGATTAAAAAGCAGGCCAAAGTCAAACGAGCCAAACTTTATTATTTGCGCACTGGTTATAAGAAAAAATTAAAAGAAAAAGTCGTTAAATAATATTACGACATTTTTCGTTAGGGCGGATGGTGAAACTGGTAGACACGCAAGCTTGAGGTGCTTGTGGCCGCAAGGCTGTGGAGGTTCGAGTCCTCTTTCGCCCACCATTTGCAATAAGGGCACATAGCTCAGCTGGTTAGAGCACTTCGTTTACACCGAAGGGGTCCAGGGTTCGAATCCTTGTGTGCCCACACAAGTATAAAACAGGCATAAGGTCTGTTTTATATTTATGCAGACACAAAAAGATAAATAAGTTTTGGTTTGGTTTAAAAATATCAGTTCTTTTTAATTAAATATATCTTTGAATAAAAAATTGGAGAAAAAAATGAAAAAGCCTGTACGTAGGTTGTGGAGGGTTTTGTTAGCCCTGTTTGTAGGGTTCTTTGTTAGTTTGATTGTGTTTCTAGTTAGTCGTCATCTCGGCGCAGCCCCATTGATTAGTTATGTTGTTTGTCTCCCGATAGGCCTCATGGTAGGAGTTATCGCCGGATTGACGACAATTCGGGGAGTTCGAATAGTTTTTAGGTTAGATGTTTTTAAAAATATATTTAATTTTGTTGGGGATGCTTGGTATTTAATCAAGCAAATGTTTCAAACTTAGGATTAGAGCGTTCAATGATGAGCGCTCTTATTTTTTTAACGTTGTTTGATATCTTTATTTTTTAGAAAAAGTATTTTAGACTATAAGCATGAAGATCATAATTACTAAAAATGAAAAAGCTACTTTTAACTTCGGTTTGGCCCTAGGAAAAAAATGTCGAGGGGGTGAGGTTTTTGCGCTCTGCGGCAATCTCGGGGCGGGTAAAACTAAATTGTTACAAGGTTTGGCTGCCGGCCTGAGAATTAAAAAACAGGTTAACAGTCCAACTTTTAATATTCTAAAAATTTATAAATCAGCCGGAAAAGTTAAATATTTTTGTCACATTGACGCTTATCGTCTAAGATCCGGACAAGATTTAATTGCTTTGGGAGTTGAAGAATTTTTAAATTCGCAAGAAACCGTAACGGCGATTGAGTGGGCGGAAAAAGTTGAAGAAATTTGGCCGAAAGAAATAAGGGTTGTCAGTATTAAGCAACTATCTATAAATAATCGAGCTATTACTATTAACTAATAGTTTCTTTATTTTTGAGGTTTTTTAAAATTAAAATAATGGCTCCGCCGCTGATCATCACATCCGCCAGATTAAAAACAGTAAAATATTTTAATTCTAAATAATCAATGACATAGCCATATATTAAGCGATCAAATATATTACTTAAAGCGCCAGTGAAAATGATACTTAGTAAAATTATTTCTAATTTACGGTCGTCTTTATAAAAAATTAGATATATTATGTAAATCAATAGTAGGACTATTACTACTATGATTAAAGTGTTAAGAAGTAACCCTCCTAGCGGCAGAGAAAAAGCCATGTAGGAATTAGCGGTAAATTGAAAAGAAAGAATGTCTCCAATAAGTTGAAACGGTTGAATTGTTTTAAAATTTAGAGCCAACGCTTTTAAAGTCCGATCGACACTAAAAAATATAGCTATTGCTAAAGCAATAGCTATATAGTAAAAATTATTTTTGTTTAAAAATTTATTCATTCTCTTGTAATTCAGTCTTGCAGCTAACGCAAGAATTAGCCGTCGGTCGCGCTAATAATCTTTTTTTAGCGATAGGTTTGCCGCAATATTTGCAGATACCATAAGTACCTTTTTTTATTCGATCTAGGGTTTTATCGATATCGGCTAAGCTTTTCTCTAAAACCTTTTCGGTAACGATGTCGGTCGAATAATCGTTTATTTCTTGAGCATTCTCGTCCGGTTTGTCGCCGTATTCCGGAAATTTAGTAGTTCGATCATCGGCTTCATGATTATCTTCACGCGACAAATCTCCCAGATCAATCATAATCTGTTTTTTTTGGTCTTTAAGTTGTTTTTCAATTTCTTTGATTGTTTGTTGGTCTAACTCCTGGTTCATATTAGTAAAAATTAAAAAAACCATTTAGTGATTTTATTATTTAAATTATAGAGTATAAATCGATTTTTGGCAAGATTTTCGGGATCAATATAAATGTCTAGGCGTTTTGACAAGATAAAATATTTTTGCTATGATTTTTTTGTGGCTAGGGATAGAATGGCCATTTTTTAAGACCTATTGAAATAGCTGCTGGGGTCTAGGGTTGTGAATTTGTTATTTATTTGGAGTGGTAGCTCAGTTGGTTAGAGCGCCTGCCTGTCACGCAGGAGGTCGCGGGTTCGACCCCCGTCCATTCCGCTAATAAAAATATCCTAACTTTGTTAGGATATTTTTATTATTGTACGAGTTAGGGGGTCGAACAGGTCAGAAGCGAGACACGAGACGAGGCGGAAGCCGAGGCGAGTAGACGAGCGATCGCAAAGTATCCGGGGGATACTTTGCGCTGACCCCGGACAAGTGAGCTCGCCGCAAAATGGCGGCGAGCGAGCGCGAAACCCCCGTCCATTCCGCTAATAAAAATATCCTAACTTTGTTAGGATATTTTTATTATTGTGCCTCCAGGGGGAATCGAACCCTCATCTTGAGTTCCGGAAACTCACGTTCTATCCATTGAACTATGGAGACTTATTAAGCTGATTATTGAATAATTATTTAATAAAATCAAGCGGGGATAAAGAAAATGATTATTAGATTTAATTAAATGTCGTCGTTGTACGATGAATAATTTATAGTCAGTTCCTCACCTTTTTTAATATTTTTTAACGCGAAAAAGTCATATTCCCGGTCAAACCTAACGTTTGGTTTTTTTGAGTCATTTAGATACCAAGCGACCGTTAAATTATTGAAATTATCCGGACAACCATATTTATTGCCTTTAATAACGCAAAAATCATTATATAATTTTTTAATTTCCGGAGTTAATTTTTTAACTACAGATCTATCTAGCCAGATCATTTCCGTTGTATCGCCTAGAAAAATATTTTTATCTTTAGGAATATTTTTAATAGCAAAAACACCTACCCCGTGTATTTTAGACGGACTTAATTTTGTATAAACGTTGTTGTGTGGAGATTTTAGATTTTTTTTTCATAAAATCTTTTTTATTTTCTTTAAAACAGAGCGGCCCAACTTATGATTGAAGTTTTCAAAAACTAGAGCTAAAAAATTATAATCTGATTGATAACCGACTAATTCCATAAAACCGACCCCCTTGATTTTTTTATTTTTTACAGTCCCGCTAATATCTAGTGGTCCTTCCCAATAATTAATTGCCCCAAAAACCATTTCTTGATCCCGCAGCATCGCTTTTAGTTTGAGCTTTATTTTTTTATTAGGAATTTCAATCTCCCATTCTAACGGGTACTTGGCTTTCGTTTTTAAACTTGTAAAAATTTTTTTACTCGGTTTTAAAATAAAATAATTATAATGTTCAGTATTACCTCGCTTATCAATAATATCGACTAAATAGTCTCGTTGTTCTCCAATTCGGTATTCAATACACATTATATCTGTGCCATCTGATAATTTTAAAGAAAACCAGGACCAGGCATCGCGGTTATAGGCAACATCGGCCCACTGATGATCCATCCAGGCGTGGCCGGTTACTTCTAATGGCTTATTATCGATATTAATTGTTCCTTTAACCGCCAAATCAGTTAAAGAATAATAATAACTTTTTCGCTGGCAGACGTTGATGAATCCTTGACCGCCTTCAAAAAGCGGTTTTTTTCTGGCGCTTAGAGATAAATCTAATTTGGAATTTTTTAGATGGAACTTCGAGGCTTTTGTCTCCGCAATTTCACAATTAATATAGCCGCTGGATAAAAGCAAAGGATCAAAATAATTAGCATAAAGCAGGGGGCGCTTGAAACTATCACCGGACATTATCGAAATATTTTGGATATCTTTATAGGTTTTTTGTTTGGTAATATCGGAAACGACTGAATGCGCAAAATAAATATAGGGAGTGTTTAATGTTTTTTCCAAAAGTATTTTTAAGTACGGAATTTTTGCTCTTTTTAAATCCGCTTTAAATAAACAATCCATGAAAGTATAACGTCGACCGGCCGAATCATTTAAATAACCATTAAAATACCACCATTCAATGATGCTTTTGTGGGATTTTTCGTCCTGAGGTAAATGAATTGGTTTGTAATGCATATTTTTATTAGAAAATTATGTCTCTTGTTTTTTGCGCACCGTGGTCATCAATAACAAGCACGATGTTTTTGTCTATTTCTTAATTAAATTTTGGAATTCTTCAATCAACACTGGAGCCTCAGTAAAACCATCTTCTTTAGTGATATGTCCCGCATTTCTGAGTATAACAATTTTTGATCCTAATTCAGTAAATTTCTGTTTGTTTTCTTTAAAAGCTCCAAAAGGATCATTATCAGAAATTAATAGAGTTGATTTTAAAAGAATCATTTTTATTTTTTCAATGTTGATAGGATTTTCAATCCAGGGTTTGGCAATTTTTTCTGTTTCTTCATCTTCAAGATTTTCAAGATTAAACCAGCCAGCAACAAAGAGAGCGCCGCCAACGACGGTGTCGATTGTCTCTAAGTATCTTAAAATCGTTTGACAGCCAATTGAATGTCCAATGAAATAAGTATTAGAATCGGGAGTACCAACAACTTCAGCGAGTTTCTCAACCCATTTTTTTATAACAGGAGTATCAATGTCCGGCATGTCTGGTAATAGGATTTGATACCCCAACTTTTCCAATTCTATTTTAAGCCAAGGCCTCCAATCACCTTGTGCTCCAGCCATCCATTGATGAACAATAATTATTCTTTTCATATTTTGTTGCGTCAGTAAGATCGAGCGCACTTTCTCTTTTACATCAGATTATGCACCGACCTAAATAGCTCTGATTTTCATGAATATAAATAGACCAGTATTTATAATCTTTTATTAAAGATTTTGAATAATCTTTTTCCATAAATAAAATATTTTATTTTTTGCTGTTTTTTTACTTCTTATACGCTTATTATATCATACTGTTTCCGGAGTGGGAAAGATTATGGCCACCCAACGACCGAGCCTATTCAGGGATTTTTATCAAAAGAAATTATAAGAGGGCAAGACTAAAAATGTTTGTATAGTAGTCGTGATGAAAAAAATGATTCAGGTGATCTACGTGATACTAAAAAAATAAAGCCCCTTTGTGGAAAAAGAAGCTTGATGGCAACATAGATAGGTGGAAATTAATAAATCTAAACTTTATCAAATTTTTCTAAGATTTCTGGCTTAACTCGACTAATCTATTTCTCTGCCTCAGATAAAACTTTCTCAAAAATTAAATCGTAGGTGTTGTCCAAAAACTGATGAGACTTCTTAATGGTTCTCCTGTCTAGATTGTTCTGAATTACTTTTGTAACAAAACCCATATTCTCGGCTGAGACTATATCTTCTTTGACGCCATCTTGCCAAATCAATAAGCCTTTGTCTTCTATAACTCTAAATGCTTCCCTAATCGCTTCATCCACCAATTTTCTAAATTCAATTTTATTTAATTCGATAAATTTTTTAAATTCTTTCTTTCTTGCATCTCTTTTGTCCGACATAACCTTAATTCTTAATCGCTTAAATTCTTCCGAGGAATCGCCCTGAGAGCCACCCAGAGCAGAAACAAACAAAGCGCCGACGGAATTATCTTTAATGGGAAACTTTCTGATGTCACCCCTGAAGTCGATCTTTCCCCTCCTGGATGAATCGTGGAGATTAGAGATAAAAATTTTTTTATCCAAATTATTGACATTAATTAATTCATAACCTCTAATAGTTGGGCCAGCTGCTTCAATTAACGGACCCTTTAATTCTTTCAGTTTTTCTTCCACATTAAAATTGGCCTCATGATAATTTTCGAGAGCTTCTTTGTTTATCTTTGGTGGCATTTCTGCAAAATTCATATAATTTTATACTAAACATGGAAACAAATTGAATGAGGAGGGGGTGGCACGCACTGGGAACGGCGTTATCTAGTATTTTTATTAAATTAGCCTAGATTTTGATTTTAAATCTTTACTTTATTCCAATACTTTTCACGAGGGGGACAGCTGAAATACTTATTTGCTCTGAACTCTTTAGCTTTATTAGTTTTCCAAATATTAGTCAAAGAATATTTTTTAATGTTTCCTAATAGTACTCTGGAACCAGGACAGGCATAAACATTACCAAGAATATCGACAAATGAAGCATAATGCCATTGAGTACAAGGAAATCCGCCTATATAAGGAAGGGTGGCATTATATTTTATTTTAAACTCTTTTACATCAATTTTTTGAGCCTTCTTATATAGTTCGATTAGGTCCTTTTTCGAAATTTCCCATTTTTTATATTGCAAAGCTCCGCCAGTAGGAATAAAAGTTTTAAATGATGGAAAAATATTATTTTTCCTACAGAATCTAATCATGTCTAAAATTTCATTCTTATTTTGCCTAACAATAATAGAGTCAAACCCCAATCTGGTTGGCTTAGATTTATTAAACCCCGTCTTCATTAATATTTGAAAAGCTTCATTCCTTGATTTGGCATACCCCCTTCTGCCGACTAACTTATCTTGAGTTGTTTCTTCTAATGAATTAAACTTAAGCATTATCGAGCAATTTAAATCATAAAGATTTTTTGCTTTTTCTTCAGTTAATAAGATTCCATTGGTATAAATTATAGGGATTATTTTTCGACTTGAAATATACTTTATTTGTTCAAAAAAATTTGGATCGGCCAATGGCTCTCCAGCCCCAACAATTTTGATTGTCTTACATCCTAATTTTTTTGCCTGATCAATAAGTTTCTTCCTTTGTTTTATGGTTAATTCATTACCTAAAACAATGTGCTTTTTGGAATATTCATCGCGATAGCAATAAGGACAGTTAAGATTGCAGATATTTGATGTTTCTGCATCAAGCATTAACATTAAATTATTCTTTTTTGCTTTTTGAATTTCTTTTTTCCTGAAATTCCATCCTCTTAACATCGGTATAGTCATAAATTACAGTTTTATTAATTTATTTTGACGCTTTAAGCTCAGTCCAAAGCATTACCCTGTTTAAAATTTTAGAATCAATGATTTTCAACCCAGATTCATAGGCCAATCTTTCCACGTCTTCAGAACTATATGCCTTTGATTTCAATCCGCTCTGAGAATAAAATATCTCATTTTTCTCGTCAATATGACGAATTTTTATGTCGACAGCCTTATACCAATTTTTTCTATTCTCCAACGTTCCTTTAAGATAGGTTGTAATAACTATGCTCTTTTCAGTCACCTTATTAAGTTCTTTTAAAACCATAACTTCATCTTCAACATTTCCTAATGTATTCCAGACACAGAGACTAAAATCAAAATATTTTTTTGAAAAAAATTTATTTAAATTTTTTAGGTCAACATTTTCTATTTTTACATTAGAAAAATTATCTGCAATCTTTATAGATTCTTCTAGCATGAGTCTGGCGGTATCAACTCCCATAAACTCAGAAACTAACGGAGCTATTTCTGGAATAAGTCGGCCAATACCGACACCGGCCTCTAAAACTCTCTTGGCGCTACGAACCTTTTCTTTTAATAATTTAGTTTCTTGACGAATATATTCTTGATATTCTAGCGGGTAATACTCCGGGATTAGAGCTTTAAAAGGAAAATTTTTAAAATCTTCTCCCTCAAAAAAATTGGACATATGATAATTATTATCTATATAATTATACCACAAAAAATCATAAACTAACCGCTAGTTCGCTGTCTCACTTATCCTCTGGCAAGTGGGTCTTCAGAATTTACTAAAAATCCTTGTATTTACGGGGTTCATGGGTTTATCCGATGCTAAATTGTCTTGGCGTGGAGGGGGGGGCTGCCTGCCGGCAGGCAAGGATTTCTCGCGCTCGCTCCCGACCTGTTCGAACCCCTTTTCGATATGCAAAATTAAAATACCCAATGGGTGTTTTAATTTTCTACGCGGAGTGTTATAGATGTTATCAGAACTGAGATGTTTAAAAACATCAGCAAACATTAAAATTTTTCGCTCGCCCGATATAATTAATTTAATTCTAAAAATTGACCCTCACTAATAATTTTCACATCACCGTTGTCAACCTTCACCGCTGACATATCATCCAGAACATAAATTTTCTTTTTAATATCCTTGGTTGCGCTTAAAACACCTTCTTTGTTTCTTAGATAAAAATGAGGACTATTATAATGAGGAAGCGCATAAAAATCAACAAAATTAAGCCCAGATAAATTTTCTGTTTTTTCTAAATCTTCTTCATATAATTTCTGCAAAATATTTAATATTAAATCCGGACTAACAATCATACTCCCGGCACTAATACCGACATAAACTTTTGTTTTTAAAAATTCCGGCAACAAAGCAGCCAAACCGGATTTGCTCACCCATTCCATAAGATGAAAAGTGTTTCCACCCTCAAAAAATAAAATATCTGCCTTTTGCAATTGAGGCTCCCAAATATTTCTATCGACGGCGGAAATATCAACTATGCTTATAGACTGTAAATTTAATTCTTTGAGAGTTAAAAGATCTTTAATCACCCATCGTTTATCTCCCTTTTCCACATTGGAAGCGGTGGGAATAAAAGCTAGAGATGTTTCCCTCGGCCTTTTACTGACTAAATCAAAAAGGGCTTTTTTAATAGAATCATTGGAAATGCCGGCTGATGTTAATAATAATTTCATACAAAATTAATAAATATTGAATAATATAATTATAGCTAAAATTATCGAAAAAATCAATTTAATCTTAAATTAGGACCATAATATTTTACCTACGCTCGCCGTCGCTCGCTCATTCGTTGTCCAGAACTTGCGTCCGACCTGCCCCCGGCAGGTCGTCAGACGCTCGCTGCAATATTCGCCTGCTGGCGAATATTTAGCTCGCTTCAAGTTTGTTCGAATCCCGTCGACGAATAAAAAAACAGCAGCATAAAATGCTGCTATTTTTTTATGCGGAGAGGGTGGGACGCACTTGGAAAGGTTATCAAGTAATCCTATTTTGAAAATTTGAATGTTGCCAGTATTCCATTACCAATTGCAATGGGATCAAAATTCTGGTCCTTGTTGGCTGGGCGCTCCATTATTTGTAACCAGGAAGCATCAAAAAATACTGCGATAATCTGGCCAGCACTATCGCCCTCAAAACCGCCAATATCAGTTCCCTTGATAGCAAGGAATGATGAACCATCAACAACGATTTGTGATTCCTGCCAATTCTTTAACGATTTTTTATATGAAGCTATTATACTTTCACGAGTATTACGTTCGTCGTATCTATTTAGATAAAAAAATGAGTTATCACCTCCAATATCTGTCGTATAATATGGAGATTTTGCTATAAGAATATGATTTTGAGCCTCCTTCACTTCAAACCCGGAAGGAACTTTAAACGACAGAGTAAAATAAGATGATTTAAATGGGAGCCAATCCGTAGAGAGTTGAGAAACTAATATCATTTCTAGATTTTTATTGGTAATTCCTAGCCCTAGATTTCTCATAATATTAAAAGCGTCAGTAGGATTACCTAAAAAATACATCTTTAAATTAACCGGATTAACATAATAGGCTTTTCCGCTATCTTCAACTTTTAATAGGATCTTACCTGATAATCTACTAGGGGCTAGTTCATTAAATAAATTAAAATCTTTATTGGAAATACCCAGTCCCAATTCACGCATAACTTGAAAAGCATCGGCTGGTCTTCCTAAAAAATATCTCTGAGAATTATTAGGATTAACATACCAAGCTTCACCACGAGATTCTACTTGCAAGAGAATCCGTCCTTTTAATCGGCTAGATGTATCGCCGGCAAAACTATTATTAAAAGGGAAAAATAATAAGATAGCGGTTAGGACAAGGAAAATAATTTTTTTCATAATGTTTATGGTATGATATTCTGATTTTGAATTACCTAAATCGAAAACTCTTATAAAATTCTTCAAAATTATTAGATTTAACGGCCCCATTAGATAACACATAAGTTATCTGATTCCTTTCCACCACCACAATATTAAATTCCCACGTCGGAATATTTTTCTCTAGTTCACTATTAGTTATAACTAATAATGTTCCAGCCAAACCATTAATTACCACTGGTAATTTCTTGATTATAGAATGCCCGGCACGATCTTTCTCCGTCAATTCTTGATCAGAAATTACCCGCGCCGCAGATCTATTGGTATCAATGTTAATAAATAATTCCCCATCATTATTTGGGTCTTGATTATTTTTTCCAAAAGCTACTCCAGTCGATGTTGAGGAACCAAATATTTTCCAATCCGCTGGATATTTTACTTCATAACCGTATTTTTCGTTATGATAGGTTTGCCAATCCGTATTAGTTTGATTGGGAATAATTGAACTATTACTATTTTGATTAGCTGAGTTTGTTTTTATCGCCTCATTTTCTTTTAAAAGCTCACCATTCTGCTTTTTCAAATCTTGAACCTGGGCATTTAAGTTATTGGCCTGCTCTTGTGATAAAGAAACAGGTTGATTCGACGCCGAATTATCAACCACCGGCTTTTGCGTCAATGAACAGCCTGCTATTAGCAGAGCCAAAATTGGAAACAAAATTAAAATCTTTTTCATAAAATTACATCAAAATGATTAATCTAATTTAAAATTACCACAAAACCCTCAAAAAATCAATTTTAGTAAAGGTAAAAAAATATTAGACTAATGACTTTGGAACGCTAATTTTTTCTTAAACATTAAAAAAATACACTAATTTACTCCAGATTATTCGTAACTCCCTGCAACGCTTTGGAACTATATGGATATCAAAAAATAAGGCGTTAACCTTATTTTTGACAATCTGCGGAGAGGGAGGGATTTGAACCCTCGATGCCCTTTCAGGCATACCGGTTTTCGAGACCAGCGCACTAAACCACTATGCGACCTCTCCTTTATATTATTTAGTTAAGAATAAAAACAAGAAAACGATTAATAATAATATCAATAAATTCAAACCGGTGTAAAATAATAATTTTATGCTTTCTTTTTTTAGCCCGTCCAGATATAACATGATTGGTTTTCCTATAATTAGGAAACCGGTTATTAAAGCGGAAAAAACAAAAAGCATCAAGAAAATCATTGGCCCCAGTATGTTATTGGTTGTTGATCCGAAAATTTTTTGTCCGTTATTCAATATGAGGGACACTAGACAGACATAAATGAAAACTCCTAGCGCGCTTAAGCCTGCGCGGCCAAATAGTTTGTTGTTGCTCATATTTTTAATTTATTAATTTCTTCGGTTGTTAAATAGGCCCAACGTCCTTCTGGCAAATTTCCTATTTCTAGGCCGGCCAAATTTATACGCTTTAAGTCAATTACTTCAAGATTCATGACTCCGAACATTCTACGAATTTGTCGTTTCTTTCCTTCGCTTAAGGTTATTATAAAAATTCGATTTTGTAAATATTCAATTTTTTTAGCACGACCGATACCATCGGTATCACCAAGATCAATTCCTTTTAAAAAGTTAGTTTTTATTTTGTCGATATTAGTTATTTCACCATTTACTTCAACTTCGTAAATTTTTTCATGTTGAAATTTGGGGTGAGCTAAACGTTGAGTGAGATCGCCGTCATTAGTTAATAAAACCAGACCGCGGCTATCTTTATCTAAACGGCCTACAGCGAATACGCGCGCCGGTACGTTAATTAAATCAAAGATATTTTTTTCGTTTTTAAAACTTCGATTAGTGCAGGTATAGCCCAGTGGTTTGTTAAATTTAATATAGATCTTGGGGTCGGCCGGAGATAACAAGCGGTCGTTGATAGTTATTGTATCTCGATTTAAATCGGCCTGATCGCCGATAGTTGCCAGCTGGCCATTAATTTTAACCTGGCCCGCTCTAATTAAAGCATCGGCTTGGCGGCGGGAACAGTAACCATTATTAGAAATTATTTTTTGTAGAATCATTTTCATAATTGTCTTCAGCTAATTAGTATGTCATTCTGGGAAATATTTAATTAATTTTTTAATTCTTTGTTTTGACGATAATTTAAGTTCAAAAAGCCTAATAAGGCAAAGAATATCCAGAACATTGTTGCTAAATCATTTTTAAAATAGGGAACATCTACCAGTCCATGAATAGTTATAGTAATCATCGCCGTCATTATCCCGAGAGTTAAATATTTATCAGGATTTGACGACCGACTAAGAGTTGACTCTAGTTTAAAAGATATAATTAAATATTTTATTATTAACCAAATAAAAAGTAGAGCACCAATTAAACCGAGTTCGCTCCAAAAATTAAGAAAAATATTATGCGGGTACATGTAAATTTCTACCGGTTGCCAATATTTTGTGCGTAGAGTCGAGCTAGCCCAGACCACGGCATCAAAATTAGGCAGATTGTCGCTGTTGAAAAAAATACCTTCTTGATGATAAGGCTTTATGGCGTTCTGATAATTATTTAGACCCGCGCCAGTAGAAATTCTGTCTGGAATTAACATAGAAAAAGTCTCTTTCCATTGTTGTTCGCGGATTTGTCCCGATAAATCGTGGAGGGTTAATTTAGTTATGACAAAATTATTAGTAGGGGCAAACCAGAACACTCCGCCAATGATAATTATCAGTAGAGTCAAAGTAACTATTTTTTGTTTTTTTCCGGCCAGGAGACCAAAAATAAATAATCCAGCGACAACGCCAATCAGCGCTCCCTCCGAGCGGGCAGCATAAATTCCGAACAGGGAAATAATAACGGTTAAAAATATTACTATTTTTTGAGTTATTTGTTCATAAATATTTTTCCAGGGGTATGAAAATAGCCAGCCGATAAAGATCATAATTAGCGGAGCCAAATATAAACCGACGGCATTGGGATAGCCGAAAAAAGAAACAGCTCGTCTTGTCGGAGCGGCCGCCCAGAAAGGATTAGCAATAAATAAGCCGGTTATTTTTTGAAAGATTGCAAACAGGGAAATGGCCGCGGCTGAAATTAAAAAGGCCCATAAAATATTAAGGAGATCTTTTTTGTTTTTGAAGACATTAAAGATTAAGATAAAGAGCAGAATTGGTTCTAAAAAATAAGCTTTCCAGATTCCCAGGGCGCTAAGACTGAATCCGGTAACGCCGGCAGCCGCTAAAGAAACTATTAAGACAAGAATCAATTCCCAAGAGAAAGGATAGTTAATTTTTTCTTTTTTATTTTTTAATAAATTTTTAAAGTTTGGTATATAAAATTTAAGCAGCCAAACAGTAAAGGTTATCAAGATCATTATTTCCAGCAAGGTTGTAGGTAGATTAAAAACCTGAAAACGAATTAAATATGTCGGCAACGCCGCAATCAGTAATAAAATCGCCCGATCAAGACGAAACAAGGCTAAGATGGTAAATAACAGACTAAAAGCTATAAGTTCAATAAGCATAGATTTATATTATTGTCTGTAATCATTATATCATTAGGCTGTTAAACAGACAAAATAAAAACCGCCTCTCATAAAATTAGCAAAGGGGCGGTTTTTAGAATTAATTAGCTCTTTCGACATATTCACCGGTATCAGTATTTATCCTAATCATATCTCCCTCATCAATAAATAGCGGAACGTTAATTAAGGCCCCGGTTTCAATTTCTACTTGTTTATTAACATTACCGGCCGAGTTACCCTTTACGCTCGGTGGCGCGCTCACTACTTTAAATTCCATTTTAATCGGTAAACTAACAGAGACTGGTTTTTCTTCGAAGTAAAAAACATCGACGTCAATTCCTTCTTTAAGAAATTTAACTGCTTCGCCGATTTCTTCTAGGGGCAAATTAAATTGTTCGTAGTTACTGTTATCCATGAAATAAGCCTCATCCTTGTCTTTGTACATGAAGTTGGCTTTTTTAGTTTCCGTTTCAGCTTCTTCCGCTTTTTCTGCACCTTGATAGGTTTGTTCCAAGACGTTTCCATTGATTAGATTGCGGCATTTAACCTTTAAGACTGCTCCGCCGCGACCCATTTTATGATGATCGGTTTTAATTATAATAAACGGCTCGCCGTTAATTTTGATAATCCGACCAGTTTTTATTTCATTAAAATTTAGCATAAGTGAGACTTTAAAATTATTTGTGGGTGGCCGACAAAAGGGCCATAACGCGAGAGCGCTTAATGGCGGATGATAATTTTCTCTGATGCCAAGAACAGACACCGGTACGCGCGCTCGGCAAAATTTTCATATAGAAATTAATAAAGCGACGCAGCGTGCGCGTGTCTTTATAATCAACATCTAAAGTGTTAACGCAGAAATAGCATTCTTTTGATTTTTTGTTAGTCATAGTTTTATTTTTTTATTAGAAAGGAATATTTTCAACGCGAATTTCTTCTTCGTCCATGGGTTCTTCGGGAATATTAATTACCGGTTCGTTATTGGCGTTGTTTGTTTTTTGATTTAGACCATCGTTCATTCCCGCTCCGCCTTTATTGTCGAGCATAATCATATTTTCAGTAACAATTTCTGTGCGGTAGCGTTTAACGCCGTCCTGGCCGGTCCAGTCGGTAGTTTGCAAGCGTCCTTCAACATATACTTTTGATCCTTTGTGCAGATATTTAGCGCATATCTCCGCCAGTTTTCGCCAGGCAATGATATTATGGAATTCAGTTTTTTTCTGTTGCTGGCCGCCTTGATCGGTCCAAATTAAATTAGTCGCAACCGAGAAAGAAGCAACACTCTGGCCGGAGGCGGTATTTCTCAACTCCGGGTCACGGGTTAAATTTCCGATGACCATAGCTTTATTTAAATTCATATTTTTGGACAGGATTTGGCTCCAGCATAAAGGAGCTAAATCCATTAATGATTAGATTAAATCTTTGGCATTTAAAATACCTTCTAATTTTTCGTCCAAATCTTTTAAATCCACTCGGTGATCGGCAACTTTAGAGGAAGCAGAAGACGGGGACGAAGTTTTAGTTTTTTCTTCTTGTTTTTTCTCGTCAACGGCTTTTTTAGAATCGATTTTGGCTCGGATTTTTTTCTCTCGAGCCAGTTCTTCGTCGGTTTTAAGTTTTTTTACCACAATTTGATGGCGTAAAACATCGGCCGATAAACGAAGATTTTGATCGATTTTAGCCAGATTTGCTCCTTCTAGATCAAATTCAAATAAACCGTAATACCCAAAGGCGTTATGTTTTATCTCATATGCTAGGCGTTTTTTACCCCAATATTCACGTAAAGTAATGTTCGCGCCGCCGGTAGTTAATATTTTTTCTACCTGACCGGCAACATTTTTGGCTTCGTCATCGGTAAATTTATTAGGGATGATGAATAAAACCTCGTAATGAGTTGCTCCAGTTGTTTTTGTTTTTGACATAGTTATTATAAATGATGGGACTTAAAGAATATTTAAATTTTTTCTAAAAAAAATCTTTAGATCCCGTCTGTTAAATAAAATCCCAAGTACTCTTAAGACTTGGGGTCAAAGAATACCTCTAATTTCGCTCTAATATTGGCGAAATTATCTTGAAAACAATCAAGATGTGGGAAAGATATTAGTAAATGTTAATTTGTAAATTTAATTTAGCATAAAGATTTAAAAATTGCAATACTCAAATGATTAGGATATTATAAGTTTGTATGAAATATTTTTTTGTTTTAGGTACAAACACCGCTTTGTCGTTAGCCGAAATCTTTGCGGTTTTAAAAGGGAAAAGCCCATGTTTATTAGCGCCTGATTTTTTAGTTGCAGAAAGTGAACAAGAAATAGACGTTAATAATTTAATTAAACGTTTAGGCGGGACGATTAAGATCGGTCAAATTGTTGAGGAAATTAGTGCCGCCGATGAATTAAAGTTAGGAGAGGGGATTAAAAAAATCGCCATTGCCCGGCAAGCGAACAGCGGTGGTGGAAAATTTAATTTTGGTTTATCGGATTATGGCCAGCGAACTTTTAATAAAAAAGATTTAGGTTTAAAGCTAAAAAAACATTTTACCGCCGAAAAAATTAGCGCTCGTCTGGTAGTTAGTCGAGAAAAGAATTTATCCAGCGTAGTCGTGGTCCAGAATAAACTATTAACGCGAGGAATTGAAATTATTTTAGCGGCCGATGGAGAACAAATTTTAATTGGTGAGACCCTAGCGGTTCAAGCTTTTAAAGATTTGTCTTTGCGCGACTATGGTCGTCCGGCGCGCGATGATTTCTCCGGAATGTTGCCGCCGAAATTAGCGCAAATTATGATTAACTTAGCTCAAATTTTTAACGTCGATCAGGTAATCATTGATCCATTTTGCGGTTCGGGCACAATTTTAAGCGAAGCGATACTGTTGGGATACAAAAATTTATTCGGTTCGGATATATCTTTAAAAGCTATTGAAGATACGCGAAAAAATATTAGTTGGACGAAGGAGTTATACAAGGTAACGGATTATAAATTAAAATTATTAGTAAAAAATGTTGTAGATTTATCTAAGTTTATTAAAAGTAAATCGGTTGACGCGATTATTACTGAACCATATTTAGGCCCGCAGCGCGGGCAGATTTTATTTTCAACGGTAATTAAAAACTTGGAAGAGCTATATTCCCAAGCTTTAGCAGAGTTTTTTAAAGTTTTAAAACCTGGCGGTCGCGTGGTAATGATTTGGCCACTTTATTATGGTGAACGGCCAATGTCCCCTGATTGTAAAGGATTTAAAATTTTAAATATGCTGCCGGAAAATTTACGTAATAGTAAATTTATCAGAAAAAATAATCGAGCGACTATTATTTATGGGCGTCCCGGACAAAAGGTTTTTCGAGAAGTGGTTGTTTTAGAAAAAATTTAGAATTTATAATAAAACAAAAAAGAGCTAAACAGCTCTTTTTTAGTAAAATTGTGATTATTTATTAATTAAAAAATTAGCAACATCGCCGTCTTGAAAAGTATAGTCTTTCCCTTCGGTACGGATCAGGCCAAGCTCTTTAGCTTTAGTTTCGCTGCCGCACTCGACAAATTTTTGCCAATTTATTACTTCTGCTCGCACAAAACCTTTAATAAAATCCGTATGAATCTCCCCGGCTGCTTGCGGCGCCTTTGTTCCAGTTTTAATAGTCCAGGCACGAGTTTCGTCGGCTCCAGTAGTAAAGAATGTTTCTAGTCCTAAAATTTTATAAGCACTTTGGATTAATCTATCTAAACCGCTTTGTTCTAAGCCTAACTCTTTAATGTATTCAGCTTGTTCGTTTTCTGGTAAATTAGCGATCTCTTCTTCTAATTTTACGTTAATTTTAATAATTAGATCTTTTGTTCCTGGCAGAGCATCGCCTGTGTGTTTTTCGTCGATATTTAGTAAATAAATAATCGGTTTAACTGTTAATAAATTTAAAGTTTTTACAAATAGCGTTTCCTCTTCGTTAAAACTAAGATCACGAACGGCTTGGCCGCCCGCTAAATGTTTGTATATTTTCTCTAATATTACATTATTATAGATTATTTCCTTGTTTCCACTTTTCGCTTCTCGGCGAGACTTATCTAACCTTTTTTCGATAGTTTCCAAATCGGCAAAAATAAGCTCCATATTAATAGTTTCTTTGTCGCTAGCTGGGTCAATTTTACCTTCGACATGAATAACGTTAATATCTTTAAAATCCCTAATTACTTCACATATAGCGTTACACTCTCTAATATTAGCTAGAAATTTATTGCCCAGACCTTCTCCCTGGTGAGCCCCAGCAACTAATCCGGCAATATCGACAAATTCAACGGTTGTAGGAATAATTTTAGCGGGTTTGGAGACGGCAGCTAATTGATCCAAACGAAAATCAGGAACTTTAACGATACCGACATTAGGATCGATAGTGCAGAAAGGATAATTGGCCGCTTCTACCCCTTTTTTGGTTAGAATATTGAATAATGTTGATTTACCGACATTTGGCAAGCCAACAATTCCTATAGATAAAGACATATATTTGTGTGTGTTTTCGAGTATAACGGAGAATTTAGTTTTTGCCAAATTACAAAGTTAAATTTAGAAACAAAAAAGAGGCTCATAAAAGTCTTTTGTTATTATTTATAGACTGTTTTGAGCCTCCATTCCTGAATTTATCAGGATTAATTAAAGGGCATTTGCTAACTTAAATGCGTCGTTCTTACCAACTTTTAGCAAATTTATTTTATATTTTTTACTAATTTTAGATGAAATCTAGTAAAAGTTTCTTTTTGATTTTTATCAGATTTAATCTTAATTGATTAGTTGTGTAATTTGCTCGGTTTAATTTCTTATTAAAATTCTTTGTCACGTTAGCATTGACAATGTTTTTATAAAAGTTAGTTAAAGAACTTATAATTATTATAGCATCTAAAATAAATAAGGTCAAATATTGTAGACTTAAATAGATAATATTAAATTATTTATTTAATATTAGTAAAATTATTGAATTTTATATGAATGTATTAGTATTTAAGTCCACGCCATTTTAGACTTAAAATTAATATTTATACACAAAAAACACAGGTTATCCACAGATTTTAGTACGGTCATTCGTTGTTCAGAACTTGCGTCCGACCTGCCCCCGGCAGGTCGTCAGACGCTCGCTGCAATATTCGCCTGCTGGCGAATATCTGGCTCGCTTCAAGTTTGTTCGACTCCCATTACAATAAATTTCAAACATAAAAGACAGCCGATGCTGTCTTTTATGTTTGAGGCTTGAGTGGGAGTCGAACCCACGAATGGCAGTTTTGCAAACTGCAGCGTTAGACCACTTCGCCATCAAGCCTTTTTATATTTAAATATTAACTTATATTATTTGAGTTGTAAACTGGCATCTACGCGCAACTTATCAAAAGTTATTAGTCTTTGTCTTTTTGTCTGATAGGCGGCCGCCGTCGCGATCATGGCGGCGTTATCGGTGGTGTATTCTTTATTAGGAACTAAGAAATTAGCATCGGGTATTTTATTTTTAATTGCTTCGGCCATTTGCGTACGTAGTTCTGTATTGGCACTTACACCGCCAGAAAGCATAATTGTTTTGGCTGTGAATTTTTCAGCAGCTTTTAGAGTTTTGTGAATTAGAGTATCAATAATTGCTTGTTGGTATTCAAAACAATATTCAGGAATTCTTTTTTTCCAATTTGGGTCTTTTTGAAGTTGATACAATAAAGAAGTTTTTAAGCCGGAAAAAGAAAAATTAAAATCAGTAGAATTTATCATGGGACGAGGTAAAATAATCTTTCGTTGTAAATCATATTTTTTTGTGATTTCTGGCTTTTTGTTAATGAATTTTTGGTATTCGGCGGCATAGCGGGATATAATCGGACCGCCCGGATAGCCTAAATTTAACATTTTAGCGGCTTTGTCATAAGCTTCTCCGGCGGCATCATCGCGCGTTTCGCCAATAATTTCTATTTTTCCATTTTTTTTCATTATTAATAGTATAGTATGTCCACCAGATACTGTTAAAATAACTGCGGGGAATCTAATTGGTGAGGTAGGACTAATAAAATTAGCATAAATATGGCCATTGATATGATTTACCTCGGTAATTGGTTTATTCCAAGCATAAGCTAAGGCCCTCACGGTTTCAATCCCGGTTATGAGAGAAGTAATTAATCCTGGTCCCTTAGTGATACCAATAATTTTTAATTTTTGAGGAGTTATTTGCGCTTTAGATAAAGCCTCGTCAATAACCGGCAAGATGTTTAAGACGTGCTCACGCGCCGCTACTTCTGGCACAACCCCTCCATATTTTTTATGAATTTCAATTTGCGAAGAAACAATATTAGATAATACCTGTACTTTTTTTGTTCTTTGGTTAAATCTAATTATGGAAGCGGCGGTTTCATCGCAGCTAGTTTCTATACCTAGTATATACATATATATGCATTGTAAGGGATTTTAGAAAAAAGACAAACTTTTTGGAATTATTTGTGAATTTGACAGAAAGGAGTTTTGTCTATAAAATAAAGCTAAATCTAGACATATAGATTTTTATTTTGAATAATTTAAGTTTAGTAAAATGGTCCCTTCGTCTAGTGGTTAGGACGTCAGGTTTTCATCCTGTTAACAGGGGTTCGATTCCCCTAGGGACTACTAACTAAAAAATACTCAGCGTATGTTGAGTATTTTTTAGTTTATATTCAAGGTGGGGAATCGAACAGGTCAGAAGCGAGCTTAACCGAAGGCCAGTAGGCCGAGGTGTAGCGAGCGTCGGACGAAGCTCCGGGGGAGCTTCGGACGCTGACCGCGACAACGAACGAGCGGACTGGTCCGCGAGTGAGGCGAAATTCCCCTAGGGACTACGGATAAAAAATAGTTTTTATTAAAAATAAAAACCACTAATCAAAAAAATTAGTGGTTCCGAAACTTTATTAGAAAATACAAATTATAGAGGGCGCCACCGTTTACCACAATTGCTCCAAATATTAAAGACCAGTCAATATAATACATGCCTTTAATAAATAGAATGCTTTGTGCGAAAATAACGGCTAACGGCAGATAAATTGAAACGTTTTTAGTGCTCCCATTTTTTCTAATTTTTTTTCCTTGAGCATATTGCCCATATGCAACGACTATCCAACAAATAGCCAACGCGCAACTCCAAATCAATTGTTCTGTCATTATTTAACCTTTTTTAATGAAAAAATATTTGTATTAATTATACAACTTTTTTAAAAATTTGTCAAATTTTTTAAATTAATTCTAAAATTTCCGCTTACTTCTCAATTTTTCCAATTTTTACTTTTTAGTCCTTATTTGTTAATATTATAAAAATAGATAAACCAGTAAAAATATGTTAGAGCTTTTAAATATTGTCGATGAGAACGACCAGATTATCGGTCAGGAAACCAGAGAAAATATTCATAAAAATGGTTTGCTCCATCGAGAAATCCATGTTTATTTTATTACTCCGAATAAAGAAATTATATTTCAACACCGAGCCGAAGATAAAGATACTTATCCCGATTTATTAGACGCAACTGTCGGCGGGCATGTAGAAATAGGTAATAGCTACGAACAGACTGCCGTCAAAGAAACCGAAGAAGAAACTGGCCTAAAAATTAAGTTTAGTGATTTAATTCTTATAAATAAGATAAAAAAATATTCCGAAGATAAAGCAACTAATAAAATTAATAATGTTTTCAATACTAGATACGCCTATATTTATAAAGGGGATGTCAAAAATTTAAGGATTGAGTCTGGCAAGGCCTTGGGTTTCGAGATTTGGCCATTAGATAAGCTATTAAACTTAACTGATAGCGATAAGGCTAGATTTATCCCCTATATTTTAGAATTTATTATTACCGAATTGTCTGGATTTATAAATAATAGAAAAATATAAATATGAAAATAACAATTTGCGGTAGCATCGCTTTTTATCAGAAAATGGAGGCGCTTAAAGTATCCCTCGAGGCTAAGGGCCATGAAGTGTATATACCACTTTTGAGTAATGAGGCGCCGGCAGAGATGGGCGGAGGCAAGAAAATAAATTTTGGTAAATATGTTGAAGATAATGGAGGTATGGATAATTTTCCATTAGATCATGAACTCTGGAACTTAAAAGGAAAAGCGATTCGCGATCATTATGATAAAATTGAACGGTGCGATGCGATTGTCGTTTCTAATTATGAAAAGAATGGTATTCAGGGATATGTCGGCGGCAACACCTTAATTGAGATAGGAGTTGCTTTCTATTTAAAGAAGCCTATTTATATATTGAATCCGATTTCTTCAGCACTTTCCTATAGACAGGAAATTTACGGGATGAAGCCGATTTTTCTTAACGGTGATGTAGTTAATTTTTTTTAATAATATATTTTTTGTACCGGAAATAACCTGATGTATTGTGAGTTAAATTAAGCCCTTAATTAAACATAACGGGCTTTTTTAATTTTCTCCATAAGATGCTATAATTTTATAATAATTAGCATTTTTATGTCTATCCGTAAAACCATCGGCCTCGCTTTAGGTTCTGGCGCTTATCGTGGCTTTGCTCATATCGGCGTTATTAAGTCTTTAGAAAAAAATAATATTCCGATAGATTATTTGAGTGGGTCGAGTATTGGTGCCTGGGTGGCCGCTTATTATGCCTCTTTCCAGGACACCGGTAAACTAGAAAAAGATTTAATTGATAATCAGAAAGAAAACATGTCTCTGCTTTTTGATTTTGATTGGAGTAATGGTCTAATTAGTGGACAAAAATTTATTTCGTATTTAGAAAAAAGACTAAATCATTGTAATTTTTCTGACTTAAAGATACCGCTTAGAATTGTGGCGACCGATCTAGTTAATGGGCAACCGCTTGTTTTAGAAGATGGGGAAGTAGCGTCGGCGGTTCGGGCTAGCACCTCTGTTCCCTTAGTATTTAAACCCTTTTCTTATAAAGATAAATTGTTGGTTGATGGTGGTTTGAGCAATCCGGTTCCCGGGGCGATAGTAAAAAAAATGGGCGCCGATGTTGTTATTGGTATAAATCTTTATCATCGAAACGATTTTGTTGCTAGTAAAATTACAGTGCCAAATATTTTTTTGCGCAGTACTATGATTACGATTTATAATTTAGCCCAGGCTGATTTGCAAGGTTGTGATATTGTTATTGAGCCGGATACCTCGCAATTTGTTAAAAAAAATAGCTTAGCCAAGTATTTTACCAAAGAAGTAGCCGATGAGCTAATTTTAATTGGTGAACGCGCTACGGATAAAATGATTATGACTATAAAATCCAAATTAATGTTATAATCTTATTGTATGAAATATCAATTATATACTACCTCGCAATCGGCCTGGGATGGTATGTTTAAAGCCATGAGCGAGGCGACACGTTCTATTTATCTCGAGATGTATATTTTTTTGGATGATACTCAAACAACTCATAATTTTTTTAAATTGTTAAAGGACAAGGCTCGCGCTGGCTTAGAGGTGGTAATTATCGCGGATTCATACGGTAGTTCAACCTTGCGAAAGGACACGGTAGAAGAAATGCGTTTGGCTGGGATAGAGTTTATTTATTTTAGCCATTGGCTTCGACATACTCATCGGAAAATTTTAATTATTGACAATAAGATCGCTTTTACCGGCGGGGTGAATATTTATGAAAAAATAAGAATTTGGCAAGATTTGCAAATTAGGCTCCAAGGAAAAATTATCAGTCCTCTTTTACAATCATTCGCCTATGGTTATGAAATGGCGGGCGGAAAAAGGGAGTCAATTTTACAGTTTAGTCGCTTACCCTTGGTGCAAAAAATAAAATCTTGGATTACCGATAATTTTGCCGTTACTACCAAAGCCTATTATTTAAATAATTATTATAAAAAACAAATAATTGAAGCTAAGGCTTCAATTATTATTGTTACCCCCTATCTTCTTCCGCCCCGTTGGTTGATAGCTTTATTGGACAACGCTTGTCATCGAGGAGTGAAGGTAGAAATTTTAATGCCCAACGACACTGACGTTAAGCCCCTAAATAAGGTTAATTATTTAAATGCTTGTCGTTTGTCGGCCCTGGGGGTTAAATTTTATTTAATGCCGGTGATGAATCACGCGAAGATCATGCTGATTGACGGGCTAGAAGGAGTAATCGGTTCGCAGAACATGGATGTTTTGTCTTTTAATTGGAATATCGAAGCCGGAGTTTTTTTTCGTCAAAAAGATTTGGTTAGTGATTTAGAAAAAATTATTAATCAGTGGAAAGCAAGCGGGGTTGTTCTTGAGGCATTGAAGCGAAAAGTTAAAGGAACCGATCGCCTTTGGATGTTTATTTTAAAATTATTTTATCCGATATTTTAAAGTTTATCTTTATCAAGTCCTGTTGTTCTGCCGGGCTTGTTTTTTTGAGTCTTTTCCTTTATAATATCTGGGATATTAATTATGTTTATCGGATGATTAATAATTTCTATTAATTTATAGGATTGAGATTCCTTTGTTTTTTATGGCCACTGCGGAAAAATTTATTAAGATTAGGGGAGCTAGAACTAATAATCTTAAAAATATTAATTTAGATATTCCTCGAGACCAACTGGTGGTTATTACCGGCTTGTCTGGTTCGGGCAAATCTTCTTTAGCTTTTGATACAATTTATGCGGAAGGACAGCGACGCTATGTTGAGTCTTTATCTTCCTATGCTCGTCAATTTGTCGGTTTAATGGATAAGCCGGATGTAGATTTAATTGAAGGACTTTCTCCGGCTATTTCTATTGATCAGCGTACTGTTGGCCATAATCCGAGATCCACGGTTGGTACTATCACTGAGATTTATGATTATTTGAGACTATTATATGCGCGTTCGGGGACTCCTTATTGTCCGCATTGTCAAATAAAGTTAAAAAAAGAATCAGCCAAAGAAAGGACGGAAAAGATTAAAGGCGGTCGCAAGGTGAGTTCAGTTAGGTTGGAAAGATTTTTTGTCTGCCCAACTTGTAATTATCGCCGTTCAGATTTAGAACCGCGCGATTTTTCTTTTAATTCCGGACATGGCGCTTGTTCAATTTGCGGCGGTCTGGGCACTAAATCAGAAGTTGATCCGGAGTTGGTCTTCAATTCTAATTTGAGTATTTTAGAAGGGGCAATTAAACCCCTCTCTCATGCTAATTTAAACGGTAATGGCTTGTTTTTAGAATTAAGCGAACTAGCCACCCGTCATAATTTTAGTTTGCGGCCGGCAATTAAGGATTTAAATTCGGAACAAAAGAACCTAATTTTAAGAGGTGATAGTCAGTTTATCGGTTTACTTGCTAATTTAGAAGAAAAATATCAGGAAACAAAGTCCGGTTTTGTTAAGCAGGAAATTGAAAAAGTTATGCGTATTTTTCTTTGCCCAGGTTGTCAGGGAGCACGTCTAAAATCGGAAGCACTGGCTGTTAAAATAAATAATTTGTCTATTATCGAAGTCTCTAATCAGAGTATTAAAGAATTAGTGACTTTATTTAATGAGTGGCTAAAAAATCTTAATCTTTGGAACGGAAACGCAAAAATAATTGAACCGATTGCTCAGGAGGTAATTAAAAATTTAGAATTTTTAGTTGATGTCGGTTTAGATTATTTAACCTTAAACCGCGCTGCCGCGACTTTGTCCGGTGGCGAGGCCCAACGCATTCGCCTGGCTTCGCAAGTCGGATCGACTTTAAGTGGCGTGCTTTATGTTCTTGACGAACCATCTATCGGTTTGCATCAGAGAGATAATGAAAAATTAATTATTACTTTGAAGAAATTGCGGGACAACGGGAATACCGTTATTGTTGTGGAGCACGATGCTTCGACAATGCTGGCTTCTGATTGGCTGATTGACATCGGTGTTGGTGCCGGAGATTTAGGCGGCAATGTTTTGTTCACCGGCCGGCCGCAAGAAATTAAGAATTGTGTTGCTTCTTTAACCGGAGCTTATTTGTCCGGTAAAAAAGTTATAGAAAAACCCAAAGAATTTCGACGTGGCAACGGAAAGTTTATTAAAATTTTAGGGGCGACAGAACATAATTTAAAAAATATTAATGTCGAAATTCCCTTAGGGAAACTAGTGGCTCTCACCGGAGTGTCTGGTTCGGGCAAGTCAACTTTGATGAGTGATATTTTAGCCAATGCCTTGAATCGTAAATTTTATCGGGCCAAAATTGAACCAGGAGCACATCGGGCTTTAAGTGGTTTAGAATTTATTGATAAAGTGATTGATATTGATCAGTCGCCGATTGGTCGGACGCCTCGGTCTAATCCGGCTACCTATACTGGTCTATTTACTTATATTCGTGATTTATTTGCCGAGTTGCCTGAAGCCCGGGTTAAGGGTTTGGGCGCGGGTCATTTCTCTTTTAATGTGCCTGGTGGTCGTTGTGAAAATTGCGCCGGTGACGGGGTTATTAAAGTTGAAATGCAATTTTTATCCGACATTTATTTAACTTGCGATGTTTGCGGCGGAAAAAAGTTCAAGCCTAAAGTTTTGGAAATTTTATATCAAGGCAAGGATATCGCCGAGGTCCTAAATATGACTGTAACCGAGGCCAAAGAGTTCTTTAAAGATCAGTCGGCTATTAGTCAAAAATTAAAAACCCTGGATGATGTTGGTCTAGGTTATATTAAGCTCGGTCAAAGCGCTACAACCTTTTCCGGTGGCGAAGCGCAGCGTATTAAATTGTCCGCCGAGTTGTCACGGCGGGCTACGGGAAAAACTTTGTATATTTTAGATGAGCCGACGACCGGTTTGCATTTTGCCGATATTGACCGCCTTCTTAAGGTTCTCAATATGTTAGTTAATCAAGGAAATACAGTTTTGATTATTGAGCATAATCTAGATGTTATTAAATCAGTGGATTGGATTATTGATTTAGGGCCAGAAGGCGGAGCAGCCGGCGGCTATTTAGTTGCCGTTGGAACGCCGCCCGAAGTAGCTAAAATAGCCAAAAGTTATACCGGACAATATTTAAAAAAATTATTATAAAGTAAAATAGAAATACAAAAAACTCTCTAATTAAAACAAGAGAGTTTTTTGTATTTCTATAAATTAGTTAAAATTTTTAATTCTATTTTTCTGCTGACGGTTTCCAAAACAGCAAAAGTGGCCTGGTAGAAGGTGCCGGAGATATTCCCGGGATTAATTATTAGAATCTGTCCATTTTTCTCTAACCAGGGCTTATGGGTATGGCCATAAAAAATATAGTCCAAATTTCCGCCCGTTAGCTTTATAAGTTTTTTAATTTTTTGAGGTTCATGACAAAATCCAATTTTTAATTTATCAATATCTTTGACGGCGATTTCCTCGTAATAGTTTACGTGTTTGTATGTTTTTATTTTTTTAGTCGAAGATATTTCGATATTCCCGTTAATTATAAAAATCTCGCCGGAAAAATTGACTGCGAGATAGGCAAGCGTTTCTGTGGTTGTAGCGTCGCCGCAAAAAATAAGTTTTTTAATTTGGTGGTCACGACACCAGGTAAGGCATTTTTTCAGATTAGGCAAATTATCATGGATATCGGAGATAATGGCGATAAGCATAAAAATTTTAAATGTCTTTATTTTTTATTCCGTAACTTTATTTCGTAGGCCATTTGTTCTAATTTTCGCAGATGGCCGCGCGCTTGATCGTATTTTGTTCGTAGATAGCCGGTTAAATCAAAATCAACTAGCTGTGTCATAATGTCGTCAGCTATTTTTTTTATTTTAGCGACTTCAGAAAATTTTCCGCTAGCCGCTTGATTAGTGGCAAAACGCACTAATTCGCCAATCAAGTCGCAGATACCCCCCAAGTAGCCTTCATAGTCTAAGTGTAATTTTTTTGTCTCGGTAATTTTTTTATTTTTAATGATTAAATAAAAAGTTTTACCTTCCAGATATTCTTCAGCCGCCGCTTTATAAGCGCCTTCTCGCCGTAGTCGATCAACTCCAAAACGATTTTCTAAAGTCTCTAAAGACTTTTCTATTTCATTTAGTTTGGTTTCGGCGACTTGGAAGTCTTGGCGCTGCAGAGCAAAAATAGTTTTTTTAGCCTCGAAGAGAATACTGTTGGATGCACTAATAATCTGACGCCGCTCGGATTCGTTAGTTTGATAATTATTTTTTAAATTGCTCAAAAATTTAGGATCAATCATAAATTAAATTTAAATTACTCTAAATACTTCATCAATGCTAGTTTCTCCGTTTAACGCTTTTAGAACGCCGTCCTGTAGCATAGTGATCATTCCGGTTTTAACAGCGGCAAGTTCAATGTCAAAATCCGTAACATTTTCAGTCTGGATTAATTTACGAATTTCGGAGTCCATAGTAATGGTTTCGTATAAACCCAGACGGCCCTTATAGCCTATTTGTCCACATTTATCGCAGCCAGATCCGGTATAAAATGTTAACTTATCGGGAATTTTTATTTTAGTATTTTTTATGGTCGCTAAAATTTCTTTAACGCGTTCGAAGTCTTCCGGCTTTATCTCTGTTTCTTTTCGGCAAAAGGGGCAGATGCGACGAACCAGGCGTTGGCCAATAGTAAATTCGATGGCATTAGCCAGAGTCTGTCGATCTAAACCTAAACCGACAAAGCGAGAAATAGCGCCGGCGGCACTATTGGCGTGGATTGTGGAGAGAACTAAATGTCCGGTTAAAGAAGCTTCAATGGCTATTTTAGCGGTTTCGCTATCGCGGATTTCGCCGATCATCATGATATTAGGATTTTGACGGAGCAGTGAACGCATAGCCGAAGAAAAAGTATAGCCATGTTCTTCATCAATTTGAGTTTGCATAACGCCCGGAAGCTGATATTCGATTGGGTCTTCAACGGTAATAATTTTAACATCAGGTTTATTTAATTGATTTAAAATACTGTATAAAGTCGTAGTTTTTCCGCTACCCGTCGGGCCGGTAGTAATAATAATTCCGCGAGTTTTTTTCATGGCTAAATGCAAAGAATCCAGAGCAACGGAAGTTATGCCTAATTTGTTCATGTCTAAATTAGCGGCCGAGGAAGACAGCAGGCGAATAACAATTGTTTCACCGTAGCCGCCGGCGATAATCGATAAACGGCAATCTATTTTGTTGGTCGGCAGATAAATAGCAAAGCGTCCGTCAAAAGTAGCGCGTTTGATATTGGTGGCTTCACCGGCTAGAATTTTTATTTCCGATAATAAAGGCAAGTAACTTGTTTTTGGTAAACTTAATATATCATGAAGAACACCGTCGATGCGGAAGCGTATTTTTACGTCCTTTTCCGTCGGTTCAATATGAATATCGCCGGCATCTCTAACAGCCCCCAAGACCATCACTAAATTAATTAATTCGCCGGTAGGAATTTCTTTAACAGCATCGGCTATTTTAGTAATATCGCTGCCCAGAGTTTCGGCTAATTGTACCTGAGCTGGCGTAATTCTGACGCCTCGTCCGATGGTTTGAGAAATAACGACATCATATAAATCATTGATATAATCAAAATTACCGATAACCCTATAAACTTCTTCTAAAGAAGTGACCCCTTCCATAATTTTTAGAACTCCGTCCTGTAGCATAGTGATCATTCCATTTTCAATCGCCTGTTGCAATATTTTAAAAGAAGGAGCCTGGTCAATGGTTAATTGTTTTATTTTGTCGTCCAGAGTAAAAACCTCATAGATACCCATTCGTCCTTTATAACCGATAAAATTACAATCTTGGCAACCTTCCCCGACTTTGTAAATTTGCGGCAGTTTAGCTGGTACTTTCACGTTCGCTTTGGGAGAAATTACCGCCAAGATTTTATTTATTTGGTCAGCCTCTTCCGTGTTTAAGGTGTGCGGCTGACGGCAATGCGGACAAAGTTTTCTCACTAAGCGTTGGCCGATAATAATATTAATCGAGGGTACTAAAAAATAAGGTTTCACTCCCATATCCATTAAACGAGGAATAACGCCGGTAGCATCGTTGGTATGCAAAGACGATAATACTAAGTGCCCAGTAAGAGAGGCCTGAACCGATATTTCAGCAGTTTCTAGGTCGCGGATTTCGCCGACCATTACGATATT
This sequence comes from Patescibacteria group bacterium, assembly GCA_041671365.1. Taxonomy (GTDB): domain Bacteria; phylum Patescibacteriota; class Patescibacteriia; order Patescibacteriales; family UBA12465; genus UBA12465. Next base: position 67,093 of record JBAZBP010000001.1, read on the forward strand.
AGGGTCTTGTCTTAAAATAGAGCGTAAACCGTCGGAAAAGGTATAACCGTGTTTTTCATTAACTTGGCTCTGGTTAATTCCCGCCAGTTGGTATTCAATTGGATCTTCCAGAGTAATTATTTTTGTTCCCGCTTGATTTAATTTATTTAGAATAGCGTATAAAGTAGTCGTTTTACCTGCTCCGGTCGGTCCTGCCGTAAGAACTAAACCATTAGGTTTGGCTAGTTCGCGGGTTAATATCGGCATGATTTCTGGTCTAATTCCTAAATCGCCGAACCCAAGTGCGGCCGAGGCCGGATCAAGTATGCGCATAACTACGCTTTCTCCATAAGCGGTTGGCAGGAAAGAACAACGAACATCAATTTTCTTATCTTTTAAATAGATAGTATAACGTCCGTCCTGCGGCTGGTTGCTGATGTTAATTTTAACGCGCGCTAAAATTTTTAAGCGAGAAATAATTTTACTCCATTTTTCTCGACTAATGACCGCTGCCTCTTGCAGGACGCCGTCGATTCTGATTCTGACCGCTACGCCGTTTTCTCCCGCTTCGATATGAATATCGCTGCCGTTAACCTTTAAGGCGGTGGCCAGCATCAGGGTGACAATATCGGTAATATTGACTTCGTTAATTTTTTGATTGAGATTTTTATAATTACTGATTGCCTCTTGAAACTTTTTTAAATTGTCTTCATTTATTTCTACGCCGCTTTCATATTTTTTAATTTTTGGTAAAGCCTTGTAGGCTTTTAGAGCGGTCTCTAGGCTTAACTCGGAAATCAGGTAAAGTTTGGCCGTCGCGAAGTATTGATCGCTTAATCTGGTTACCTCTTCTTTGACTTCGGAACTAGGAGCTAAACAGCCAAAACGGATATTTTTTCCGTCGTAATAAAAACAAACCAGATTAATCTCTCTAGCTCGTTCTTCCTGGATTGAGACCAGAGCTTCGGGGCTAATAGGAAATCCGGCTAAATTTACATAATCCAGTCCAAGCTGTTGAGCGGTCTGTTTAGTCTGTTTTTCAATTTCTTTGATTTTTATTTCTGTTTGTTTTATAGCAAAACGACCGGCGACGCTTTCTTCGTCATCGGTCGGATGCATTAAATTTTGAATTGAGGAGAAGTCACTCATAAAAGTACGGAATGGAGTTATTCTTGACGGTTAAAGAGTCTCTCTAATTTAGCGATGCCGCCTTTATCATTCAAACGTAAAAATAGGCTGGTCCAGGTTGCTATTTGGAAGGACGTTAGAGCTGAGCCGAAAATTACGATAATAATTAGAGCGAAAAATATTATTAAGGTCGTCAACCAGGTCAGGTTTAATATTAGCCCCAGCAGCAATAAGGGGAGCAATAAAAGAGATAAGATTATCAAAATCAGGCCGCTGGCCAGGAAATTTATAATAAACAGAATAACCCCCATTTCCAGACTAATTAGCCAATTGTTTTTAAACAAGACAGCACCTTTTTCTAAAGAAACTATAAAAGAATAATTATTCAAGACTCGATAGGCGATCACATAATTGATCATTAAAGATGAGCCCATCGATATTGGCACAAAAATTACAAATAAAATAGTATAAATGACCGCCAAAATTGACAGGTCTTTAATTGCTAAGAAAAGAAGCGGTAAGCTTATAATAAAGAAGATAAAAGCGGTTATGACCTTGATTGTTAAGTTTAGGCTTAAAACTGACCAAAAATGATCGTGTCCGGCGGTCAGGCTGTCGCGTAAACTTAATTTTTGTTCCTTTTTTTTATTATTTAAGATTTTTTTGACGTCATAAATTAATCCTGCCTGAGAAACGACCGCTAACCAGATAAAAAAACAAAGAATCGCGACTGTAATTAGCAGGGCGGAAAAAATATTGATGATCGTCAAAAAATCATATTGGAATAAATTTACAATTCCTAATAAAAAATTTTTTGCCAAATCACTAATTGCCAGAACGCTACTTAATTGATAATAAGAGCTGTTAATCAGGCCTTGATTTAAGCTTTGGCTCAACATCTGATATTCCCAGGCGCCGCCGCCGGTGACTAAGGCGGCAAATAACCCTAAAAACCAGAGATATTTATTTCGCCAAGTAATTATCCAAGCTTGTTTTAATAAAGAGCGGTAAGAAAACATACATTTAAAAATTATTTTTTATTATTAACTTATTAAATTTTTATTATTTAAAATTTCTTGAAAAATCTAGTAAAGTCTGATAATATTATAACATAATTTTTTAATTAATACCAAGCATTAATACCTGTATATGTCTAAAGTTATTACGGACAAAAAACTAGTGGCGGAACTTTTAACCCGTGGAGTAGAAAGGGTTTATCCTAATTACCAAGAATTGGAAAAAAAATTGTTAAGCGGTGAGCGCCTGCGTTTATACTGTGGTTATGACCCGACGGCGCCCGCTTTACACGTCGGTAATGCTATTTCTATTAATAAATTAGGACAATTTCAAGCCTTAGGTCATGAGATAATATTTTTGATTGGTGATTTTACCGGGTTAATCGGTGATCCGACCGATAAAAAAGCGGCGCGGAAAAAAATGAGCCGAGAAGAAGTTTTGCGTAATGCCCGCGATTATCAGCAGCAAGCCTCCGCTTATTTAAAGTTTGATGGGGAGAATGCGGCTAAAATTATGTATAATAGCGCCTGGAATGATAAACTAAATTTTAAAAGTCTAATTGAATTAGCTTCCAATTTTACGGTGCAGCAGATGATAACTCGCGATATGTTCCAGGAAAGATTAAAAGAGGAAAAACCGATTTATTTACATGAATTTTTGTATCCGTTGACTCAGGCTTATGACAGCGTCGTTATGGATGTAGATTTGGAAATTGGCGGCAACGATCAAATGTTTAATATGATGTGCGGCCGAGATTTATTAAAAATTTTGAAAAATAAAGAGAAATTTGTTTTGACCATGAAGTTGTTGGCGGATGAAGATGGTAAAAAAATGGGAAAAAGCGAAGGCAATGTAGTTTTTTTGAATGAAAGTCCGGATAATATGTACGGCCAAGTAATGTCTTGGCCGGACGGAGCAATCGGTTCGGCTTTTGAACTATGCACTAATGTGCCGCTGAGTGAAGTAACTAATATAGTTAAGAATTTAGCAACAGGCCAGGTTAATCCGCGTGATTTAAAAATGAAATTAGCTCTGGAGATTACCAGAATAAATCATGGAGAAAAATTAGCCCAAGAAGCGCAGGAAAATTTTATTAAAACCATCCAGAAAAAAGAAATGCCGACGGACATCAAATCATGGCCGGTGACCAGAAATAAGTATAGTTTAGTTGATTTGCTGGTGGAAACAAAACTAGTTAATACCAAGAGTGAAGCGCGGCGCTTAATTGAACAGGGGGCGATTAAGTTGCAAGAAAACGGAGAATTTATTGTGGTCAAAGACATTAAAAAAGAGGTTGTTATTAAATCAGAATTGATTATTTCTCGCGGTAAATTTCATTTTATTAAAGTAGTTTGCTAAGGTGATTGGAAATAGTCATATCTATTTTCAAGATTATTAAGGTTATATGGTGTTAGAAGAATTAAAATTAAAAATTATAACTGCCCTAAAATTAGAATCGGCGGTTTTCTCTTATCCGCCCAGCTTAGACTTAGGGGATTTAAGTTTAGCTTGTTTTGATTTAGCTAAGATTCGTAAAATTAATCCAGTCATATTAGCTCAGGAGCTAAGCGTTAGTTTAAAAAATAATTTAGAATTAAAATCATATTTTTTAGATATTAAAGCCGTCGGCCCCTATTTGAATTTTTTTATTTCTCCCGAATATTTAGCGGTAGAAATTGTTGAGGCGGTTAAAAAAGAAAAAAATAATTATGGTATTAATAAAATTGGCCATGGCCAACGAGTGATGATTGAATATTCTAACGGTAATACTCATAAAGAATATCATGTCGGCCATTTGCGAAACATCTCTTATGGCGATGCCATTAATAATTTATTAAACGCCAACGGTTATTGTTCCGTGCCGGTTTCTTATATTAATGATTTTGGTATTCATGTCGCTAAAACTATTTGGAATTGGCGCCGTGATCCGGTTTATGCTGAGCGGCCGGAACCGCGGGGCTATTTATTGGGACGTTGCTATGCTAAGGCCAGTAAACTTTTAGAGGATAATCCTGATGGTAAATCCGAAGTCACGGCAATAATGAAAGAAATTGAAAATCGGCAGGGAGAAAATTATAAATTTTGGCAGATTTCCCGGCAATGGAGTATCGAATATTTCGATTCTATTTATAAAGAACTGGGAATTAAGTTTAAAAATATATTTTACGAGAGTGAAGCGGTCGATGCCGGATTGGCAATAGTCAAAGATTTAATTTCTCAAGGAATATTGAGAAAAAGTGAAGGAGCAATTATCGCCGATTTAGAAAAATATGATTTAGGCGTGTTGCCGGTTATTAGAACTAATGGCACGGCATTATATGCAGTAGCCGATTTAGCACTCGCTTCGGAAAAATTTAATAAATATAATTTGGATCAGTCGATTTACGTTGTCGATGTTCGTCAAAGTTTATATTTTCAACAATTATTTAAAATTTTAGAGTTAATCGGTTATAATAAGCCGATGGTTCATTTAACCTATGACTTTGTGACCTTACCGGACGGGATGATGTCATCGCGGACCGGCAATGTTATTACTTATCAAGAACTGAAAGATCGAGTAGCGGCTAAACTATTAGAAGAAACCAAAAAACGGCATACTGACTGGAAAGACAAGCGGATTCAAGCCGTAGTTAATAATTTAACCCTAGCGACGATTAAATTTGAAATGCTTAAAGTTAGCGCCGATAAAATTATTACTTTTAACATCGAAGAAGCCGCCAAATTTGACGGTTATACCGCTTGCTATATACAATACAGTTACGCGCGGTTAAAAAGTATTGTTCGCAAGGGCGGTTTAAATATTTTATCGGGTAAATTAGATTTAACAGAATTAAAAGATTCTAAAGAAAGATCTTTGCTCTTAAAAATTGCCAAGTATCCGGAAATAGTAAAAATAGCAGCGATGAAATATAATCCCAGTGAGTTGACTAAGTATTTGTTTGAACTAGCACAACTGTCTAATGATTATTATCATGAAGTGAATATTTTAAAGTCTGAAATGAAAATTAAAAAAGCTCGGCTAGCCCTGATCGAGGCCATTGCCCAGGTTTTAACCAATGGTTTTAGTATTTTAGGAATAAAAGTTTTAGAAGAAATGTAATTCGCCGGTCGGCGGAATAAACACCTATGAAAAAATCAGAAAACGACAATTCATTGGATAAAATTGTTTCGCTGTGCAAGCGCCGCGGATTTGTTTTTCCGTCTTCGGAAATTTATGACGGCTTTACGGCCGTTTATGATCTCGGTCCGTATGGCGTGGAATTGGCTAATAATATTAAAACGGAATGGTGGAAGACTATGACCCAGCTGCGCGATGATGTTGTCGGTTTAGATTCCGCTATTTTTATGAGTCCTAAAATCTGGGAGGCTTCGGGACACGTTAAGGGTTTTTCTGATCCACTGACGGAATGCAAGAAATGCCACATGCGTTTGCGCCTGGATGCACTTTTGGAAGAGGCGGAAGTTTTTGCCGATGAAAAAATGACGGAAGAAGAAATTAATCAGATTTTTGAAAAAAATCGAGAAAAAATAAAATGTCCGACTTGCGGTTCTCAAGATTTTACTCCGGGAAAAAAATTTAATTTATTAGTCCAGTCTAATTTAGGAAATTTTACCGGCGACTGGACGAAAGAGCCAACCTATTTACGCGGTGAAACTTGCCAGGGTATTTATGTTAATTTTAAAAATGTTTTAGATTCGACACGTGTTAAGATTCCCTTTGGCATCGCGCAAATCGGTAAAGCTTTTCGAAATGAAATTACCGCCCGGCAATTTATTTTTCGAACGCGTGAATTTGAACAGATGGAATTGCAATATTTTATCAAACCGGGCGATGATCAAAAATATTTTGACTATTGGAAGGCAACGCGCTGGCAGTTTTATTTGGATTTAGGAATTAAAGCCGAAAATTTAAAATGGCATAAACATGATAATTTAGTCTTTTATGCAAAAGACGCTTATGATATTGAATATAATTATCCGTTTGGTTTTAAAGAGCTGGAAGGCATTCATGCTCGCGGTGATTATGATTTGACTCAGCATAGTAAATTTTCCGGGCAGGATTTGAATTATTTGGATCCGGTCACTAATCAAAAATTTATGCCGCATATTGTCGAAACATCGGTCGGTGTCGGGCGGACTTTTTTAGCGGTTTTATGCGAAGCATATCGGGAAGAGGAGGTTTTGGCTGAAAACGGCAAATCGAAAGAACCAAAAGATAGCCGGATAGTTTTAAAATTAATTCCTAAGTTGGCCCCGATTAAAATTGCGGTTTTCCCCCTTTTAAAAAATAAACCGGAGTTAGTGGAAAGGGCTCGGAGTATTTATGATAGCTTGAAATTGAAATGGCGTTGTGAATTCGATGATAACGGAAATATTGGTAAGCGTTATCGCCGACAAGATGAAATCGGCACCCCGTATTGCTTAACGATTGATTTTGATACCTTAGAAAATAACCAAGTTACGGTGCGCGATCGCGATACTATGAAGCAGTCGAGAATTGATATAGCCGAACTGCAGAATTTTTTTCAGGACAAATTTTAAAATGATCTGAAAAAAATTTAAAGAAAAAAGAAAAAATAAAAAATCCATTGCTCTCGGAATCGAGCAGTGGATTTTTTTATAAAAAATAAAAAAACTATTGCTACTTATTTTAATTAGTTCTATAATATAAGCAAGAAGATAATTTTTTTAATTTAAAAAAATTAATCGTAAGAATTTAGAATTTATTTTAAGAGAGGGGGTGAATTTATGAAAAAGAAAGCTGCAAAAAAAGCGGTGAAAAAAGTTGCCAAAAAAAAGGTGGCCAAAAAAGTAGTAAAAAAGGTGGTAAAAAAAGTTAAAAAGGCCGTCAAAAAAGGTAAAAAAAGATAATGACTTTTTAAATTGTATAAAAATCGCTCGGTTTTAGGCCGAGCGGTTTTTGTTTGGCTTTATTTTTTCTTCATCTCTGATTTTATATAATAAGTCAAGATTTTATCCGGTAAATCTATGCTTAAATCAGGCCAAAAAAAATTTCTAAATAAAAATGGCTGTTTAGCGATTATTAGTTTTTGTTTTTTATTTTTAATAATCATTTTTTATTTTTATTATCGGTCCCGAAAATTAACACTTAATTTTTTTGATGTCGGTCAAGGAGACTCGGCTTTAATTACCACACCCGGCGGCCTGGTAATTTTAATCGATGGCGGACCGGACAATACAATTCTGCGCCGCCTCGGAGACAGCTTGCCTTTTTATCGACGACGAATTGATTTAATTATTTTCAGTCATTACCATGATGACCACATAACGGGTTTAGTCGAAGTTCTCAAGAGATACCAAATTAAACAAATAATTTATGCTTCCGGTGTTTTTGAGTCTCCAGTTTTAGAAACGTTATTGCGGGTTGCGCAAGAACAAAAAATTAAGCTGAGCTCGATAGTCTCCACCTCACAACTGAATTTAGGAACTGATTGTTTATTAAATTTTTTAAATCCCCGGTTTTTGGGAGTAAAAGAGGATCAGAATAATTCATTGGTGGTTAAATTAGCTTGTGTCGGTAAAAATTTTTTGTTTACTGGTGATAATAGCGCGGCCGTAGAAAAAGCCTTAATTAGTTTTCATTGGGATTTAAAGGCTTTAGTTTTTAAAGCGGCCCATCATGCCTCTAACAGCGCGAATAGTGAAGAATTTTTGCGGGCCGTCAATCCTCAATTAATTATTATATCCGTCGGGGTAGACAATAGATTCGGGCACCCTAGCCCAATTATTCTAGCGCGTTTAACCGAACTAGGAATAAAATTTAAACGAACTGATCAATCCGGTAGCCTTAAAATTATTACACCTTAAGGATAAACCGAGTTTTAAAATAGGTTTTTTCTGATTTTTTGGTTAATTTTTCAGGTTGACCGTCGAGCCTAAGTTTGTTATTATAAATATAAGGTTTATTGACCTATTTTTATTGTTAAAGATATATGATTATTACTTGGCAGGGTCATTCTTGCTTTAAAATTCAAGATAAAATCGGACCGGACGGCGTGACGCTGGTCACTGATCCCTTTGATAAAGCCGTTGGTCTGAAAGTGCCTAATTTTGAAGCGAACATTGTTACCGTTTCTCATCAGCACCACGATCATAATAATGTCGGTGCCTTGCGCGGAGCGCCTTTTGTTATTGATTGTGCCGGGGAATATGATTTTAAAGGAGTTCTTATTGAAGGCATAGATTCTTATCATGATGATAAAAATGGAACAGAGCGGGGTGGCAATGTTATTTATAGAATCGAAATTGACGATATTTCAATAGTGCATTTGGGTGATTTGGGACAGATTTTGGACAATGCTCAGCTGGAAAAATTAGTGGGAACCGATATTTTATTGATACCGGTTGGAGGAAAATATACTATTGACGCTAAAAAAGCGGTTGAAGTAATTTCGCAGATTGAACCGCGTATTGTTATTCCTATGCATTATAAAACCAAAGATTCGCAGGTAGACGTTGACGGTGTTGATAAATTTATTAAGGAATTGGGTTTAACCCCGACCTATGAAGAAAAATTAAAAATTTCTAAAAAAGATCTTCCTCAGGAAGATAGAGAGTTAATAATATTAAGCTTATAATATATGATTCATCCGAAGAAAGAACAGACATTGGTTATTCTTAAACCTGATGCGGTGCAGCGCGGGTTGGTTGGGGAAATTATTAAAAGAATCGAAAACACGGGTTTGAAATTAGTGGCTTTAAAAATAACCATGGCTACCGAGGAACAACTTTGGAAACATTATAATAAGGATGATGAATGGTTTTTGAAGAAGGGGCAGAGAACAATCGAAGAGAAACAAGCGGCCGGATTAGCGATTGAAAAGGAAGCGATTGAATATGGTAAAGATATTATTCGAGCTCTGGTCAAATTTATGAGTTGCGGTCCGATTGTGCCGATGGTTTGGGAGGGCAATCAAGCCGTCGGGATTGTTAAAAAAATAGTCGGTTCGACCGAGCCCTTATCTTCCGATGGTGGGACAATCCGCGGCGATTATACTTTAGATTCCTATGCTTTGTCCAGTATTGATAATCGAGCAGTTCGTAATCTTGTCCATTGTTCCGATCCGTTATCAGAGGCGGCAAGAGAGATGCCTATTTGGTTTACGTCAGAAGAAATCTTGAAATATCGCCTAGTATCAGAGCAAATTCTTTATGACGTCAATCTTGATGGCATTAAGGAGTAATATTATGGAAGAAAATCGACCCAAAAAAATATTATTAATGCAAATAACGGTAACTATTTTAGCGATTTTTATTTTATTAATTTGGGTTTTTAATTTAAAAAATATTTGGCGCAATAATCAACAAACGTCAGCGACCAGCGATCAAGAGTCTTGGGTAAAATTAAAGACTGATTTAAATAAAACTTTGGCGGATATACAAGGACAACTTGGTAAAATTAATAAAGTTGCCGTTCCTCAGGCATCAACCAGCAGCACTGATTTTTTAGTAAATTTATTAAAAAACACCAAGAGTTCTACCTCGCCTTCTGCGGTTGATATTGTTATGGCCACTACAACCGTCGCTACAAGCTCTATTGTATCTACAAGTTCCATTGCTACTACTACATTCGAGGCTGAAACTCCATTGCCTGTCGATAAACAGAATAATTGTCCTAAATATATAAACTGTATGCCAACTATCGGATCGGCTCCTGTTTGTCAGATTCCTGTCGGTTGCGAGGGCATAACAGCACTTGTTTATTAATTTTTATGTCTAAACCAGATAAAAATAAATTAGAAGATTCATCGTCGGAATCAATTGATTCTTCCTCGGAGTTTACGACCAATTTACGTAAAAAAACCGCTTACGGTCTAGTAGAAGAACAGCCGATTGTCGATGAAATGAGTAAATCTTATTTGGAATACGCCATGAGCGTTATTGTTTCGCGCGCCCTGCCGGACGTTCGCGACGGCTTAAAGCCGGTGCATCGTCGTATTTTATATGCCATGTGGGATATTGGTCTAAAGGCTAACGCTAAGTTTCGTAAATCAGCTACGGTAGTCGGTGAAGTTTTAGGTAAATATCATCCTCATGGAGATTCGGCCGTTTATGAATCCATGGTGCGCATGGCTCAGGAATTTTCTTTGCGCTATCCTTTAGTGCGCGGACAAGGAAACTTTGGATCAATGGACGGAGACAATGCGGCAGCGATGCGTTATACTGAAGCAAAACTTTCGGCCGTCGCCGAAGAAATGCTTTTTGATATTGATAAAGATACGGTAGATTTTATTCCGAACTATGACGGTAGTCATAAGGAACCGCGTTTATTGCCGGCCAAGCTGCCTAATTTATTATTAAACGGGACGATGGGAATCGCCGTTGGCATGTCGACTAATATACCCCCTCATAATTTAAGGGAATTGGCCGAGGCGATTGATTATTTGATTGTTAATCCGGAAGCGAGCGTTGAAGATTTAATGCAGTTTGTGAAGGGTCCAGACTTTCCTACCGGTGGAATTATTTATGATAAAAAAGAAATTTTAGCCGCTTATGCTACCGGTAAAGGCGGCGTTGTCGTTCGTGGCCGAGCTAATGTGGAAGAAGAAAAATCTGGTGGATTTAAAATTGTTATTTCCGAAATACCTTATCAAGTTAATAAGGCGGATTTGGTGGAAAAAATCGCCGATTTGGTTAAAGATAAAAAAATAGAAGGAATTAAGGCCTTGCGAGATGAATCGGATAAAGATGGCGTTCGTGTGGTTATGGAATTAAAGAAAGACTCATATCCTAAGAAAATTTTAAATAGTCTTTATAAACATACCTCTCTGCAAACCACTTTCCATCTTAATATGTTGGCTTTAGTCGACGGTATTCAACCTAAAGTTCTTACTTTAAAGATGATTTTAGAGGAATATATCAAACATCGAGAAGAAGTCGTTCGCCGTAGAACGCAGTTTGATTTAAATAGAGCTCAAGATCGCGCTCATATTTTAGAAGGCCTAATGATTGCCTTAAAGCATATTGACGAGGTCATCAAGACGATTAAAGCTTCTAAAGACAAAGAAGTAGCGAAAGTTAATTTAATTAAAAAATTTAAACTGTCGGAGAGACAAGCGATTGCTATTTTAGAGATGCGTTTGCAGAATTTAGCGAACCTCGAGCAACTGAGAGTAGAGGAAGAATTGAAAGAAAAATTGAAGTTGATTAAAGAATTAGAAGCAATTTTAAGATCAGTTGCTAAAATTCGTAGTATTGTTAAAGAAGAATTAAAGATTTTAGCTGATAAATATGGCGATGAACGACGAACTGAGGTTGTCGCCCATGGTATTAAAGAATTTAGTATGGAGGATTTGGTGCCCAATGAAGAAACGGTAGTTATGATGACCCGTGATGGTTACATTAAAAGAATAGAGCCGGATACCTTTAAGGTCCAAGCGCGCGGGGGAAAAGGCGTAATGGGGCTAACCACTAAGGAAGAGGATATGGTTGAATTTATGTTTAGTTCCCAGACTCATAATGATATTTTATTTTTTACTACCAAGGGCCGGGCTTTTCAATTGAAGGTTTATGAAATACCGGCAGCGTCACGAATTGCTAAGGGCACTCCGGTTGTAAATTTTTTACAACTTATCGGCAGTGAACAAGTTTCATCTATTTTGCCTTTAGATAAGGCAGTTTTCAGTAAATATTTATTTTTTGCGACTGAAAAAGGATTAGTGAAAAAAGTAGAGTTGAGCGCTTTTTCTAATGTCCGCCGCAGCGGCCTGATTGCTATTAAAATCAAAGAGGATGATAAATTAATTTGGGTTAAGCCCACTTCCGGGACTGATCATATTCAGTTAATAACTGCTAAAGGTCAGGCTGTTAGATTTAAAGAAACGGATGTTCGAGATATGGGACGAGGAGCGGCCGGTGTCCATGGAATTAGGCTGCACAAAGATGACTTGGTTATTGGTATGGGAGTCGCCAAAACCGATAAAGACAAAAAAAGGAATTATCAAATTTTAACGATTATGGCGCATGGTTTTGGAAAACGAACAGAACTTAATGCCTATAAGATTCAAGGACGCGGTGGCAGTGGCATTAAAACCGCTAAAGTAACGACTAAAACCGGGGATATTACTAATGCTTTTTTAGTTAATGCCGATAATATGGAAGGAAGGGATATAATTATTATTTCCGAACAGGGGCAGGTTATTAGAACGCCATTCAAGTCGGTTAGTGTTTTAGGGCGAGATACGCAAGGAGTGCGGATTATGCGTTTTAAAGAAGAGAGCGATAAAATTGCCGGTGTTACTTGGGTTTAATATGGTCAAATTTTTTAAAGAATTTAAAGATTTTTCCGTGAAAGGAAACGCCATTGATCTCGCTGTCGGCGTTATCATTGGTGGCGCTTTCGGGAAAATCGTTTCTTCTTTGGTGGCGGATATAATTACGCCACCGTTGGGGGTTATAATGGGTGGAGCTAATTTCGCCGATTTTAAAATTACTTTAAAACAAGCAATAATCGGGGCGAACGGAGCGGTTATGAAGCCGGCGATTAATTTAAATCTTGGTATTTTTTTACAGAATGTTTTAGATTTTTTAATAATCGCTGTGGTAATTTTTATCATGGTTAAGGCTGTCACGCGCCTGAAAAAGCAATTGAAATTAACCAACGACGAAGCGACTCGTTTTTCTTTAACGAAAGATCAAAATTTGTTGACGGAAATAAGAGATTTATTAAAAGAGCAAATTAAAAAGTGATTTAAATAAAGATATTTTTATATGGAGAATTTGCTTATAATATTTTTATTAATAATTTTGATAATCGGTTTAATTTCCGTGATTTTTTTGTTGTTGCGGAAAAAAGAAGGTGTTAATGATCAGAAAATCGATGCCGTGACCGAACGTTTAATTCAGCAATCGGAAAAATTAACGCAACTCTCTAATCAGAACAATGAGTTGCGTCTGGAGTTGGATCGTAAATTATCGGAAACCCATCGAACCAATCAAGAACAATTCGGCCAAAACGCCAAGATTGTTCAAAATATTACTTCTCAATCGGCTAAGTTAATCGCCGATGTAACCGAGAAGTTAACTAAATTAGACGAGACCAATAAACAGGTCGTTAATTTTTCGGCGCAATTGCAAAACTTACAAGATATTTTAAAAAATCCTAAACAGCGCGGAGTTTTGGGGGAATATTTTTTGGAAGAGACTTTAAAAAATGTTTTACCGCCGAAGTCGTATCAGATGCAATATCCGTTTAAGGATGGGACAATTGTCGATGCCGTAGTGTTTGTTAAAGATAAAGTTATTCCGATTGATGCTAAATTTTCCTTGGAAAATTATGAGAAATTGATTAATTGTTCTGATTCTGATTCTCGGAAAAAATTAGAAATTCAGTTTAAGCAGGATTTAAAGAATCGTATCGATGAAACAGCTAAATACGTCAAACCGGGCGAGAATACTCTAGAATTCGCTTTTATGTTTATTCCCTCGGAGGCAATTTATTATGATTTATTGGTTAATTCGGTGGGTGCGGTAAAAGTTAATACGCGTGATTTAATTGAATATGCTTTTCGTGATAAAAAGGTAATTATTGTTTCTCCGACTTCTTTCTTGGCTTATTTACAGACTGTTTTACAGGGATTGAAAGCTATGCAAATCGAAGAAAAGGCTAAAGAAATTCGAGCGAATATTGAAAAACTTCAGAGACATATGAATAGCTATGATGATTTTATGAAAAAGCTGGGAGTATCAATGTCTACTACGGTAAATCATTATAATAATGCTTATATCGAATTTAAAAAAATAGATAAAGACGTGACCAAGATTACCGACTCCGAAAGCAAAATTGAAGTTTTAAAAATTGAGCGTCCTAAAAACAATTAATAAATCCATGTCTGAAGATGGTTTAAAAGATTTTGATCGGTCGCTGAGAGCAATCATTTCGGTGGTTGCTTTCTTTGATATGTTCGAATATCCGTTAACGGCTTATGAAATTTGGGAAAATTTGGACAAATCGATAGAATTAGAAAAAATTTATAAAATTTTAGAACCAGTGACAAATAATTTTATTTTTAGCGACGGCCAAAATAATAACGCTTATCGGCTGATTATCCAACAAAAGAACGGGTTTTATTTTTTAAATGGTCGAGCCGAGATAGTGGTCACTCGACAAAAACGATATAATTATTTTTGTCGTAAAGTTAAAATCGCCCGAAGGTTTACTTATTTATTTAGTTTTTTCCCATTTGTTCGAGTTGTGGCTCTTGCCAATATTATTGGTGCCTATAATTTACACGACGGCAGCGATATTGATTTTTTTATTATTACCGAGCCGCGGCGAATTTGGCTGAGCCGTTTATATTGTACCGGTTTAGCTAAAATTTTAAACAGTCGGCCGAATATTCGGACCAAAAAGGATAAGATTTGTTTAAGTTTTTATTTAACTCAGGATTATTCTAATTTAACTAATTTACGTCTTAGCGGCGAAGATCCTTATTTTGATTATTGGCGTCGGGGTTTAGTTTTGTTATATAATAAAAATAAGTCTTATGAACATTTTTTAAATAATAATAGTGCAGCTATTGATTTAAAAACAATTTATCCAGTAGTTAAAAAAAATTGCTTAGACTGGCTAGAAAGACAGGCGAAAGCATGGCAATTAAAAATTATGCCGCCAATATTAAAAGCGGCGATAAATAATTCGGCCGGTGTCGTCGTTAATGATCAGGTGTTAAAATTTTATCAGCACGATCGCCGCCGAGAATATGCCCAAAAATATGGAAACAAGATTCATGAAATTTTTAAAGAAAACTATTGAGTATTCGTTTTATCTCTTTATTTTTCTCTTTCCCTGGCAAACTAAAATAGTTTTGCGAGCGGCGGCTACTAACTTTACGGAGATTAGTTTATACCTTAGCCATTTATTGCTGCTGGTGATTTTAATTGTTTTTTTTAGTTACAAACTTCGACGCCCGGGTCAAGAGGAAAAAATTACTTGGCTCTGGGGAGCTTTGATTGGTTTAGAATTAATGATTTTAGCTTCATTTTTTTTCGCGCCCGATCAGACACTGGCTTTTTATCACTATATTTTATTTTTAACCGGCATTAGTTTGTTTTATTTATTGCGCGAAGGACAAGCGGTTGCTGGATATGAAGACGGTTTATTAGATCAAGTTAAGATTATTTATAGCTTATTGGCTAGCCTATTTTTGCAAGCAGTTTTAGGAATTTATCAGTTTTTACAACAGTTTACGCCGGTTTTTAAATATTTAGGTTTAGCATCGCATGATTCGAGTTCGGTTGGAACAGCCGTTGTTGAGACTGCTTCCGGGCGCTGGCTGAGGGCTTATGGCGGGATGGACCACCCTAATATTTTCGGCGGGGCTTTGGCTATTTCTTTAATTTTGGCGGCTTATTTGCTGGCTAAGAAAAAAGTAATCCGTTCAAATAGAGAAATTATTGAATCACTTTTTTTATTTATTTTTTATTTTGTAGCTTTATTTGCTTTATTTTTTACTTTTTCTCGAGCTGCTTGGCTAGCTCTCGTATTGGGTCTACTTGTTCTTTTGTTAACTTTAATTATAAAAAAAGATTATTGGGTCCTTGGCCGTTTTATAGTTTTATTGTGTTTTTCTCTAGTGATGATTTTTGCCGTCGCTTTTCCTTACAGAGATTTAGTGGCGGTGAGAGTCAGTGATGATACTCGTTTAGAGCAAAAATCACTTCAAGAGCGTCAAGATTATTTAATTCAAGCTCGAGATTTAATTAAAAATAATTGGCTGTTCGGTGTCGGGGTTGGCAATTATACGGTTGCCTTGGCCGAACAAGAGTCGACGTCTCGAAATATCTGGGCTTATCAGCCGGTTCATAATGTTTTTTTGCTGTTGTGGGCACAAAGCGGCACGCTCGCCTTGATTTTTTTCTGTTTTTTTCTTTTTCTGCTAAAAAAAGATCGTCGGACGATCTTAGCCTGGACGATTTTTATAGTTCTTTTGGTTCTAATGCTGGCTGATCATTGGTTGTTAAGCTTACCGTTTGGTTTATTATTTTTATTTTTAGTTTTAGGCCTGCTCTGAGTTCGATTATTAATTTGATAATTATTTTGGAGAAACAGAAAATCGTTTTCTAAATTTAAAAAAGTTTTTTGAAGAAGATCATAATTTTCCGTGTCGTTTTTGGTTATTTGCTGTTTAAGCAGGCTTAAAACTGTCGCGATTGTACCGAAATAATCATTATTGGCTACATGAAACTTAGTACTCGACTCATCTTTGACAAGTCTTGGCAGAGAATTTATTTTGTATCTTTTAGGCATAGATAATAAACCTTAATTCATCCCTGGCTAGATGATGCTCACAAAGCGATTTTTGCCAATAATGAGATGATCTAAAATTTCAATATCTAAAATTTTACTAGCTTCGATTAATTTATTGGTAATTTCGACGTCGGCTTTGGTTGCCTTTAAAACGCCGGAGGGATGATTGTGAGCGATAATCAAAGCCGCGGCGGAATATTGTAGAGCCGGACTAAACACTTCACGCGGCTGGACTAAGGTTGCGTCCAGCGTTCCCAGAGAAATTACTTCATCGTGAATTAGCTGATAATGAGTATTTAAGTAGAGGCCGCGAAACTGTTCTTTATTTAAATTACCCATATCTTTGAGATAATTAAAAGCTTGAGCGGCCGTCCGAATAGTTATAGAGCCTCCCGGTTTTTTTTGATAAAAACGGCGTCCTAATTCAAAACAGGCGACTATTTGGCAGGCTTTGGCTAGGGGAATTTTTAAATCTTTTTCGATTAGCGCCGGATTTTTTTGGTAGGCTATTCCTTTTTCGCCGTATTCACGCAATAAACGGCTGGACATAGAAAAAACTTCCTCTTTTTTAGTGCCGACACCTAAAATAACCGCCAATAGTTCGGCGGAGCTTAGAGAGCCAACGCCATTTTTAATTATTTTTTCTCGCGGTTTTTCTTCGTCAGGCAAATCCTTAACTCCCAATATTTTATATTGTTTGCCGTGATTAAGAACAAAATTATGATCGCTAATTTTATAAGACATAACCTATCTCTAATTAAATAAAATTAAATATTTAACGCTACTTTAAATTATATCAGAGATGTGGTAAATTTAGAATACGCTAGGCAAGCGTTAATCTCTATTTTAAAGGAGATAGCTTGAATAGTAATAATAAAAAAATGCATAAATATAAAATTGATATTTTGTCAAATAAAATTCCTCTGATTACAGTACCCGTAAAAGGAGCAGCCACAACCACCGCTTTGATTATTATTAAAACTGGTTCTAAATATGAAAATCGTCAAAACAATGGTTTGTCGCATTTTTTAGAGCATATGTTTTTTAAGGGAACAACTCGTTATCCTAATACTTTGGCTTTATCTAGCGAATTAGACTCGCTTGGCGGCGAGTATAATGCTTTTACTTCCAAGGAATATACAGGCTATTGGATCAAGGTAGCGGCTTCGAAACTGAAAGTAGCCTTGAGCATTATCAGCGATATGCTTCTGAATTCTAAATTTGAGGCGGAAGAAATTGAGCGGGAGAAAGGAGTGATTATTGAAGAATTAAATATGTATGAAGATAATCCGCTGATGCACGTGGAGGATGTTTTTGAATCTTGCCTCTATGGCGATACTCCAGCCGGCTGGGAAACCATCGGAACAAAGGCTAATATTCAAAGTTTTAAGCGGGAAGATTTTGTCAGCTATTTGCAGACACAATATGGAACTAAGAGTATGTATATTGTTTTGGCCGGTGGAGTTAAATCGGAAGATAAACAAAAAGTGGCCTCATTATTTGCGGATTTTAAAGATAATCGCTGGCGGAATAAAATAGCGGTTAAAGAAAAACAGACTAAGCCGCAATTAAAAATTGTCGATAAAAAAACTGATCAAGTCAATTTATCTCTCGGCGTGCGCGCTTACCGGATTGGCCATGCTCAAGAACTTAAGGTTAAGCTACTTTCCATAATTCTGGGCGGGTCAATGAGTTCCCGTCTGTTTATTAATTTGCGCGAACGTAACGGTTTAGCGTATTATGTGCGGACTCTGGCGGAAACTTATTCCGATTCCGGATATTTAACGACTCAGGCCGGCGTACCGATTGCCAAAACAGAGGCAGCCATTAAAATTATTTTAGCGGAGTATCGAAAGATGACTCAGACTCTGGTTAGTGAATCCGAATTAAACAAGGCTAAAGACATGTTGCAGGGCAAGTCTTTAATACAAATGGAGGCGACGGATAATTTAGCGGTTTGGTATGCGCGGCAAGCGGTATTGCGAAAAAAACTGGTAACGCCGGAAGAATTTTTAATTCAGATCAAGAAAATTACGGCGGCGGAATTGAGAACGACCGCTCAAAATATTTTTATTAATGGCGGTTTGAATTTAGCGTTGATTGGTCAGGTTAAAGCGGATAAATTTAAGAAGATTTTAAAGTTTTAAGATGGCCGCCATGTTGCATAATCTATTGGAACAACTGAATAAGGCGCAATCAGAAGCGGTAACTCATAATCAGGGGCCGCTTTTAATAGTGGCCGGCGCCGGCACCGGGAAGACGACGGTTTTAATTAATCGTTTAGCTTATTTAATCACGGAAAAGAATATTAAGACGGACGAAATTCTACTTTTAACTTTTACGGAAAAAGCGGCCGAAGAAATGACTGAGCGGGCGGACAAGATTTTGCCCTATGGTTATGTCGATTTATGGATAAATACTTTTCATAGTTTTGGTGAGCGGATTTTAAGAGAATTTGGGCTGGACATCGGTTTAAGTTCCAGTTTTAAATTATTAACCCAGACCGATCAATGGGTTTTAATTAAAAAAAATTTAGAACGTTTCGATTTAACTTATTATCGGCCGTTAGGAAACCCCACAAAATTTATTTCTGAATTAATCCGTCATTTTTCTCGTCTCAAGGATGAAAATATTTCCGCTGAAGAATATTTAAAGTATGCCGAAGAATTGGAGTCCAATCAGGATAATAGATTAGGGGCTAACGATGAAGAGAGTTTAGAAGTCGAGCGTATTAAGGAATTGGCTAACGCTTATCATTTTTATAATCAGTTATTGCTCCAAAATAATTTTTTGGACTTCGGCGATTTAATTGTTTATACTTTAAAATTGTTACGTGAACGTCCGAATATTTTAAAATTTTATCGCGCCAAATTTAAGTATATTATGGTTGATGAATTTCAGGATACGAATTGGGCGCAGTATGAATTAATTAAGATATTGGCCGCTCCTAAAAACAATTTAGTGGTCGTGGGCGACGATGATCAGGCAATTTATAAGTTTCGTGGCGCCTCTTTGTCCAATATCATGCAATTTAAGGATGATTACGAGGATGCTAAGGAAATTATTTTGACGGAAAATTACCGTTCAAAACAAGAAATTTTAGATCAGGCTTATAAATTAATTCAAAATAATAACCCCAATCGTTTGGAGGTGAAATTAAAGATTAATAAAAAATTAATTGCCCGCCGAGCGACCGTCGGAAAGTCTCTCCCGGGACCGGTAGTTAATTTTTTTAATTTTAGTTCGGCCGAAGACGAGCTTGGATATGTCGCTCAAAAAATTAAAGAATTATACGTAGCGGGAGAGGGAACGGTTGCTTGGTCGGATTTTGCTATTTTAGTGCGAGCCAATGATACGGCCGAGTCTTACGTTAAAGAGTTGAGCCGTCAAAACGTTCCTAATCAGTTTATGTCTTGGCGGGGATTATATTATAAACCCTTAATTTTAGATATTTTAGCTTATTTTAGGTTATTGGATAATTATCACGAGTCGTCCGCCTTGTTTCGGGTACTGAACATGGAAACTTTTAAAGTTTCTCATTCTGACCTAATCAACATTAATAAAATGGCGACGCGGAAGGTTTGGTCATTGTATGAAGCTCTGAAGAATATTAATGCCATTATTGGAGTAAGCTCGGAGAGCGTCGCTAATATTAATAAGCTTTTAAATTTGATAACTAAACATTCTTTATTGGCGGCCACGCATAAACCGACTAAGATATTTTTACATTTTGCTTATGACTCCGGTTTACTAAGCAGCTTAGATCGTGATCGGGATTTAGAATTATTTTCCTACCTTAATCAATTTTATCAAAAAATTAAAAAATTGGAAGAAACTGAGCCGGATTTGCGACTTAAAGACTTCTTGACGGCGATTAATTTAGAATTAGAGGCCGGAGAAACCGGGGCTTTAAAGTTGGATTTTACTGATAGCGAAACCGTAAAGATTATGACGGTACACGGTGCTAAGGGTTTAGAGTTTAAATATGTATTTATTGTTAATTTGGTGGATAAAAAATTTCCGACTATTTCTCGCAGTGAAAAGATTTCTTTGCCGGACGCTCTAGTGCGCGAACAGGCGGCGATTAGTTCCGATATCCACTTAGAAGAGGAGCGGCGATTATTTTATGTAGCGGCGACGCGTGCCAAAGACAAGCTATATTTAAGCGGAGCCAAAGATTATGGCGGCGCTCGTGAAAAAAAACCGTCGCGTTTTATCGCGGAGATGGACTTAGCGAGTGCAGAGATCCCGGAAATTAGTTTAAGCGTTAAAAATAATTTTTTACGCGATCTTCATTATTTAAACGCCCGCGAAACGACGTTTAGTATTAAACCGGCGGCCGCAGACAGTTATTCTTTGCCGGCTAAATTTTCTTTTTCGCAGTTAGCCGCTTATTCCACTTGCCCGTTGCAATATAAGTTTGCTTTTATTTTAAAGATTCCGGTTTCGACCGATAAAGCTTCGTTAATTTTTGGCCGGGTTATTCATAATACTTTATATAATTTTTTATTGCCGATTTTAAATGACCGGCAAAAGACCCAAGGAGATTTATTCGCCGGCTCCGAACGAGAGC
The DNA here is from genome assembly GCA_041671365.1 of Patescibacteria group bacterium. Lineage (GTDB taxonomy): Bacteria > Patescibacteriota > Patescibacteriia > Patescibacteriales > UBA12465 > UBA12465. The sequence goes on from JBAZBP010000001.1 coordinate 88,059, forward strand.
GGAAAAATAATAGCGAGGAGAATATAAAAAAATTATTAAGCGAGAAAAGATTGTTGGCGCTCTACGCGGAGTTTTGGCAGGCTGACGGTTATAAGGATAAAAATGAACGGGAGAAATATAAGATTAAAGGAAGAGAAGCTTTAAAAAAATTTTTTATCAGCCAAACTGCTCGTCTTTCTTCGTCTATTTTATTTTTGGAAAAGAAATTTTCTTTTAAAGTTGGTGATGACATAATCAAGGGGACGATTGACCGAGTCGACCAGCTTAGCGACGGTACTTTAGAAATTATTGATTATAAAACCGGTGGCGGTAAGACTAAATTAGAATTTAAAGATAAGCGTCAGTTAATTCTTTATCAGTTATTTTTAGAAGAATTTTTACGGGTTAAAGTAAGCGCCTTAAGCTATTATTATTTAGAAAGCGGAGAAAAAATTTCATTTACTGCCAGCGCGAAAGATCTTGGTAAATTACAATTGGAAGTGATTCAAGGGATTGCCGCGATCAAGAAGCGTAACTTTATTCCGACGCCCTCGCCAATGTGCGGATTTTGCGATTTTCGAGATATTTGTGAATTTCGTCAGGTTTGAGTACAATTATTATATGTCTGATATCAAAGATCGATTAATTAGTCCGATAGAACGCCAAGGCGATGAAGCGCTGGATTTATCGTTGCGCCCCAAAATTTTAAGTGAATATATCGGGCAAGAAAAAGTTAAACAAAATTTAGCCATAACAATTGCGGCGGCCAAAAAGCGCAGTGAACCGATTGAGCACGTCTTGTTATATGGAGCTCCCGGTTTAGGCAAAACGACTTTAGCGCATGTGATTGCTAATGAAATCGGGGCGAATATTAGAATTACTTCCGGTCCGGCCATTGAAAAAAGTGGCGATTTAGCCGCTATTTTAACTAATTTGGAGGCGGGCGATATTTTATTTATTGATGAAATTCACCGACTAAATAAAACCGTGGAAGAGATTTTATATCCGGCGATGGAAGACTATGCTTTGGATATTATTATGGGCAAGGGTCCGAGTGCTCGAACCTTACGTCTGGATTTGCCGAAATTCACGATTATCGGAGCAACTACTTTAGCGAGTTTATTGTCCGCACCGTTACGTGACCGTTTTGGCATCACTCATCATTTAAATTTTTATGAAACTGGCGATATTGAGCGTATTATTAAACGAAGTGCTAGTATTTTAGGAATTAAAGTTGATATTGAGGCCGAACGGGAAATTGCCAAGCGCAGCCGCCGAACACCGCGTATCGCTAACCGTCTCTTAAAACGGGTTCGCGATTACTGCGAAGTAAAGGGAGACGGCCAAGTATCGCTAAAAGACAGCCTAAATGCTTTTGATTTATTGGAAGTTGATGAATTGGGTTTAGATTTAATCGACCGACGAATTTTAGAAACTATAATCCATAAATTCAAGGGCGGACCGGTAGGACTTAATACTTTAGCGGCGGCCACTGGCGAGGAAATGGAAACGATTGAGAATATTTATGAACCATACTTAATGCAGTTAGGGTTTTTGGATCGTTCGCCGCGCGGCCGCGTTGTGACTGCTCGCGGCTATCAACATTTAGGACTAAAAGAACCTGGAACAGGCAGTTTAATTTAACGGTTTATGACTTATAAGGTTGAAGATTTTAATTATTATTTGCCGCCGGAACTTATCGCTCAAAAGCCAATCAGACCGCGAGACCACTCGCGGCTTTTGTTGTTAGATAGAACAAAAGAAGAAATATTTCATCGGTATTTTTATAATATTGTTGATTATTTGCGGCCAGGAGATTTGCTTGTCCTGAATAATTCTAAAGTTTTTCCGGCTCGTTTATTAGGTAAAAAAGCAGAAACCGGCGGAAGCGTAGAAATATTTTTACATAAAAAAATTATTAGTGGAGAAAAACAAAACAATGGGCAGATGGAAAAAAATAATATTTGGGAGTGTTTAGTCGGCGGACGAGTTAAAATCGGATTAGTAATAAATTTTTCTCAAAAACTGCAAGCCCTAATTTTGAAAAATAATTCTGATGGCACTTGGCTTATTAAATTTAATTTGAGTGGTGAAAATTTTTGGCAGCTCGTTAATAAGATTGGTGAAGTTCCTTTGCCGCCCTATATTAAGAGATTAAAAAAAGAGGTTAGCGATAAAAATAATTATCAAACCGTGTTTGCTGATAATTATAAAATTGGTTCAGTGGCCGCGCCGACGGCCGGCTTGCATTTTACTAAAGCACTACTGAAGAAAATTAAAGCCAGAGGCGTAAAAATAGAATATATTACTTTGCATGTCGGTTTAGGCACTTTCGCGCCGATGAAAACAGAAAACATTACTGATCATCGGATGCATAGCGAATTCGCGGAAGTGAGCGCTAGGACCAGTCAAGCGGTTTTAGCGACTAAAAAAAAGGGCGGACGAGTAATCGCCGTTGGCACCACCACCTGTCGAACCCTGGAATCAATTAATTGGCCGGAAATTAATAGAGGAAGAAATAAATCTATTCAGCCGAGTTTTTGGACCGGCATTTTTATTTATCCGGGTTATCATTTTAAAATAATTGATGCGTTAATTACTAATTTTCATTTACCGAAATCCACTCTATTATTGTTGGTTAGCGCTCTGGCCGGTAAAAATAAGATTGATCGAGCCTATCAGGAGGCAATAGATAAAAAATACCGTTTTTTTAGTTATGGAGATGCAATGTTTATTTATTAAATATTAGTTTAATTAGACTATTTGATTAATTTACTTTTTTCTGGTATAGTAAGAGTTAATTATTATTTTTTATGAAGAAATTTTTTTTGTTTGTTTTAGAAATTACTAAGGTTGTCGCTATTTCTTTGGCGATTATTTTGCCGGTTCGTTATTATTTAATTCAACCTTTTTACGTGAAGGGGGCATCGATGGAACCAAATTTTCAGGATAGCCAGTATTTAATCGTGGATGAAATAAGTTATCGTCTCGCTTCGCCCGAGCGCGGGCAAGTCATAGTCTTCCGTTATCCGCTCGATCCGCAAGAATATTTTATTAAGAGAGTAATCGGTTTGCCCGGTGAACAAATTAAATTTAAAAATGGACGCGTTATCATTTTTAATAAGGATTATCCCAACGGCTTTACTTTAGAAGAGACGTATTTACCGGTAAATTTAACCACTTTTAATCAGAACGAAGAGAAGATTGATATTGGTCCCAATGAATATTTTGTTCTAGGCGATAATCGTAATTCTTCTAAAGATTCGCGTAGTTTTGGTCCGGTTAATTCTAGTTTTATTGTCGGTAAGATTTTGTTCCGTGGCTGGCCGGTTTCTAAAATTAAATTTTTTGATTCCTCTTCTTGGCCTAAATATAATAATTAATTGTTATGCCCAGACGAAAAAAAAATATAGCTGAGCCTTTAAAGATTTCAGAAAAAATAAACGAAAAAATTCCGCCACGCCTTTTGGGGATGAAGGATTCAGTGGGGATAGATTGTAAATATTATGATTATGTAGTGGCTAAAGCCTGGGAGTTCGCAAAAATCTATAATTTTTCCCCGATTAAAACTCCAATTTTAGAAAGCTATGATTTGTATAAGAAATCTACTCGTAAAAGTACCGGAAAGGAATTTTATTTTGTGGAAGGAGAAAAAAATGAGAAAATTACTTTGCGTCCCGAAATCACGCAAGGCGTGGTTCGCGCTTATTTGGAAAATAATTTAGTCGAAAACGGTTTGCCGGCTCGATTATTTTCGTTAGGTCCGATTTTTCGTCATGATAAACTGCAGACTGGACATTATCGAGAGTCGACCCAAGTTAACTTTGAAATTATCGGTGAAAATAAGCCGCTCGCCGAAGCCCTGCTTATTGCCGTGGCGCATAATTTTTTTTCGGAACTGAAAATTAAAATTCAGGTACAAATTAACAGTATTGGTACGGCGGAATGTCGGCGTGAATATTGCGGTAAGCTATTAAATTTTTATAAAGAGAGAGGTCGGCGCTCGAAATTATGTCATTATTGTAAAAATAATTTGGGTAAGAATTGTTTGAGTTTATTGGATTGCAAAGAAGAAGCTTGTCTTAAATTATACGAAGAAGCGCCGCAAATCGCCGACTATTTATCACCGGAAAGTCGGGAACACTTCACCAAAACTCTGGAATTTTTGGATGAGCTCCATATTGATTATAATTTTAATCCTTATTTGGTGCGAGGTTTAAATTATTATAATGATATAGTTTTTGAATTTTGGCCGGTTAACGATGACGGCGTTCCTCTGGGTCGCCTATCTCTGGGAGGCGGCGGACGTTATGATTCGTTAGTGGAGAGTATGGGTGGTCCGGCCACTCCAGCCTTTGGCTTGGCTATTGGATTAGAGAGAACAATAGCCCGTGTCAAGGATAAAACGGGCTTGATAAATAAACCGGAAGAGGATATAGTATTTATTGCTCAATTAGGCGATCAAGCCAAAATTAAATCATTACAGTTATTCTCTGATCTGCGACAAGCCGGTTTTAAGGTGTGTCAATCTTTTGCTTCTGATAGTTTAAAGATTCAATTAGAAGAAGCAGTGGCCATGCAGGCTAAAACTAGCCTAATTTTAGGAAAAAAGGAAATTATGGACGGTACGATTCTAATGCGTGATATGGATTCTGGTGCGCAAGAAACGGTCGTTTATAAGAAAATTAAAGAACGTTTAGCTAAAAAAGATAAATTAATTGAAAAAAAAGTTAATAATAGAAAGGAAGGTGGATTATATGGCGGATTTTAAAAGAAAACCAGGTGAAAGTTTTGAAAGTTTTTTACGTAAATTTAAGAAAGGCTTAAAAAACAGTAAGCGCTTAGAAAAAGCGCGCTCCAAACAACACCTAGAACAGAAAAATACTAAACAGCTCCAGAAGAAGCACGCGTTAATCGGGCTAGATTTACGTAAGAAAAATGAATATTTACGTAAAACCGGTAAATTGCCAGAGAGCACTATGCGTTCGTAGGGTTTGATTAAATATTTGGGAGACAATTGAAAGATAAGCAAAAAATCATTCGCCCAGGGCGGATGATTTTTTATTTTTTTATACCGGGTATGAATCTTTTTATATTTTCTAGTGTTGATTTTTTGGCGAATTGTTTAATTCGGTCACGGGCTCTTTTGGTTTTAACAAATTTTAACCAATCGCGATTCGGGTAAGGACGTTTTTTTTCTATTAAAATATCGACGAAATCGCCATTTTTTAATTCTTGATCAAGTCTCCCGACTTTATCATTAACAATAACTCCCGCGGCTTTATTGCCGATATTAGTATGAACAGCGTAAGCAAAATCTATTGGCGTGGCCTGTCCGGGTAATTCAAAAACATCACCGCGAGGAGAAAAAACGAAGATGCGATCACTAAAAATATTTAACTTTATTTTCTTGACTAATTCGCTGGTCGTAGTGATTTCTTTTTGAATATCAATAATTTCTTCGACCCAGGCGGGGGTTTTGTATGTTTCTGTGCCGCGCTGAATCTTATAATACCAGTGAGCGGCTAATCCATAAATGCTTTCTTCGTGCATTTCCCAGGTTCGAATTTGAAATTCCGTAGTTTTTCCCTCCGGACCAAAAATTGTGGTATGGAGCGAACGATAGCCGTTAGGTTTGGGAACGGCAATATAATCTTTAAAGCGATTAGGTTTGGGCTTCCAGAGATTATGAACAACCCCTAAGCTTTTATAGCAGTCATCAATTGTCGAAACAATAAGACGGAGAGCGAAAACATCATAGATTTCGTCAAAACGGCGGTCTTTTTTCTGCATTTTTAGATAGATGCTGTATAAGTGTTTGAAACGCACCTCAATTGTACATTTAATATTCGCTTCTGCTAATTTAGGTTCTAAAATATTTTTAACTTTTTGAAAAAAACGATTGCGTTCTACTTTTTTTTCAACTTCATATTTATATTCTAATTCATGATATTCATCGGGATAAAGAAATTTAAAGCAAATATCTTCCATCTGCCACTTTAGACGACTGATACCCAGCAGGCCGGCAATGGGCGCATAAATTTCTAGAGTTTCTCGGGCTATTCTTTTTTGTTTTTCCGGCGGGAGATTTTCTAGTGTTCGAAGATTATTTAAACGATCGCAAAATTTAATAAAAATCACGCGCAAGTCGCTAGACATAGCTAGAAACATTTTTTTAAGATTTTCGCGATAACGCTCAACTCCGCGATATTTTATGTTCCCAAGTTTAGTTACCCCTTCGACCAACATAGCTATTTCCGGGCCGAAAAGCGTTTTTACTTCTTCCAGGCTATGATCGGTGTCTTCCGGAACGTCATGTAACAGTCCGGCGGCAATAGTAGCTGAATCAGCTTTGATTTCCGCCAAAGTATAGGCGGTATGCAGAGGATGTTGAATGTAAGGCAGGCCATTTTTACGTTTTTGGTCGGCATGAGCCATATCGGCAAATTCAAAAGCCAAAGCCAAAACGGTTGTGTCCTCTCCGGGATGATTATCTTGAAATTTTTTTATTACTCTTTCAATAGTCATATCTTCAATCTAGTGGTGATAACCCTTTTTTATTTTTAATTTTATGTGGTATAATAAAATTATCATAATTATATCATATTAGGATCTAATTTAAAACTTTTATTGTTTGTCGACATGACTAAAAAAGTTAAATTAATTATTTTATTTTTAGGTTTTTTAGGAGTAATGCTAGCTGCTAATTTTGTGTTAGCGGCTGATTTTGGTATAAGCCAAGTTAACACCGGCTTGGCCGGGTCGCTAAGCTCGACTGATCCCCGCCTACTTATCGGTCGAATTATCCAAGTATCTTTGGGATTTTTGGGAGCAATTGTTGTTGTTATTATTATGTATGCCGGTTTTTTATGGATGACCTCCGACGGTGAAGAAGAAAAAATAACCCAAGCGAAAGGAATTTTGAAAAATGCGATTATCGGTTTAATTATTATTTTGTCTTCATTTGGTATTGCTACTTATATTCTTGCCCAGTTATCGGCCGCAACCGGCGGAACTGGCGGAAACGTCGGCACGGGAAATGGCGGCGGCGGTCTTGATACCGGAGCAGGAGCGATAGGCGCCTGTACGGTAGTCAGTACTTATCCGGCCAGTGGTCAGCAAGATGTTCCGCGTAATACCTCTATTATTATCACTTTTAGAGAAAAAGTTAAATTAGATTCGGTTTGTATTGATAGCATTGCCAAGACGGCTTGCGTTTGCGGTGTCACGGCGACTTGTAATCAAATTAATCCGGCGGCCGTTAGGATCTATAAAACTGATTTAGGCGATGCCTGCACTTCTAACCCCTGTCCTGCGGGTAGTACTAATGAAAAAAATGCCATAGTTGGTGTTTCAACAGACAATAGAACTTTAGTATTAAGTCCGTCTAATTATTTAGGATCACCGGATGGCAACACTCCTTATTCTATTAAATTCACTAATTTAATCAAAAGAGCATCTGATGGAGTTTCTATGTTTAAAACTTGTCAGTCGGATTTTGCCGCCTGGAATTTTACTGTCAGTAATAAAATTGATTTAACACCACCGGTGGTTGCTCCGTCTTCCATGTCTCCATTTCCTGATAATTTACAAGACACACCTCTCAGTATTACTCCAGCCCAGGTTGCAGCCGGAGCTGTTACTGTTAAAGCTCTACCACAGGTTTATGAGGCGGCAAAAATTGACACGATTACCGCATCCGATACTACTCCCGTGGCGACGGCTGTTTTAGATTATCATGGTTCAGTTACTAAATTTGAAGTACAAGTAACTAATGCCGCTCCAAATAAAGCTCAATTATTTGATGTTGATAATAATCCTTTGGGTATTGCTGATTTTGATTCAAATGGACGGGCGGTATTTGACGGTTTTATGACTTTGACTGCCGTTTCTCATCCGGTCGGCAGTCTATGGGACATTAGAATTAGTCCGGAAAAATTAGCAGATAATTTAACAATCAATTCAACGGTTTATACTTTCGCGACATCTTCTGAAAATAATAATATTTTGGTGTTACCGGGTTATACAACCGAAACTGTTGCGTCTAATACGGTAGCCAAAATTAGTGGTGAGCCCAGTATCAACGCTACGCGGAGCGGTTCGGTTATTAATTTGACGGCTAAAGTCGGCGGTAAAAGCGGTAACGATATTGCCGTGACCACGACTAATTCCGAGGTGATTGAAATTATACCGTTAAAGGGAGGAACCGATCGGAGTGAAGTTAAAAAATATTTAGAACAACCCGATCGACCGATGAATACGGTTATTCAAGTTAATTTTAATGAAGCGGTAAATCCGCTTCAGGTTTCCGGTTCGGCCGATGAAGCTTCAAGCAGTATTAAGGTTGTTAACGCCAGCCCTACCAGTAAGTTGGGCGGAGATGTGTGCAGCGTTAATAGCGACTGTCGGTCGTATAAATGTGACAGCGGTTTTTGTGTCGGCGATTATTTGGCCGGTAATTTTGTGATTAGTAACGGTTATAAAACGGTTGAATTTATTTCTGATCATGAGTGCGGAATTAATGGTTGCGGGGAAAAAATTTATTGTTTACCGGCGAATAGTCATTTAGCAGTAAAACTAAAGTCCGCTGATTTAAAAATTTGTGCGGCCAGTAGCGATTGTTTAACTAACGGACCTTTTAGTACTTGTGCCTCCACTTCGCCCATATTAGGCTATAGTACTTGCCAAAATTCTATCGGTGAAAATTATCCGACAGCCGATTTAAGTAAACTAAATGGCGTTGTCGATGCTTCTTTGAATTCTTTAGATGGCGATCGAAGTGGCGCTGCCGACGGACCAATAGACTTTTACAACGATAACTATCAGGCCAGTTCGACCGAGAATATTAATAAGAAGGATAAATACGAATGGTCCTTCTTCGTTAGTGATAAACTTAATTTAGATCCCCCGGTTATAAAAGAAATCAATCCAATTCAAGCTGAAAAAGCGTTATCTTTAGCCGATCCGGTGAATATTACTTTTGATAAAGTTATGATGAACAGCACACTAACCACGGGCAGTAGTGTTGTAAATAATGGTACAGCCACAGTCGAACATCATCTTATCAATATTAACAGTGTTTCCCCGAGCCCTTTGGGTTATTGGATTTTGGCTGATAATCAAGACGTCTCTCCGTTAGACGGTTTTCCGGATATTACTGTCGCTAGAATTTTTCATTCCCCTTTTATAGAAGCCGCAACGTATAAAACTCAGGTCGGTTCGGGCGTTAAAGATATTTATCAAAATTGTTACAAACCCAGTGCCTACATACCGGCCGTTGGTCCCGCTTGCGGAACTACCGAAGAAAAACCCTCGTGTTGTTTTGGTCAGGCTACTAGCACTTTGGGGTCAAATGGAAATTGTCAATAAAAATAAAAATTTTGTGATGAAAAAAAAATCAAAAAAATTATTTACCCTTGGTTTATTAGCTGTCGGTTTTTTGGCGGCTAATTGGGCCTTGGCTCAAGGATTCGGAACCAACGAAGTTAATACTGGCTTGGCCGGGTCGTTAAGTTCGGCTGATCCGCGTCTCTTGATTGGTCGTATTATAAATATTTCTTTAGGTTTTTTGGGAGTAATTGCCGTCGGTTTGATAATTTATGCCGGTTTTATTTGGATGACTTCCGGCGGTGATGATGAAAAGGTTGCCACCGCCAAAAAAATTATAAAAAATGGCGTGATTGGTTTAGCCATTATTTTATCTTCTTGGGCTATCGCCACTTTTGTTCTTAATATGTTAGGCGGAGGAATTAATCCCGGTGGCGGGGTAGTTTGCGAAGATGGCAATACTAGAAATTGTGGTGGTTGCGGAACAATGACTTGTAGTGGTAATTCTTGGGGAACCTGTTTTGGTGATACGAATTGCAGCGCTATAACTCCCCCTAAGAGTTGTGACGGAAACCTGCTCACTCCGACCTGTGAAGCAACGGAAGGAATTTGTGCTTCAACGGATTATTGTGATCCTACCGATTGCGGCTGCAAGCCAAAAGCTGGACTTGGAGCTTCGTGTAATTTAGATTCCAGTCATACCACCTGTAGTCCGGACAATAACCGCTGTGCCGAGTATTTAACTTGTAATACGGAAACTTGTGTTTGTTCCGGACCGCCGATTATTACCGGAATTAGTCCGCTGGGCGGTTTCTGTGCTAATAATGTTAATAAATCTTGTAATGATGATAGTGAGTGCCCTTCATCCACTTGTGATCTAAAAACACCCAATGGTACTTCTAATAATTTCATTACAATCTTTGGTAAAAATTTTGGTGAGTATTCCGCCACGTCCAGCAAAGTAATTTTTGCCGGGGCCGGCAATGTGGCCGTTAAAAATGGAAACGATTATACGGCGACTAATTATAGTTGTGTTATGAGTCAGAGCGGCAACACCACCGCTTCTTGCTCTAATGCTTATTGGGATTATCAAATTTCCGTCCCTCAGTCTGGCTCTTATCAGTTTTGGATTGAAACTACCAATTATAATAGTAGTCCTTATGGTGATTTAAGTGTTTTTGCTCCCCCGTCAGGCGGAGAAAATGTTTGTCCCGCTTCGGGGGTACAACATCATATAAATATTTATTTAGATGGCGCTTTACAGGGATCGTTTTGCTCCCAGGCGGTAAGTCCGAATGAGACCAAACAGTTGGCGACTATTAATATGAGTAGCGTGTCGGCCGGTTCTCATACCGTTAAAGTGACCTGGGATAATGATTGGACTTATAATCCTGATGGTGTCTGGGGCACTCCTGATGATGCCGATTCAAATTTAAAAATATATCGTTTAGGCCTAGTTTCAACCTCGGCTTCACTCGGTCGTCAGCCAAAAGAGTTAAATTCTGATTGTATTGATTCTTGGAGAGATGATCAAATAATTATTGCTGTGCCGAACGGCTTAACTGCTGGCACCGGTCAGATCGCGGTCGTTAATAAAGATAATTTAACGGACACGACCGGTGATGCTAACGGGCCGCTAGTACCGGATTTTCAGGGTAATATAATTGTTCGTCCCGGTTTATGTCAACTTAGCCCTGATAACGGCGGTTTAAGTTCGGGGGTAGGTTATTCCGGCATTAATCTTTATACCGGGCAGGCTTTTTTTGGCAATTATAAAAACAATGTTGCCGCTTTAGAATCAGATTTTAATAACCCCGCCGGATTAAATGGAACCTCGACTGTTCCAAATATTAAATCAGGTTCTTCGGGAAGTTTTGTGGAAACTAACATCGGAGGATATAAGAAAAGTAATTACTTATTGTTTAAAAAGAATCCCGAGCAAAACGAAGGACCGTTTATTTATTCTTTTACGCCAACCAGCGGTAATATCGGTCAATACGTGACGATCAGAGGAGCCGGTTTCGGTAATGCTCGAGGCGCCAGTAAAGTTTTCTTTGATGGTACGGAGGCGAGTTATGATTTTCCGGCGGTTTGTTTAAATTCAGTCTGGAAGGATAATCAGATTATTGTGAAAGTTCCGTCCGGTTTAAGTGATGGAGATAAAATAATTGAAATAAAATTAGACAAAGAAACAATCGATACCCAAAAACTAAATCCCAGTTATTTTTTAGCTTCATCAACTTTAGCGTTAAATCCTAGCTTATGTAAGATAGATCCGGTTAGCGGTCCGGTTGGGACACCGGTATCGCTCTGGGGCGAATATTTTGGAACAGTTAATAGTGGCGGTTCGGTTAAATTTAATGAGAATAAAAATGCTACCGGGACAATTCAGAAAATCAATGAAGCTAATTTAATTCAGACATCAGTTCCGGTTGATTCGACTGGCCCGGCAATCACCGGTCCGGTTAAGGTTATTAGAGCCAGTGAATCGGGAAATGAATTAAATTTCAATGTAGGTTCTTGTGTGGATAATTCAGATTGTGGCGGCAGCCAGGTTTGTTGTCCGTCGAATACTTACATGAATGGACGTTGCGCCACTTCTACGCCCGATTGTTTAATAAATATTCCCACTTCGGTTTTTGAATGGAGTTTTAAGACCGGATTTGCGACCGATACGCCTGAAACCCATCTTGATAGTTGCGGCGGCTTAGCTAAATATTATGGCGCTTGTCAGACTGGCGCATCGTGTCCGAATGTTCCTGGCACTTGCTCGCCTTATGGTGGCGGCCTATTACAATCGGTTGGAACTTGCAAGAATGATTGCAGCGATATCTTAGGCTGTGGTTTATTAAGTCCGAATAATTGTTCTTATAATGCATCAGTGAATAAGTGTATAAAAAATGGTACCGGAGCCAATTGTGATTTAGCGCAGAATTTAACCTATACGGTTAAGAGTATTACCGCTTCAACGACAGAAATTTGTAATACTGATAAACATTGGGAAATAAATATCAGTACGTCTTGTCCGGACAATACAACGGGTAGTAATTGGGTAAAATCGACCGGAAATAAATGTGTCGATTTAAATTCTACTTGTTCGATATGTTCGGCTGATTTTAGTTGTCAAAATATTTCCGGTAATGGTCGCTGTGTGTCAGCACCGGTTTGCTCTACCGGATCAGTTTGTGATGTTAGTAATAAATGTGTGATTACTGACAAGGCAAGTTGTTCTTGTTGCTGTCCGATTAGCCCCGACCCAGTTATTCAGGCTAAGAATAATCAGCAGAATTGTTGTAGCTTTACTAATAAAGTTACTGGCCAAACCGGACAACTTACTTGTGAAGGAAGCTGCGGATCTGAGACTGGCAAACCTAATCCTACTTTAGGTAAATGCGGCGGTTGTAAAAATGCCGGCGATACGACTGAGGAGCGCGACGCCGCCTGTAATTGTTCCGGACATGGTAGTCAGTTTTGTGATGTCAGTAACCCATTATTTGCTAATGGGGTCTGTGCTGATTGTTCAGATTTAAATGTTAAACAGGATTGTAATGATCATAGTTCTGTTTGTTGCCAGGATTCTAAAAAAACAGCTACCACAACTGATGATATTTGTCGCGGCGGAAATGGTCGAGCGATTACTGCATCGACAACTCTTCCGTCTTTTGGTTACTGTGCTTATTATAATTGTTCAGTTGCTAATCCGACACAATGTGCTTCGACGACTCCAGTTGTAGGTAGTGTTGGTAGTTATTCTAGTACTTCAACTTGCGTGACGGGTTGTGCTAAGGAACAGTCATGCACCGACTTAACTTCTTTGGGTGATTGTCGAAAAAATAGTAGTTGTTGTTTTAATCCTGCTATGACGGTTTGTACCTCAGGAAAAGCGATAACTGATTATGTAACTGATAGTAGTCATTATGGTTTTTGTCTGCCACCGGCAGGACTAGGCCTATCTTGTGCCAGCGCGACCTCTACCGCTTGCAATAGCAATCTTTGTGTTTTTGATAAAGCTAGTTGTTTACTGAGTACCGGTGCTTTGAGTACCGGTAGTTTATCAGATTGCGGGACGTGTTGTTGCCAGCCGGGAGCCACGACGACAATAAATAATACTGTATTAACCTGTTTGGCTAATAAAGGTAATTGTACAGGCGGTAGTCGAGGTTTATTTTGTGGTTGTACTAAAGATGACGAGTGCGGGGCAGCAACTACCGGCTGCGGTTCTGATACCTGCTGTAAAGCGCGTCCGAATATTGTTTCTACTTCTCCGGCGCACCTAGATGATAAAGTTTGCCGTAATGCGACAATAAAAGTTAATTTCGATCAGACGATGGATGTCGCCAGTTTTAATAATAATGTTTTATTATTAGAAGAACGAAACTATGCCGATGGTGTTTGTCCAACCGGTACTTTTGTGGCGAAAGGGGATTCTTTGGCTGATTTACTGGCGCAAAAAAATAAAAACTGGTGGCAGAATTTAATTGATCGATTATTTTTCACTTTGGCCAAACTAGGTAATAATTTTTTTGGCTCGGCTTTAGCAGGGGTTCCTGATCCCACTAAATTATATTGTTCTGCCCCGGGAACAGTTTATGGTGAAAGTAATGGCGGTAAAACCTCTTTACTTTTTACCCCGAAAAAAATATTAAATCCGGCGACTAATTATTATTTAGTAATTAAGGGTGATGAAAGTTTAAACAGTAAAACCGGAGTTCTTAATTTAGAGGAGGTCGGGTTTAACGGACTTGGTTATAAAGATCCAGTCACCGGTGCTTATGTGGAAAATCCACCAATTACGTTTAATAATCATAAATATATTAATTCTCAGATTATTATGTTTAAGACTTTGCCGGCAATAGGTGCAATGTCCGGTATCTGTGCTATTGATTCGGTGACAGTGAATCCCGCTTCCTATTTATTTAATACTACGAGTAACGCTTTAACGCTGGACGAAGATGACTCGGACGCTAATAATAAAAATTTCGATACGGTAGCTGATAGTGATAAGATTTTCACGGCCTCCGCTTATAGTACTGATGGCCAAATTTTACAACCCGTTACCGGTTATTTTTGGAATTGGAATTTTCTTATTAATAATAGCAATATTGCGACCAATAGCACTGTCCCTAATTTGCCGTCAAATAAAACCTTTGTGAAAGCTGTCGAAGGGGTAACTGACGGAGAAACTAAAGTTAAGGCTATGATTAATATGGATGGCATTAGTGATAATATAAATAAATTTGGTGATAAATTTAATAATTCCGGAAGCATTTATGTCTTTATTTGTAATAATCCTTGGCCACCCGTTGATGCTAATGGACTGTGGTCTCCGTGGGTAGATAAAATTACATCGTCGGCAAATGATTATAATTATAAATTTTATTATTGTCGTGATTCCGGTGAATCTGGTACTCTGGATGATTTGCCGGCAATTAATAGTACCCCGGTGACGATGGGTACAAATAGTTTGGTTTGTAGTTCTGATCATAGTGATTGTACGGCAATTGGTAGTGGAAATCCTTGCGGACCGTTTAACAGTGATGGCGGGCAAGACGGTATCTGTATTTGGGACATATTAAAAGAATCGTATTTTTTGCGGGCACCAATTTTGACCGGATCAATAATAACAAACGTCAGTGATCAAGGAACCGGTGGTGCGGTTAAGGTTAATTGGACTCCAAGCACGAGTTCGGACGTTTATTCTTATAAGATTTATTATTTACCGTCCGGAAAGAATGCCATGATGTTTAAAGAAGTGAAAAAGGGGGAGTGTACGGCTACCGCGTGCAGTACGGATATTACCGGTCTAACTAATAATTCTTCTTATATTTTTCAAGTCAGCGTTATTTCCAATAATAAAGCGGAAAGCTCCTTATCTCCGGAAGTAAGCGCGACTCCGACCGATTCTACTCGTCCAGCCACTCCGGTTGGTTTCCAAGCAGCTGTTATCGGTAATTCAACTCTTAAATTCAGTTGGACGGCCAATACAGATGATACGGCCTTTTATCGTTTATTTCATGGTACTGTATCGGGAAGCTACGGCGAATCGTTTGATTCGGCTCCGTCGTCAACAAGTTTAAGTTTTCCTTTAGATCAATTTTCTTCGGGTGATAATTATTTTGCCTTGTCGGCTTTAGATAGTTACAAGAATGAAAGCAGTAATAAATCCGGGGAATTAAATTATAAAAATAATATTCCTAATTTGGTATCTATTAAAGGGCTAAGTTATTATCCGCTTAACACTGAACATTGGTGGTATCAAGCGCCTAATTTAACGGCGGCCACTGTAAATCGCGAGTGCCTAGTTAAGCTTAATGTTATTGTTACAGCTACTTCCACGACCGCTGTTTGCAATAATGTTTACGTTACGGGCACCAGCACCCGTTGGTTCGCCGGTTCGATAGCAGGCGGTATAGCTAGTCGCTATTGTTCTACCGCTCAATGTGCTCTTAGTGTCCAGCCTAATTCATGTAGCGATCCGAGCGGTACGTGGGCAGACAGATGTTATCTGCATGATTAGAACAATCGAACTAAAGAAATTAATTAATTATTTAATTATGCAACCCAGTAAATTTCGTCTAATTTTATTACTAGTTTCATTATCGTTGTTTTTGTTAACCTCAAAAAACTCGTTAGCGCAATCATACTCTTCCGGTGATACCGTCGATAGCCCCGATGCCATTGCCGTGCGGATAGTCCCTAATCCCAATCATTATAATATTAGTCGTTGGTATGCTAACCAAGGTTTTCATGGTTCACCCCAAGCTCTGATGGTTGATGGTTATGAAGCAATTAGAGACGGTCGAACGGTCTATGTTAATGCTACTAATGTCGATCTGACCACCAGTCCTAAAAATATCTATACCAACGTTTATCTCATTTCCTATAATCAAAATCCTACGCCTAATACCGTTGATATTCTCGGCCAGATTATTTCCCATTGGAAATTCAATAATAATATAATAGATACTCCAATTACTTCCGCCCATACTTTACCTCCAAACTGTTCTATCTCTACTTTAAATTGCGCTAGTGACAAAGATTGTTCGATTGATCAAAAGTGTGAGACTAGCGGTAGTGCTTCCAGCACTTGTTTATTCAAGACTCCCAAAAGTTGTTCGATTGACGCCGAATGTCCGACCAGTTTTTTCTGTGACAGCACTAAAGCGCAAATTATTCGTGATGTTAAAAGAGTCGGACAATTGCAAGAATTAAGATTAGCTCTCGCTAATTTTAAAGAAGCGAATAATAGTTATCCTCTGCTGTCCGCCGGTTCTTATTTGCCTAGCAATAGTGTTTCTCTGTGGCCCAGCTGGTCCCAGGTTTTATTAACTGATTTAGCGGTTTCTCCTGATTTGGTCGATCCGATTAACCATCTCGGCGCCTGTCCCGGCTATGATCAAAATACTTGCTGGAGCCAAGAAACAAAGAAATTTGTTTCCGCTCCGACATCACACCCCCTAACCTTGCCTAGTAGCAGCTACGCCTTTGCTTATCAGGTTAATAGCAACGGCTCCGCCTATAATTTATGTACGACCATGGAAAGCCAAGTTCTAGGTTATCAGTTTTCTCCTAATAATTTAATTAATTCAGTTTGTTCCACCGCCATTGGTACGGGCGGACAGACAACCACCACGCCGCCAAAATTAATAGATGTAATGTTAACTGGCGAAGCCTACCAACCATTTAACGGTTTTATTAAAGTAGCCTCTCCTCGTCCTTTGACCTGGTTATTGACATCTAATGGCGGTTCAATTTGGAGTGGTTGGCATAACGGCCCTACACCAGTACTGCAAAATACCAGCAATCCTAATCAGAAGAAAGTCTATGCGCCTTTTGCTGGTATCACGGGGGAATATCCCTTAATCATAACTGTAACCGATGATCGGGGCGAGAGTTTAACCACCTCAACTAAAATTGTTATTTCTTCTTCGCCTATTACTATTACGGCGGAGAACGGAGAGTATATTTCTGGCTCAACCAATTTTAATTATGGTTTTACTTTCTCCGGTAATGGTTTCACGTCTAATCCAGTATATCATTCTACGCATCCCAACTCTTATTCTGTTACTAAAACATCAGGGCCCGCTGATTTATTAAATGTTTCAACCGGTGTTATTACTCCACTCGGCGGCAATGAATATCGCGTGACTTATAGTAATATCACGTCTCCATCTGTAGCCGTAGCTACCACCTATGGTTATCAAATCAAAACAATAGATAGTAACGGTTCCTCGGCCACAAAGAATTTTAGTTTGAAAATTGTTCCCAGTAATTTATTTTTAAATTTAAATTTTTCTTGTGATCCGACGGTTCGTTTTAAACAATCCTATAGTTGTTTGTTGGGCCCAACTGCTAATAGCTATACGGTTATCGGTCAGCCGACAGGTTTACAAATTAATGGTTCTAATTTTAGTGGTTCACCAACCGTCACCGGATATTTTAATCCGATAACCATAACTGCTACAAACGTATATAACGTTTCAACTAGCAGTAATTTTTCTTTACAAGTTAATACTTATTGCGGTGATGGAATTAAGCAAACGCCAAATACCGAGGGAGCTGGCGGTCCCGGTAATAATGGACAGGAAGAATGCGATGGGACAAGTGGGATAACAGCCGATCCGTTATTAAGTAGTATAAATTTACAGTATGGCTGTACGACTGGAGTCGGAGACATTACGCCTTACCCGATTACTACAAGTGATAAATGTAGCTATAAAGCGGCCATTAATTTTGGCGGTTACTGCGGTGATAGCGGCCTTTGTGAATACCTAGATGCCAATGGACAACCTTTAGAGACCTGCAGTAATTGTCCTCTTGATTGCGGAGCCTGTGCTTGTACGCCACAGTGTACTGGCAAGGTTTGCGGCGCCCCTGATGGTTGCACTACTGGCGGAACTTGCGCCGGAACTTGCCCTACAGGAGAAACGTGTAATGCTAATCATCAATGTGTTGCTGAAAAAAGTGGTTATAAAGATTCTGATAAGGACGGTTATGGAGTTGGGGTATATGGTACTTACGCCAGCAGCACTTCCTATGATGTTGTTTCCAATAACACCGATTGCGATGATAACAATACAAACGTTTATCCCGGCCAAACAGCTTATTTTTCTTCGTCTATAACCGGGGGTGGTCCTAAAAATGGGACTTTTGATTATAATTGTGACGGCGCAATTCAATTTGATACTTCTACCCCATATTTGGTTACTGAAAATCCGAATGCGTCGACATGTGAATATGACGAGGCTTCAGGGAAGTGCACCTTAACAACAGGTAAACCGGCTAAATGGTATTATGGTTGGAAAAATTCAATTCCGACAAGTTGTGGTGATCAAGGAGAATATCTAGTTCTTATTAATGAGGGGTATTGTCGAGCCAGTGACGATCGTAAAAATGATTGCAAAAGGTCGCCAGGGTGGGAGCCAGTGAAGATATCCTGTCATTAGTTAAATATTATAATTTTATGTTCAAAGATAAAAAAATAGTAATTGGAGCAATTATTATTTTAGTGTTAGTTTTATTGGTTATTATTGGATTAACTTGGCGTTCTAAAAATAAAGCGTCCGTGCCGGTTGAAAATCCGCTGACGAATACAACGGCCGGCAAGTTACCGGAGCCGGAATTTTTAAGTGTCGCGGAAAAAAATAAATTAAATATATCACCCGACCTTAAAATTCAGGCCCTGGGGCGTAATGCCAGCGGCAGCGTAACGGTTTATAAAATAATAAAGACTGATAGCGACGTTATCTTGGATCCTTCGAAAATTGGCTCGATTAGTCCTCAGCGGACATCTCCGCTTAAATAAAAACTGGCTAAAAATGTAATTAATCGTTATAATAAATAATAAATAATTTACGCTTAGTAATTTAAAGGAAAAAATATGTTTAATGATTTAAATAATTCTAACAATCAAAGCCGTTCTTCTGTTGATGACATTTTTGCTGAAACCGATAAGACCTCAGAAGTTGGAAGAGCTAATGGTAGCGGCGCAGTCAATCTTTCCGGTATTTCTAATTCCGCCAATTCAGAAATTAATGCGCAAAAAATTGGTTTGGCGGCAACTGGCGAGGGTGCCGATGAATCAGCTAGCCACTCTGGTGGTAATAAATGGTTCCAGATTATTTTAATTATTATTATTGTTTTGATCGTTATCTTAAGCGCTTATTTGGTTTATAGTAAATTTTTTGTTAATCCTGATTTAACTTCTGATACAATAACGCCGACAGCCGATACTAATTCTAATGTCATTGCACCAGCAGCGACTACTACGGTTGTTAAGGAAACTGGTTCTTTTGTTAAGCCGACCGGTTCCGAAGTCGTGGCCACCAGCTCATTAGGATCTGAAACGTTAATTCCGACGACTGCCGGTATTAGTACTTCCACGGCCACCACTAGCGTCGATACAAATACTCCAGTCGTTGTTACGCCGCCTTTAGACTCGGATAATGACGGTTTAAATAATATTGAAGAAGCGTCTCTGGGGACCAATCCTAACGTTGTGGATACTGATTCCGACGGCTTGAGTGATTACGAAGAAGTAAATATTTATCATACCGATCCTTTGAAGTCCGACACGGACGGAGACAGTTATCCGGACGGCGTCGAAGTTAATGGTGGTTTTAATCCGTTAGGTGACGGAAAAATGACTAATTCGGGCAGCGCTTCGTCGACCAAAGTGGCCAAATAAATAGTCTATGGTAAATAATAATTTTAATAATAAGACGCCAATTCGTCCACGAATTAGTAATTCTAAGATATTTCCGCGTCTTTCTCTTAATTTGCATACCATGCCCCAAAGTGCTGATAGCCATTTTAAAAAATGGTTATTTTTAGCGTTATTTATCTTCGCTTTAATGATTTTAGGAGTCTTTATTATTTTTTGGCATTAAAAATTTTTAGCGATTTGTTGATAATTTATGTTTAATAAAAAGTCAAAAATTGATGAAAATCCGGAATTAACGAATCAGGTTAGTCGAGATTTAATCGTTCATAACATGCCAAATAAGGCTAAAATTAGCGGTACTTATTCTAGTAAGGCCGGAGTTTCTATTTCGTCTGGTTTTAAAACGGCCAGTGACAAAAAAAATAATTTTAAGGCAATCGGATTAATAATTATGATTTTAGGTTTAATAATTATTGGAGGATTGATTTATTTTGGTTATATTTTTATTATTAAATCGGCGACTAATCAAAACAATCTAGCTGTCGAGACAAAAACTCAAACAACTAATGACAAAGCCTTAACAACTAGTGCGTCGCCCGCTTCATCTGTCGTAGCTACCGCAACTTCTGGAGCGGCAGCGGCCACGTCAGCCGCTTTAGATTTAGCAACCATTACAGCGGTTACGACTACGGTACCAACTATATCTACCACTACGCCCGGCGAGCAGAATATTAGCCGTAGTTTATCGCCGCTTGTCGATAGTGATAATGATGGCCTGAATGATTTAGAGGAGGAGGTCTTTGGCTTATCAGCCACTTCTTCCGACACTAATAATAATGGCTATACTGATTTAACGGAAATTAATAGTAATTATAACCCTGGTGGAAGCGGCCGTCTCAATATGAATACTAATTTAGAGACTTATACTAATAAAATTTTTAATTATCAACTTTTGTATCCTAAAACTTGGCCGCAACAGTCTTTAAACAATGACGCGACCGTTATTTTTACCGCTCCGGACAATTCTTTAATTCAGATTTCTGTACAAAACAACTCTAATAAAGCCAATATTTTAAATTGGTATGAAGCTTTGTTCCCCAATGTGATTCCGGGATATGATCGTTTAAAAAGTATAAACAATTGGGAGGGGATTATGAGCGAAGATAATCTTAATTTTTATTTAACCGACAAGACTCACACTAATATTTTTGTTATTTCTTATATTACTGCCAGCGTCGATCGAATTGCCTATCCGAATGTTTTTAACATGATTATTAATTCACTGGTTGTAAATTAAGAAGTTTATTTTTTACCGATTATTTTATCGATGATTCCGTATTTTAACGCTTCTTCGGCGCTCATAAAATTATCACGATCGCTATCATGTTCAATGGTGGCGATTTTTTGTCCGGTGTGGGCTGCTAAAATTTTGTTCATTTTATCTTTTATTTTTAAAATATGTTCGGCGTGAATTTTAATATCAGAGGCTTGTCCCTCGGCCCCGCCCATAATTTGATGAATCATTATTTCGCTGTTAGGCAGAGCGAATCTTTTGCCGTTTTTACCGGCCGCCAGAAGAACGGAAGCCATTGAGGCGGCTAAACCGACACAAATAGTCGAAACGTCCGATTTAATAAATTGCATAGTGTCATAAATGGCCAAGCCGGCACTAACCGATCCTCCCGGAGAATTAATATAAAATTTGATATCTTGATTTTTATTTTCGGCATCAAGAAATAAAAATTGGGCAATAACAATATTAGCGACATGGTCGTCAATAGCCTCGCCCAAGAAAATAATGCGATCGCGTAAAAGACGAGAGTAAATATCGTAGGCTCGCTCTATTTGTCCATCTTTTTCGATAACTGTTGGTATTAATGGCATATTATTGAGATTTATTAAAATTAGTTTTAGATTCTTATTATAACTGAAACTGAGAGTTTTGTGAATGATTGTTCCGGTTTACCCTCTTGATTTTTATTTTTATCTATTCTAAGATAGGAGTAAATTTTAAGCTAATATCCAACTTTTTAATATTATGTCACTTATTCAAACATTTTCCAAGTTATCGTCTCGTGCTAAGGCCTGGTGGATTTTGGGCCTTATTGTCGTTTTTGTTTTTATAGTCGGTTTAACGGTTGGTGGTGATTATTATAATAGTTTTGTTAAAAATTTAGCCTTTAAAACTAATAATATTGTAGTTTTACCGGTGATTAAGACTATTCCTTTTAGTTTAGGCTTAGATTTACAGGGCGGAGCCCATCTGGTATATAAAGCTGATGTGAAAAATATTCCCGAACAAGACCGGGCTGGAGCCTTAAGCTCGGCTCGAGATGTAATTGAACGTCGCGTTAACGCTTTTGGTGTAAGTGAACCGTTGGTGACGGTTAATCGGGGTATGAGCGGCGATTATCAAATAATTGCCGAATTGGCCGGTATTAAGGATGTTAGTCAAGCAATTAAAACTATTGGCGAAATGCCAATTTTAGAATTTAAAGAACAAGCTACCTCGACCGCTCTTTTACAGGTAGTTTCTGCTTTGTCCACGAATAGCACGGCTACCTCTACCTCTGTCTCTTCCACCACTTCTTCTATGGCTTCTTCCACGGCTACCGTTGATTTAAACAAATCCTGGAAAAATACGGAATTGACCGGAAAATACTTACAACGCGCTTCCGTTCAGTTTAATCAAAATGACGGCTCGCCGGAAGTGTCTTTAAATTTCAACTCCGAAGGGGCTAAATTATTTGAAGATATTACCGCGAGAAATATTGGTAAACCGGTGGCTATTTTTTTGGATGGTTATATTATTAGCGCTCCGACGGTTAATGATAAAATTACCGGTGGACAAGCCAGTATTTCCGGTAATTTTAGCATAGATGAGGCGAAAACACTCGTAACCAGATTAAATTCCGGAGCCTTACCGGTTCCGGTAAGTCTTATTTCTCAAAAAACCGTCGGTGCCAGCCTCGGTTCTCAATCGATTGCCAACAGTTTAAAAGCAGGCTTAATCGGATTATTATTGGTGTCATTATTCATGATCATCTATTATCGTTTTCCGGGATTCTTGTCGGTTTTGTCTTTATTGGTTTATGGTTTAACCGTTTTAGCTATTTTTAAATCTTTACCTTTTTGGTTGTCTTTCGTGATTGTAATTATTATGATCGGTTTAATTTTCTATACCTTTAATGAATTAAAAATTTTTAACGGCGGTCTAGCTTTGCTATTTATTTTAATCGGTTTTTTATTATTCTTTTATGCGCTTAAGCCGGTGACCTTATCTTTATCTGGTATTGCCGGTTTTATTCTTTCCATAGGTATGGCCGTTGATGCTAACATTTTAATTTTTTCTCGGACTCGAGAGGAATTAAAGTCCGGTAAATCTGTCAGTCAGGCGGTTAACGATGGATTTAAGCGGGCTTGGCCGTCTATTCGTGACGGCAACGTTTCTACTTTGATTACCTGTTTAATTTTAATGTTCTTCGGCACATCGACAGTACAGGGGTTTGGAACAACATTGTTTATTGGTATTTCGGTTTCTTTGTTCAGCGCTATTGTAGTTACCCATACTTTATTCGAGGTTATTCTCGGTGATTGGCTTGAAAAAAGAGCCTGGCTTTTAGGAGCGCGTCCCGATAAAAAACTTACCGAATAAGCGGAATATTTTTAATCTTAAATGTTAATTTAATTATATGATTTATAGGATAATTCAAGCCAGAAAAATTTTTTTAACCCTTTCTAGTCTGGCGGTCGTGGCTTCAATATTGGCTTTGATATTCTGGGGTTTGAATTTTGGTGTTGATTTTACCGGGGGAAGTTTGCTGGAGGGGCAATTTACTAATTATCAGCCAAGCATTACTGCTATCCAAGATAGTTTAAAAAGCGTTAATTTAAACAGTTTAGTTATTCAGCCTACCAATAATTCCGTTATCTTGCGTTTTCAGGAGAATACGGAAGAAACCCATCAGGCCGTGATTGCTAAACTACAAGCCTTGGCCGGCAGTCAG
The DNA here is from genome assembly GCA_041671365.1 of Patescibacteria group bacterium. Taxonomy (GTDB): domain Bacteria; phylum Patescibacteriota; class Patescibacteriia; order Patescibacteriales; family UBA12465; genus UBA12465. The sequence continues at coordinate 112,035 of JBAZBP010000001.1, forward strand.
CCGGGGGCTACCTTTAAAGAACTGCAATTCGACTCAATTGGTCCTTCGGTCGGTCAAGAATTAAAGAGTAAATCTTTTAATGCGGTCGCCATTTCTTTTATCATGATTATTATCTTTATTTCTTTCGCTTTTCGGCAGGTTTCTAAGCCGGTTGCCTCTTGGAAATACGGAGTCGCCGCGATCATTGCCCTCATTCATGATATCCTCTTTATTTTAGGCGTTTTTGCCGTGCTCGGTCATTTTTACGGAGTAGAAATTAATACTCCATTTATCGCGGCTATTTTAACAGTATTAGGCTATAGCGTCAGCGATACCATTATTGTTTTTGATCGAATTCGTGAAAATTTACCGAAAAGCCAGGAAGATTTTGAGAATACCGTTAATCGCAGTGTCAATCAAACAATTACGCGATCAATTAACACGTCTTTTTCGGCTATTTTAGCCCTGTTAGCTGTTTTGTTTTTTGGCGGCGACACTATTAAAGATTTTGCCCTGGCTCTGATTGTCGGTATTTTTGTCGGTACCTATAGTTCTATTTTTATCGCCAGTCCGGTTTTGGTGGTTTGGGACAGATGGACTCATCATCGAGTAAGTTAAAATTATTAGAAAATTAAAAAAAGAGTTTGCTCTGGGCGGACTCTTTTTTGTTTGGTATAATTAGGTCATGAAAATTAGTTTTTGGCCGTTAACACGGTCGGCCACAGTATCTAATAAAAATATTTTAGATTTGTTGATAGAATTTGATTATTTGGCGATAGTCTTTTTAGTGCCGCTCTGGCTTGCTTATTGGTTTCCGACTCATAATGTTTTTGAGTTTAATAAACTAATAATTTTTAAGATTTTAGTTTACTGGCTCTTATTTTTTACTTTTTTAAAAATAATTTTTTACGAATCGCGTTTAACCTGGTCGCCGCTGATTTTTTTTAAAAAATACTGGCTTGTTCCGGCTATTTTTATTATTGGTTTGAGTTTTACCTTGCTAAACTCTCTTAATCCAACTTTAAGTTTTTACGGCATTATGGAGCGTCAGGCCGGTCTTGCCAGCTATTTATTTTATTTTTTATGGTTTATTTTGGTTAGTTTTAATGTTTTGACCATCAATAATCAAGCGGTGTCGTCTTTAAGCAATTATAACGATCGGGTAGGTCAAAATTTGAAACGGCTGGTAGTCACGCTAGTCTTTTCTGCTTCTTTAGTATCTTTGTACGGCCTTTTACAAATTTTAAATATTGATTTTTTAATTTGGCCGGAGGCACCATGGTTGACGCATCGAATTTTTTCTACTTTTGGTCAGCCTAATTTTTTGGCTTCCTGGCTATTATTAGTTATTCCCTTAAGTTTATATTTGTTTTTAATCAGCCGCCGAGTACTAACCAAATTTGCTTGTTTATTGATGTTTAGTGTGCAACTCATCGCTTTATTTTTAACAGGCAGCCGGGGCGGGTTATTAGCGCTGTTGTTTGTTTCCGCTTTGTTTTTAATTTATCTATTGTCTAGGGCTTCTTGGTCGCGATTCCGCAAATATTTAGTTATTTTGTTTTTTGTTATTTTGTCCTTTTCTTCGCTGTGGGTTTTAGATTATTATTCTCACGGGCGAGTACGACAATTAGCTGATTTTAGCCAAGGTTCATCAGGCGTGCGCCTTAATATTTATCAGGCGGCCAGCGAGGCTATTAAGGCCAGGCCACTCTGGGGCTATGGATTAGAAAACGAAGGAGATATTTTCATCAAATATTATTTACCAGACTGGGGTGTTTATGGCAATGTCGGTCAAAGCGCCGATCGAGCGCATAATTTAATATTAGACATCCTGCTCTCGACCGGTGTTTATGGTTTAATATTATTTAGCCTTTATTATTATTTCTTTTTTAATTTAGTTAGAGATAATTTAAAAAATAATTGGCAGAGGTCTCTGACCTTGGCTTTGGGCCTAGGGGCGATCGGGTATTTAATTTCTCTTTTATTTAATTTTACCGTTGTGGCCGCCGAAGTTTATTTTTGGTTATTTCTGGCGCTTTTAGTTATTATTAATTTTATCGGCCGTGGAGGTTTAGAAGTTGAAAAAACTTCTTTAAAATTAGAAAATTTTAAGAATAAAAAATTAAACGTAAAAATATTATTTAAAATTATAACGGCCTTGATCTTGGTGATTTTTATTTTTTGGCAGATTAATCGAACGTTAAAAATATTGATAGCCGATTATTATGTCGGTGAAATTTATTTAGCGCTAGCTAAGCCGGACTACCCGACGGCCTTAGTTCTTGACGGCTATTTTTTATCATGCCGGCCGGATCGGGTCGCCCAAGAATCTTATTATTTATTTTTAGGAGATAGGTTGAGCGAATCGTTTTCAAACAGCGTCGATCTGAGCACTCAAGTCGCCATTAAACAAAAATTAAAAGAGGTAGATTTGTTTTTAACGGAGCAGAGTTATAAAAGTCTCTTGGTGAAAGCTAAAATTAATTTGGCGTTACATAATTTTTTTCAGGCGGACGCTTATTTATCGCAGATAATTAAGCGAACGCCGCATTGGCCGTTAGTTTATTTGGAACAAGGAAAAAGTTCGTTTGTCCAAGGAGATTTTAAAACCGCTTTAATCAATTATTATTTAGCTTCTTTAAATTTACCAAATCCGGATGATGCGCGATTAAATGAGGAACATCGCCAAAATGTTTTAAATTACCAATACTTCATCAGCAAACAGATTGCTAATATTTATGAAGTTCAAAAAAATTATATCGCGGCCGAGAAATATTATCAGCTGGCTTATCGTTATAATTCGGCTGATTTTACCTTGTTAAAAAAAATTGCCGACACTTATTATTTGCGCGGTGATTTAAATACCGCTATCGAATATACGCAAAGAGGGTTGATTCGTAATCCTAGCGATTATCGCTGGTCGCTCGCTTTAGCCGTTTTATTTGATGCCAGTCATGATAAAAAATCTGCCAGCAATTATTTAAATGAAGCACTAAAATTAGCGCCGCAAAATGAAGAATTATTGGAATTGCAGAAAAAAATAAACCAATAAATTAAAATTAATTTTATAAAATATATGACGATTTATTACGAGGCTATAGTTTTTATTTTTGGTTTGATTATTGGTAGTTTTTTGAATTGTTTAATTTGGCGTTTATATAAAAATGAAACTCTCGGCGGGAGATCGTATTGTCCGCAGTGCCGTCAAGCTATTGCTTGGTATGATAATATTCCTGTTTTAAGTTTTATTTTGCTGGGCGGTCGTTGCCGTCATTGTCAAAAAAAAATTTCTTGGCAGTATCCGCTCGTGGAACTCATAACTGCGATTTTATTTTTGCTGACCTGGCGGACCGATGTAGTTAGTTTGAATTTTTCTTGGCTGCTTTTGCGCGATTGGCTTGTTGTCATTACCATGATTGTGGTATTTGTTTATGATTATCGTTGGCAGTTAGTCCCAATGACGATTGTCTGGCCGATGAGCGGAGTAATTTTTATTTTGAATTTAATTTTGGGGATTTATTGGTTGAATTTATTATTTTTTATTGTTCTTAGTGCGGGATTTTTTTTAATCCAATATTTAATTACTAAAAAAAAGGGAATTGGTGAAGGCGATATCTGGCTGGGGGTGTTATTAGGAGTTATTTTTCCTCAGGCCGGCAGTTTGTTATTAATCTTGTTGATTTCTTATGGTTTGGGAGCACTAGTAGGATTGACATTAATGATCGGTCATAAGAAAGGTTGGAAATCGTCTATAGCTTTAGGTCCGTTTTTAGCTGTGGGGGCTATTATTACCTTAATTTGGGGAGGACAGATAATTGATTGGTATGGACATTTTATTTATTAGGATCTAGACAATTGTTATATTTTTGGAAATTTTGTATAATATTAACAGTAATTATTTTTCTTGTCGGATCTCGACGAGAGTTTAAAATTTTTTTATGAAAGATAACGTTATTGCCGGTTTAGACATTGGTTCCACTTCTATCCGCTTGGTTATTGGGCAAAAAATTATCGGTCCACTTGGTGATGAATTGCAGATTATTGGTGCCGTTTCCGGGCCGACGTCGGGAGTTAGCCGAGGCGTTGTTAACAGTATCGAAGAAACCACCTCTTCTATTTCGGCGGTGCTAGAAAAAGCGGAACGTTTAGTCGGGGTGCCGATTACTCGAGTTTGGGTTAGTATTAACGATCCTTATATTAAATGTGAACGCTCTAAAGGAGTGGTGGCGGTTAGCCGGAGCGATGGTGAAATTAATGAAACTGACGTTAATCGAGCGATTGAAGCGGCTAGAGCCTTGGCTGTGCCGGTTAATTATGAAATTTTACATGTTATTCCGATTAAGTTCGGCGTTGATAATCAGGGTGATATTAAAGATCCGATTGGCATGAATGGTATTCGTTTAGAGGTGGAAACGTTGATTGTCCAGGGCTTGAGCACTCAGATAAAAAATTTAACTAAAGCGATTTATCGTACCGGTCTAGAAATTGAAGATTTAGTGATTGCGCCACTCGCCGCCGCCGAAGCAGTTTTAAGTAATAAACAAAAAGAACTGGGTGTGGCCCTGATTAACTTGGGCTCAGCTACGACCTCTCTGGCAGTCTACGAAGAACGTAATTTAATTCATACGGCGATTTTGCCAATAGGCTCTGAGCACATTACTGCCGATATCGCCATTGGTCTGCGTTGCCCGATTAATTTAGCGGAAAGAATCAAACAAGAATACGGCACGGCGCGAGTAGAAGAAATCGACAAAAAGGATGAAGTTGATGTCAGTCAATTAGTTAAGGAAGAAGAAGTTAATGACGATATTAATTTAATTTCTCGTAAGTATTTAGCGGAAATTATTAGTGCCCGGGTAGAGGAAATTTTTGATAAAGTTGATAATGAATTTAAACGAATTGATCGATCTGGGATGTTGCCGGCCGGTGTTATTTTCGTCGGCGGCGGTTCGGAATTAGACGGTTTGGTGGAAGAGGCTAAAAAGAAATTACGCTTACCGGCGGCGCTAGGAGCAACCAAAAATATTAATGTGATTATTGATAAAGTTAGAAATCCAGAATTTTTAACAGCTCTTGGGCTCGTTATCTGGGGCAGCCATACGGACGGTGACAGTGGCGGTGATAGTAAATTTAAGAATTTTTTAAGCGGTACTTTAGAAAAAACTAAAGATTGGTGGGGTAAAATAATGCCAAAATAAATAATTAAATAAGAAAAATTTTATGGCTGAAGTTAAACCAGAAATTGAGACATTTGCTAAAATAAAAGTTGTCGGCGTCGGCGGCGGCGGCGGCAGTGCGATTAATCGTATGGTCGCTAACGGCATCAAAGGCGTCGGTTTTGTGGCTATTAATACGGATGTCCAAGCGCTTCATTATAATAAGGCTACGGAAAAAATTCATATCGGTAAAACGGTGACCAGAGGACTGGGCGCCGGTATGAATCCGGATTTAGGGAAGAGCGCGGCCGAAGAATCACAAAATGAAATTAGGGAAGTTTTAAAAGATTGTGATATGGTTTTTGTGACTTGTGGTTTGGGCGGCGGTACCGGTTCGGGCGCTTCGCCAATCGTGGCGCAAATTGCTAAAGATTTAGGAGCTTTGACTGTTGCCGTTGTAACCAAACCTTTTTTATTTGAAGGAGGACAGCGAAAAAATATCGCTGATCGAGCCTTTTCTGAGCTAGCCGATAAGGTTGACACGATAATTACTATTTCTAATGACAAATTATTACAAGTTGTTGACAAAAGAACTTCATTATTGGATGCATTTAAAATTGCTGACGATGTTTTGCGCCAGGGTGTTCAGGGTATTGCCGAAATTATTACCGTACCCGGTATTATTAATGCTGATTTTGCCGATGTTAAGGCAGTAATGTCTAATGCCGGTTCGGCATTAATGGGTATCGGCCAGGCTAGTGGCGAAAACAAGGCCGTAGAAGCGGCCAAGGATGCAATTAACTCTAGTTTACTGGATATGTCTATTGACGGCGCTAGAGGCATCGTTTTTACGATTACCGGTGGTCCGGATTTGAGTATGACCGAAGTTAGCGAAGCGGCCAAAGTTATTACTTCAGCCGCCGATGAAGATGCTAAGATTATTTTTGGAGCCGTGGTCGATGAAAACATGAAAGATCAGATTAAAATTACGGTAGTAGCCACAGGTTTCGATGGTCACGGTAAGAGTCAAAAGGGAGAAATGACCAAATCCTATACTCCAAATTCGTTTATTGTGGAAAAAGAAGCCGAGAAAGATCTCGCGCCCAGCAGTAATATTGACAAGAATAAAGGAAAATTTTCGGTTTTTAAGAATATTCCAGTAAAACCAGCCTTAGAAAAAAAGGCCGAAAAAGCTAATCACCAGGATGATGACGATGATTTAAGCGTTCCAGCGTTTATTAGGAAGAAGATGGGGTAATTTTAATTTGACTGTAGATAGAATTTAAAAACTCCTTACCCTTGGTAAAGAGTTTTTTTAATTTTTAAAATATAATATTTTAAAATTCTGTGCATAACTTTGGATTTATTTAATATTTTTTTAAAGATTAGCTAAATTGACCGCCAGTTAAAATCTTGCTAAAATATAGAGACAATACAATATTTAGTGGTCATAACTAGTGAATGGCCACAAAATATAGATTTATATGAAATGTCCTATTTGTTATTTTCCTGATACCAAGGTGGTTGACTCTCGTGTGGCCATAGATGGCCTGTCGATTCGTCGTCGTCGTGAATGTTTAAAGTGTGGTTTTCGTTTTTCGACCTATGAAGAGATAGAATTGCTGGATTTGGTTATTGTTAAAAGGGATGGTCGTCGAGAATCTTATAATCGAGAAAAAATGGTTAATGGTTTAAAAAAATCTTGTGAAAAGCGGTCGATTACGGAAGATCGTTTTAAAAAATTAGTCCATTCTATCGAACGTGATTTGCAGCGTCTTAAAAATACGGAAATTACTTCGCGGCAAATCGGTCAAGCGGTAATGAAGAATTTAAAACGAGTCGATCCGGTCGCTTATATTCGCTATGCCTCGGTTTATGAATCCTTTAAAGATGCCCACGAATTTCGTAAAGAGTTAAATAAATTAATTAATGAAAAAAAGTAATATGACTGAAACTATCAGCAAACTAATTAAAAGGTCCGGTGAAATTAGTGATTTTGATCAGGATAAGATTGTTACGGCGATTTATAAGGCGGCCCTAGCAACGGGGGTAGATGACCATCACCAGGCTAAAAAATTAGCTAGTCAAGTAGTTATTCAGCTTAATAAGAAATTTTATAAAAGTAGTATACCGGCCGTAGAAGAGGTCCAGGATATAGTGGAAGAGGTATTGATTGAGAATAAGTTAATTAAGATCGCTAAGGCTTATATTTTATATCGCGAGCAACATCGTCAATTACGTGATATTAACACTAAAATAATTGATGATAAATTGATGGAAGATTATTTGGGTAGAGCGGATTGGCGTTTGAAAGAAAATAGTAATATGAGTTTTTCTGTCCAGGGTTTAAATAATTATATTGCTTCGGCTATTTCCGCTCGTTATTGGTTAGATAAATTATATCCAGAAAATATTCGCGCCGCCCATATTAATGCTGATTTTCATATTCATGATTTAGGTTTACTCGCCCCTTACTGTTGTGGTTGGGATTTAAAAGATTTATTGATTCGCGGTTTTCGGGGAGTGAATGAAAAAGTACAAAGTAATCCGCCTAAGCATTTTCGCAGCGCCCTCGGTCAGATAATTAATTTTTTCTATACCATGCAGGGCGAAGCGGCCGGCGCTCAAGCTTTTGCTAATTTTGATACTTATCTGGCGCCATTTATCCGCTATGATAATTTAACCTATAAAGAAATTAAACAGGGTCTGCAAGAATTCATGTTTAATATTAATGTCCCGACTCGAGTTGGTTTTCAAACCCCGTTTACTAATGTTACTTTAGACGTTACTCCCTCTCCTATGATTGGCGAAGAAAATGTTATTATCGGCGGAGAAATCAAATCGGAGAAATATAAAGATTTTCAAGCGGAAATGGATTTATTTAATACCGCTTTTGCCGAAGTGATGATTGCGGGTGATTCGACCGGGCGGGTTTTTGGCTTTCCTATACCGACTTATTGTATTGATAAAGATTTTGACTGGGACAGAGAATGCTTAAAGCCGGTTTGGGAAATGACCGCTAAATATGGCATCCCTTATTTTTCTAATTTTGTTAATTCCGACATGAAGCGCGATGATGCCCGATCAATGTGTTGCCGCTTAAGGCTGGATAACCGAGAATTACGTAAACGTGGCGGCGGTTTGTTTGGCGCGAACCCACTGACCGGTTCTATTGGCGTCGTGACAGTTAACTTGCCTCGTATCGGCTATTTGTCCAAGAGCAAAGAAGAATTTAAAAAACGTTTGTTAGTTTTAATGGAATTAGCTAAAGAGAGTTTAGAAATTAAACGTAAAATTTTGGAAAAATTTACCGATGACCACCTTTATCCTTATTCTATGTTCTATTTAGATAATATTAAGAAACGTTTTGGTTCTTATTGGCAAAATCATTTTTTGACTATTGGCATCAACGGTATGAATGAAGCCGCTTTAAATTTAATGGGTAAAGACTTGTCTACTCCCGAAGGTCGCGCCTTTGCGGCCGAAATTTTAGATTTCATGCGCGAAAAACTTATGGATTTTCAAAATGAGACTAATAATCTGTATAATTTAGAGGCGACTCCGGCCGAAGGCACCACCTATCGTTTCGCTAAAAAAGATCAGCAGCTTTATCCGGGTATTATTTGCGCTAATACGGAGGCGGTAAAAACTCAAGGAGCTCCTCCTTATTATACTAATTCTTCACATTTGCATGTAAATTTTAGTGATGATATTTTCTCCGCTCTTGATTTGCAGGATGATTTACAAATTAAATATACCGGGGGAACGGTTTTGCACGGTTTCTTGGGAGAAAGACTGCCTAATGGTGATACCGCTAAGAAATTAGTGAAAAAAATTGTTGAAAATTATCGTTTACCATATTTTACGATTACCCCAACTTTCTCGATTTGTCCTAAGCATGGATATTTATCCGGCGAACATAAGTTTTGTCCGAAATGTGACGAGGAAATTGGTTATAAAGAAAATTTAGCAGAGCTTGAAACCGATAAAAATGTTAATAAATAAAATCGATTTGTAATTTAAATATTTTTAATTTATAATAATAAACATATGAGTCCGATCCAAACCCAAAGACAAGAATGTGTTGTTTATAGCCGGGTTGTTGGCTGGCTAACACCGACTAAAAACTGGAACCCGGGAAAAGCTTCTGAATATACTGATCGTAAAACCTATCAAGTTAATAATTAATTTTGTTTAATTTTATGATAATCGGTGGTTTGGAGAAATTAACTCTCCTCGACTACCCCGATCATCTAGCGGCGATTATCTTTACCCAAGGTTGTAATTTCCGTTGCCACTTTTGTTATAACCCCATGCTTGTCTGGCCCCGACAGGGAACGGACAAAAAAAATAAAAAAGAAAAAGGTTTTTCACCACCATCTGTTAATGACCTTTTTCTTTTTTTACGAGAAAGATTTGGCCGTTTAGAGGGAGTAGTTATTACTGGCGGAGAGCCAACCCTGCACTCCGACCTGCCTTCTTTTATTCGAACCATAAAAGATATGGGTTATTTGGTGAAGTTAGATACCAATGGCACTAATCCGGCAATGTTGAAAAAATTAATTGGGGACAGGCTGATTGATTACATAGCCATGGATTTAAAGGCCCCTCTTTCTAAATATGAAACCGTAGTCGGGACATCTATTGACTGTAATAATATAAAGAAAAGTGTTAAAATTATAATGACGAGCGGTCTCCCTTATGAATTTCGGACGACCGTTGTCCCCGGTCTTTTAACTTTAACGGATTTTGCGTCAATGGGCCGAGTAATTAAAGGAGCGAAAAAATGGTATTTGCAATCATTTAAGTCCGACACCGATTTAGTCGATGTTAAATATCAAAAGCAAGCGGCTTATACTAGCCAAGAAATGCTTAGCTTTGCGGCCATTGGCAGAAAATATGTCGATCTCTGTGAGCTGCGCGCTTAATTGATTTTTCTCATTTTTTAAATGTATGAAAGATATAGCGGTTTTTGCTCAGACAACTTATCGTAACGAATTTAAAAAATTCGGCATTAAAGTCGACGATCGCCGTCGGCATATGTATTTGATTGGAAAAACCGGTATGGGTAAGTCGACAATTTTAGAAAACATGATTGTCGATGACATTCGCGCCGGCAATGGCGTGGCCGTAGTTGATCCGCATGGCGATTTAGCGGAAAAAATTATTCGCTATATCCCCAGTAGCCGGATTAATGAGGTAATTTATTTTAATCCTTCGGATATTAATTACCCGATTGCTTTTAACGTGGTTGAACAAGTGGAACCGCATTTGCGCCATTTAGTCGCTTCCGGTTTAATTGGAGTTTTTCAAAAATTATGGGCTGATTCTTGGGGGCCACGTTTGGAATATATTTTACGTAATACTATTTTGGCAATTTTAGATTTTCCCGGCTCAACTCTTTTAGGCGTGGTGCGTATGCTATCCGATAAAAATTATCGCAAAAGAGTGGTCGCTAATATTAAAGATCCGGTGGTTAAAGCTTTTTGGGAGAAAGAGTTTTCCGGTTATGCCGATAAATTCGCTTCTGAGGCGGTTTCGCCGATTCAAAATAAAGTCGGGCAATTTCTTTCCAGCTCTTTAATGAGAAATGTCATCGGTCAGGTAAAATCTTCAATTGATATTCGTGATATTATGGATAATGGTAAAATTTTAATTATGAATTTATCCAAAGGACGTATCGGCGAAGACAACTCCGCTCTCTTAGGAGCTATGATGATTACTAAGATCCAGTTGGCAGCGATGAGTCGGGTTGATGTTCCGGAAAAAAATCGTCGGGATTTTTATTTATATATCGATGAATTCCAAAATTTTTCAACCGATAGTTTTGCCAATATTTTATCGGAAGCGCGAAAATATCGGTTGAATCTAATTTTAGCGCATCAGTATATTGAACAGCTCAGTGAAAAAGTTAGACCGGCGGTTTTTGGTAACGTTGGAACAATGATTGTTTTTCGAGTAGGAGCGATTGACGCCGAGGAATTAGTTAAAGAATTTACGCCAACTTTTACAGAAGAAGATTTGGTAAATTTACCAAAATATGAAATGTATTTAAAATTGATGATTGACGGAATTTCATCTTCGCCCTTTTCCGCTGCCGGTCTTCCGCCCCTGCGAGAAGACGAAGAAACCGGTAATGAACAAAAAGTAATTGATTATTCTCGTGAAAAGTATGCTTCGGATCGGGCAACGGTAGAAGAAAAAATTATGAGTTGGCATGAAAATTATGGAGAAGACGAAATTAGGACTTCGGCTAAAAAAATTGTTTTACCGGCCAATCGAATTGATGATTCGGCTATCGAAGCCAAAACTGTAGCCGCAGTTGCGTCAGTTCCGGTATCGCCGCCAATTTCATCATCTTTTTCGGCCGCTAATTCTAAACTTTCGGCAAAACCCGTATCTCCAAAAACTTTTTTAACCGCCGATAGTTCAACTTTTAGTCAAAAATCAGTAGTTAAAACCGGTTATTCGGCCATATGTGCAACTTGTGGGCAGAAAACGATGACTATTTTTAAACCGGACGGCATTCGACCGGTTTATTGCCGAGATTGTTTAAGCCGGAAAAAAGAAGAGAAACGCTTGGATCTGGAAGCCCGTCATTTAGCCAAAGAACAAGAAAAACAAAGCTTAACAACGACAACTACCACAACCACTACTACCGAAACAATGAAACCGGCGGCAGTGAATCCGGTTTTATCCCTGAATGATTTAAAAATATGAGTCCGCGTGATTTTCGCGGCCGGGAGATAAAAAATCGGTCAGCATCTTTAGAAAAAAATACCGAAGAGAAGACATTAAAAGAGGGAGAAGATTTAATTATCAGTAACAATAATTTTTAAATTATGTATTTGTTTTTTGATACGGAAACAACCGGTTTACCTCGTAATTATCAAGCACCGCTTGATGATTTTTTGAATTGGCCGCGGATTGTGCAGTTAGCCTGGAGCCTTTACGATGAAGATGGCGGACTCTGGGAGAGTTATAATTATATTATTAAACCCGTTGGCTTTATCATTCCCGAAGAGTCCACTAAAATTCATCATATTTCTCAAGAAAGAGCCAGGCAAGAGGGTATAGAATTACAGCTGGCGCTGAAATATTTTTTGCGAGATGTCGATGGCGCCGCCACCCTGGTTGCTCATAATATTGATTTTGACGAAAAAATTATTGGCTCGGAGCTTTTACGAGAAAAATTAATAAATCCTCTGACGGCTGCTCATAAAATTTGTACCATGAAATCCAGCGCCGCTTATTGTCAAATAGCTAGTAGTCGTGGCGGTTATAAGTGGCCGAATCTAATGGAACTTTATACCTGTCTGTTTAAGATTGGATTTGCGGATGCTCACGACGCTATGATTGACGTTAAGGCTTGCGCTGAATGTTTTTTTGAGTTAAAAAGAAGAGGTGTTATTCGACTATGAATCAAACTGTTAATTATTTAAAGATTGGTAAGGCCGCCGATTTAAGCGGTCGTGATTACACAATTTACCGGATATTAGAAATATTACCGGGATTTTTATCGATTTTTTCTCTTTTAATTTTAGTAGTTTTATCTTATTTACAACCGGTTTGGGTGGCTTACTTTATTATTGCCTTCGATGTTTATTGGTTATTATTGGTCATTTATATGGCCATTTTTTTAATTTCTTCTTACTACCAACTCCAAACCGGATTAAAAACTGATTGGCGCATGGAATGCGAAAAATTAAAAAATATCCAATCTAACCCGCAATCAGCAGCGGCCACTTCTTTGGCTAGCCAGGGCGTTCAGTGGGAGGATTTATGGCAATTAATTGTTTTGCCGAATTATAATGAAAGTTTAGAAATAATTCGGACTTCACTAATTTCTTTAGTAGAGGATGGTTATCCTGCCGATCGTTTAATTATTGCTTTGGCCATGGAAGAGCGGGCGGGCGTCGACGCTAAAAATCGCGCGACCTTGATTCAAGAAGAATTTGGTCATAAATTTGGACATTTTATCATTACTTGGCATCCGGACGGATTACCCGATGAATTAAAAGGTAAGGGTGCGAATCAAGCTTGGTCGGCGCAAATAGTAAAACGAGAAATAATTGATCGAGAAAATTTAAATTATGATCGGATTTTAGTTAGTGTTTTCGATATTGATACCATTGTTCAGCCGGGATATTTTTTTGCTCTGACTTATAAGTTCTTAACAGTGAACGATCCTTATCATACCAGCTATCAACCTTTGCCCGTTTATCATAATAATATTTGGAACGCTCCATTTTTTTCTCGAGTGGCCGCTTCGTCGAATACTTTTTGGCAGATGATTATGCAAATTAGACAAGAAAGCCTAGTTACTTATTCTTCCCATTCCATGACCTGGCGCGCCTTGGTAGAAATTGGTTTTTGGTCAACCACTAATGTTTCCGAGGATTCTCGTATTTTTTGGCACTGTCTTATGTATTATAATGGACATTATCGAGTCGAGCCGATTCATTATAAAGTATCAATGGATGTTACCCATGATGAAAATTATTTAAAAACGGCAAAAAGTCTATATAAGCAACAACGGCGCTGGGCCTGGGGAGTAGAAAATATTCCCTATTTATTATTCAACTCCGGTCAGCGCTGGAAAAATAAAGACTTTGATCGCAGTAAAGTCATCGGACATATTTTTATTCAACTTTACGGTTTCTATGCTTGGGCGACTAACGCTTTGATTATTGCGATCATCGGTTGGTTACCAATGCTTCTCGGCGGAGATCGTTTTAATTCCACGGTTTTATCGGGAAATTTACCATCAGTGACGCAAAATTTGATGAGCGTGGCCATGATTGGCTTAGTTTTATCCGGTGTTATTTCCGCTCTTTTATTACCGCAGAGACCGAGAAAATATACAGTCTGGAAAAATATTGTGATGGCCTTAGAATGGGTAGTTGTGCCGATTACTATCATTATTTTTGGCGCTATTCCTTGCCTAGAGGCGCAAATTCGTTTAATGGCAGGCAAATACATGGGTTTTTGGGTAACGCCTAAATCTCGATAAAAATTTGGCCAATAAATCGAAATTTTAGAATAATTTCGCAGCTATTTTTTTTATGCTATAATAATTAACGATGATAAAAAATAAAATTCGCCCTCGAAATTTTAATGGAGGGCCAGATTCTATTTCCCATAGTTTTTTTTATCGTCTGGTTTCTAACCAGCGTTTTTTAGCGATTATCGGCTTGGTTTTTTTGGTGGTTATTATTTTTCCGTTGGCTCAAACTTATAGTCAACGCCGCTTGGCCGAAAAAGAGGTTCAGGATGTTAAAAATAAAATAAGTAATTACGAGATTCAAAATAAGCAATTGGAAGATTTAATAACTTATTTAAAATCCGATCAGTCATTGGAAGCGCAAGCCCGACTTAACCTTAATATGAAGAAACCCGGCGAAGCGGTAATTGTTGTGGAAGATAAAAAGGTTAGTACCATGAATATTGCCGCCAGCTCCACCGATGAGTCCAGAAGTAATTTAGTTAAATGGTGGCGTTATTTTTTTAATTAGAGGATTCTTTTTGAGCCGAGAAGGGGATTCGGACCCCTGACCTACGCGTTACGAGTGCGTTGCTCTACCAGCTGAGCTATCTCGGCAGTTGAGTAATGAACTGTCTGGAGCGGGTAAGCGGAATCGGACCGCCTTCTTCAGCTTGGGAAGCTGACGTAATAACCATTATACGATACCCGCGAGACGAATGGTTGATATATTATAGAATTATTAAATTAGTTTAGTCAATTAATTATTTATGTTTTCAAAATCTAATAAATATTTTTGGTTATTTGGTTTGGTTCTGTTTTTAATGCCACTAAGCGGGCGAACAGCCCTGGCGGCGAGTTTAAATATAACTTACGTGCCAGAGGCTTTCACGGCACCGGCTATTTTAAATATCGCTACTAGTTCAGAAAAAACAAGTTTGCCTTGGCAGTGGAAAGCCTTAACACCGGCTTATGATTATTCATTAACCACAGATGGTTTTTATGATCCTAGCCGACCGATGAGGATTACAATCAATTATACCGGAACTAATAATTATTTAAAACAAATTTTTATTTTTGATTCCTCGGCTAATCTTTGGCGACCGCTCCCCACTACCGATTTTCCTAGTAAGAATCAGGCGACAGCTATGACGACTTCAGTGAGCGGTCGGCTGCTGATAGCTGCCAATTCAGATATGATGACCATCGGTACCGCTAGTTGGTATAAATATAAAAATGGCTTGTTTGCCGCTTCCCCCGATTTTGCCAAGGGCTCTGTCTTAAAAGTTATTAATTTGGATAATAATAAATCGGTTAATGTGATCGTTAATGATTATGGCCCGGAGAGAGCAATCTTTCCTAATCGTGTTGTTGATTTAGATTATGTAGCCTTTAAACAAATTGCTTCAACCGGCGCCGGATTAATTAAAGTTAGAATTGAACCTCTAAAAATTGTTGGATCTACTTTGAATAAACCTTTGGCACCGACATTAAGTACTCCAGCCTTGACCGCTTCATCGGCTGTAATTATGTTGGAGAAAACCGGAGAGATTCTTTGGGGAAAAAACCAAAATAAGATTTCCCCCTTGGCCAGTCTTAGCAAATTAGTGGCGATGCGAGTTTTTTTGGATACGCGTCCCAGTTTAAATAAAGTAGTTGCCTATAAAGTCCAGGACGAGAATTATAACTCTAAATATTGTTCACCTTCGGAATCGGCGCGCATTCGCCTGCGAGACGGCGAAACCGTTACGATTCAAGATTTAATTTATAGTTCTTTGGTTGGTTCAGCTAACAACGCCGTAGAAAGCTTAGTGCGGGTTAGTGGCTTAAGTCGTCCGAATTTTATTAAAAAAATGAATGAATTAGTTAAAACTTGGGGGGCAACTAATACTGTTTTTGTAGAACCGACGGGACTATCTCCCAACAACGTGAGTTCCCCGCAAGACTATGCTATAATAACTAAAGAAGTTTTTACTAATCCGTTATTGCAGAAGATCAGTACAACTTTAAATTATACTTTTAAGACAATCAACACCAAGATCAGACATAGTATTAAAAATACCGATAAATTATTGCAGACTAACACCTATAAAATTATTGGTTCAAAGACTGGTTATTTAGATGAAGCCAAATACTGTTTAATGACGCGTGTCCAAACGCCGCAGGGAAATTTGATTTCTGTTAATTTTGGTTCAACCAGTCAGGCGAATAATTTTTTGGATAATGAGCAATTAATTCGTTACGGATTATCTCTTTTTAAAAAATAAATTACGTTTATGATTAATTTGGAAAACATTTCCAAAACTTATCGGAATAAAGTAAAAGTCGTGAAAAATGTCAGTATTAGAGTGCAGCCCGGAGAATTTGTATCGATTGTTGGACAATCTGGTGCCGGTAAAACAACTTTAGTTCGTTTATTAATAGGAGAAGAACGAGCGGACGAAGGACGAGTGATGATTGGCGACTGGGATATAACCAGAATAAGTCGACGAGAAGTACCATATTTACGGCGCCAAATCGGGGTTATTTTTCAAGACTTTAAGCTATTGCCTAAAAAGACTCTAGAGGAGAATGTTTCTTTTGCTCTGCAGGTTTCCGGCGGCCGGCCAGCTAAAATTAAAAAAATAGTTCCCAGTGTTTTGAAAATTGTTGGTTTAGATGCCGAAAGAAAACGATATCCTCATGAAGTTTCCGGCGGCGAACAGCAACGGGCGGCCATCGCTCGCGCTTTAGTGCATCAACCTAAAATATTGTTGGCCGACGAGCCGACCGGTAACTTGGACGCAATTAACGCGAATGACATTATTAATTTATTATTACGAATTAATAAATTTGGGACGACGGTTGTTTTAGTGACGCACAACAAAGAAATCGTTAATCGTTTAAATAAGCGCGTCATTACCATGGATCACGGTCAGATTATTAATGATCAGGAACACGGAAAGTATTTACTTTAAAGAATATTTATTTATTTTATTATGTTATTTCTTTATCGCATTATAAAATTTAGCTTTCAAGATATCGTTCGTAATGTTTGGTTGACTATTGCGACGGTCATGATTTTGCTTTTAGCTTTATTTTCTATTAATACTCTAATTACTGTTCGCTTAATCAGCGATAATGCTGTTACGGCGATTAAAGAAAAAATTGATATTAGTTTATATTTAAAAGCCGACGCGACGGAAAACCAGATTATGGATTTAAAAACCCAAATTGCCGATCAGCCTAATATTAATAAGGTTATATATATTTCTAAGCAAAGTGCAATTGACGCTTTTCGTGTTAAGTATGAAAATAACCCCGAGGTTTTAGCCGCCTTGCAAGAATTGGGGCGCAATCCCTTGTCGCCAAGCTTAACAATTATTCCGCAAAATTTTGATGAATCTAATCTAGTAATTAATAGACTCAAAACTATTGATAATCCGATTATTGAATCGCGTGATTTTTCGGACAACACTGCCATTCTCGCCAAAATTAATAATATTACTTCTCGTATTAATGAAGTGGGATTATTCATTATTTCTATTTTTATTTTGATCAGCCTGTTGGTAGTTTATAACGCTATTCGAGTCGCTATTTATACTCATCGCCAGGAAATTGAAATTATGCGTTTAGTGGGAGCTTCCGGATCTTTTATTTATATGCCCTATCTATGTTCTGCCGTAGTTTATGCTCTCTTAAGCGTTTTGATTATTATTTCGGTTTTTTATCCCTTTTTAACTTTACTCCAACCGTATTTAGAAGCTTTTTTTATGGGTTATAATATTAATATTCTTTCTTATTTCGTGGATAATTTTATTTTAATTTTTGGTGTTCAATTCTTGGTGGTGGTGATTATTAATGCTTTGGCCAGTTTATTGGCGGTACGTAAATATGCGCGGATTTAATTTGACATATTAGGCATTTTTTAATAATATCCTCTGGTGAGGATATTTTTGTCTAGAAGAATAAATTTTATATTGCGAGATCGTCTAATGGTAGGACAGCGGCCTTTGAAGCCGTTTATCCTGGTTCGAATCCAGGCCTCGCAGCTAAAAGAAAAAGAAGCTAATTTTGTTAGTTTCTTATACTAATAATTAATTTTTTTTATTAAATTTACCAAATATGACTAAATTTAAAAATGAATTAATCGGAAAGAGAATTGTTTTAAAAAGACTCAAGCCAACTATTTTAATGGCTAGCACGATATTTAAGGTAGTTAATGATAATAGATCACATTTATTACCCTGGTTTCCTTGGGCAAAGCTAGAGGCAAAAGTTGAAGACTCTTTTAAATATCTGCTGGAAACGAATGCAAAATTTAAGGCCGGAGAAAAGGTGGATTATGGAGTTTATATGAATAACGAATATATTGGTAATATAGGTATATTTGATATTAGTAAAAAGAAAAAATCCGCAGAAATAGGTTTCTGGCTATCTAAAAAATTTACCAGGAATGGATATATGACCGAGGCGGTGAGAATATTAGAAAAAGAATTTTTTTCAAATATCAATTTGAACAGAATTCAAATTAAATGCGATGAGAGAAATATTCCCTCCGCTGGCGTTGCTAAAAAATGCGGATATGTTTTTGAAGGAAAATATCGAGAAGATTTATATAGCGATTACTTTAAAGATTTCAGGAACACTTTAATTTTCTCTAAATTAAAATCTGAATACAGGAAAAAGAGGAAGTAGTTATATTAGATTATCATTCCAATCTCCCCTTATTTCTAACTAGTTTTTCAAAATCGCCATTTAGGCGGTTTTTTGTTATAATTTAAATAAGCTTGTAATTTAAAGCTTATTTTATTAATTTTGTGGTAAAGTGTGAATATTGGTTATCCTTAAGATTAGAAGTATGAAAAAAATTAAAAATAAGATAAAAAAAATTTTTAAAATTATCGGACCGGGCGTTATTACGGGAGCGGCCGATAATGATCCGTCCGGAATCGCCACTTATTCTCAGACTGGCGCGCAATTCGGTTATGGCCAATTGTGGACGGTTATTTTTACTTTACCGTTTCTAACGGCCATTCAAGAGGCTTGCGCCCGTATCGGAGCGGTAACCGAGCAGGGTTTAGCGGCGGTTATTAAAAAACATTATACTAAAAAAGTTTTATTTGTCGCTATTTCCTTAATGTTTATAGCCAATACGATAAATATCGGGGCGGATATTGGCGCGATGGCGGCCGCCTTGCAGTTAGTCGTTCCTATTAATTTTACTTTGGCGATTTTAAGTTTCACCGTTTTAATCTTGATACTGGAGATTTTTACTAACTATCGTACTTATTCGAAGATTTTAAAGTGGTTAGCCTTGACTCTATTGGCTTATCCGATTACGGTTTTTTTGATTCATCATCCTTGGTCGCAAATTTTAAGTGCCACCCTGGTACCGCACCTAGAATTTAGTTTCGCCTTTTTCTTTATCATTACGGGCGTTCTGGGCACAACCATCTCTCCTTATATGTTTTTTTGGGAAGCCTCGGAAGAAGTAGAAGAAGAAAAAATGGAACATATTTTTAGGAAAATCGGTCTGCCCCGCGGTATAAAAAAATTTATGAAAAATTTGCGCTGGGATAATTTTATCGGAATGTTGTTTTCGGAGATTACTACTTGGTGTATTATTGTCGTGGCGGCAACCGTCTTAAATAGTAACGGTGTAACAAATATCGCAACGGCGGCGGATGCGGCTCGCGCCCTGGAGCCGTTGGTGCAGACTTTTCCGAACGCCGGTTTCATCGCTAAACTTATTTTTTCCGTAGGGATTATCGGCTTGGGTTTATTGGCTATACCGGTTTTATCCGGTTCGGCTTCTTATGCTTTATCCGAAGCGGTTAGCTGGCGCGCCGGTTTAAATTTAAAATTTAAAAAAGCTCATGGATTTTACGGAGTGATTACTATTGCCACTTTAATCGGCTTGGGGATTAATTTTATCGGCATTGATCCAATGAAGGCATTAGTCTTTACGGCCGTATTTAACGGCGTGGTTTCCGTTCCTCTTATTTTTTTGATTGCTCATATCGCCCGTAATAAAGAGATTATGGGAGAATATCGCAGCGGTTGGCTGTCTAATGCTTTAGTGTGGGGGACCTTTTTAATTATGGCTGCCTCGGCCGTCGCTATGTTTATTACTCTCTAATATGAAAGTTAAAGCCAGTTTACATATTCATACCGCCGAAGACGTTTTAGAAGGGCGCCATATTTTTTATAATATTTATCAGTTAATTGATGCAGCCAAGAAATTAGATTTTAAAATTTTAGCCTTGACTGGGCATGAACATTTTATTTACCGCTCGGAATATGGAGCGTATGCTAAAAAAAATGGCATTCTCCTTATTCCGGGGATAGAATTAACAGTTATCTCCAAGAGCCATAAAAAAAATCATGTCGTAGTTCTAAATTGCGGTCCAGATATTGAAAGCATTAAAACATTCCCTGATTTAGAAAATTATAAAAGAAATCATTTAGATATTTTTATTATTGCCCCTCACCCTAATTTTCATTTAGGTGTTTCTCTGGGATTAAAGAATTTGGAAAAATATATAGAACTATTTGATGCCATTGAGCATAGCTGGTTTTACACTAAATGGTTTAATCTTAATATTGCGGTCGCTAAAATTGCCCAGAAATATCATCGTCCGCTAGTGGCTACCAGTGATTTGCATCAGTTGGCCTATCTAGACAGGGATTACGCGCTGATTGAGTCAGCCGACTTAGACATTAAAAATGTTTTGTCGGCCCTCAGTCAGAATAATTTTGTTAACGTCACTAAGGCTAAAACCTGGAGAGAGTTATTGCCTGATTCTTTGAATTTATTATAGAAATTTTAAGGTCTGATAATTGTCCGATTCTGTTTAATACAGTCGCAGAACAAAACATGATATAATGATATTATTATGAAAAAGTTAGTTTTATCATTATGTTTAATAGTTTTAATATTACCCTTGTTGGTTGGTGCTTTAAAATCTCAAGCGCAAATTAGTCCCGATCAATCTCTACAAACAGAAAAAACTCGGTTAGAACAGCAATTACGCGATATTGAAAGACAAATTGTTCAGAATGAACAATCTCTGTCTCAAGTACAATCGCAAAAAAATACTTTAGCCAATAAAATTAGACAACTTGGCTTGCAAAGAGCTGGACTCGTTTTAAAAATTAAAGCCCTGTCGGTTAATCTGGATCATTCCACTGTTCAGTTAACGCAAGTTCAATTTCAGATTGAACAAAATCAGCAGAAAATTTTAACCTTACAGCAACACTTAGCCACAATTATCGATGAATTGTGGAGAACTCAGCAGTTTTCTTTATTTAATTTATTATTGTCTATTAATAGTTTCGCCGATTTTTATAACGGTATACGGAATTTAGAGAGTGTTAGCGTCAACATAAATAAATTATTGCAATCTTTGCGGGATCAGAAAAATCAATTACAGCGAAACAGGCAATTACTTGTTGATGAAAGAGAAAAGCAACAAAATTTTGCGGTAATTATTAATTTGCAGAATTCTCAGGTAGCGAAAAATATTCAGGACCAAAATAATTTATTAGCGCAGACCAAGGGCCAGGAGTCAAATTATCAAATACTCCTAAAACAAAACAAACAACGAGCAGTCGCTATTCGTAATCGAATTTATAGCTTGGCCACCGTCGGTGTTGCTAGCCAAATTACCTTTGGCCAGGCTGTGCAAATAGCCCAAGCGACTTCCGGACAAACAGGAGTGCGCGCCGCGTTATTGTTGGCTGTTTTAACCCAGGAATCTAATTTGGGTCGTAATGTCGGGACTTGTAATCGTCAGGGGGATCCGCCCAGTAAAAGCTGGAAAGTCGTTATGAGTCCTAGCCGAGATCAAGGTCCGTTTATTCAGATAACTAAAGAATTAGGATTAAATATTAATATTACGCTCGTTTCTTGCCCGATGCACGATAAAAATGGTAAACAGCTGGGTTGGGGCGGAGCAATGGGACCGGCACAATTTATTCCTTCTACTTGGTTAGGTTATAAATCGGCCATAGCGGCCATCACTGGTCGCACCGCCAATCCTTGGGATATTCGCGATGCTTTTTTAGCGGCCGGTTTGAAATTAAAAGCCGATGGTGCCGCTACGCTTAGTGGTGAATGGGCGGCGGCGATGCGTTATTTTTCCGGCTCCACTAATCCGGTTTATAGTTTTTATGGTGATAGCGTTATAGCGACCGCGACCCAATATCAAAATGATATTAATGAGTTAAATAGTAAATAAATATTTTGCCCGCTTTAAGTCGCTTGTTTGGTTTTTAATTATTGACAATACCAGTTAGTTGCGTTAGCATAAGATACGATAAAAATATGCTTAAAAAAAAATTATTGATTATAATCGGCGGTTTAATTTTTCTGGTTTTATTGGCATTAATTATAGCGATGAATTTTTTGTCGACGGTAAAACCACTCTTAACCGGACAAGCGGATAAAATCAAAGTGACCGCCAGTTTTTATCCTTTGTATTTTTTTGCTGGTGTAATTGGCGGTCAACGGGCAATAGTAAGCAATATTACACCAGCTGGTACTGAACCTCATGATTACGAACCAACGGCGGCCGACATGATACAAATTGAAACTAGCCGGTTATTAATATTGAATGGCGGTGGCTTGGAAACGTGGACTCAAAATATCAAGCAAAATATTAATTTCCGACAGACGTTAGTGATTAGGGCGGGTGAAAATTTAACTAATCAAGGAATAAATAAAAATAATCAGGAAATTGTTGATCCGCACGTTTGGCTGAGTCCGGTTTTAGCTCAGCAAATGGTTGATAAAATTACTCGTGGTTTTATTGCTGTCGATCCGGCTAATCAGATTTATTATCAAGCTAATGCCGATAAACTTAAGATTCAATTAACTCAGTTAGACGAAGAATATGTTCGCGGTTTAAGCCATTGCTCTCATCAGGATATTGTCACGGCTCATGCGGCTTTTGCTTATTTAGCCTTCCAATATCATTTTAATCAATTGCCAATTGCCGGTTTATCGCCTGAGGCCGAGCCGGCACCGCAACAATTAATTAATATAATCCAGCTTGTTAAAAGTCGTCAAATAAAATATATATTTTTTGAAAGTTTGGTTAGCCCTAAATTGGCGCAGATGATTGCTCAAGAAGTAGGTGCTCAGACCTTAATTCTTAACCCCCTGGAAGGATTGACCGCTACTGAAGTAGCTCAAAATCAGAATTATTTTACGGTCATGCGCGCTAACTTAGTCAATTTACAAAAAGCCCTTGAATGCCAATTATAAACTATATGCCGTTTGTTGATCATAATAAAAATATTATTGAAGTTAATCATGTGTTCTTTTCTTATGGTACCAATACCGTTTTAATCGATGTAAATTTAGCTATTCATCGGGGTGATTATTTGGGAATTATTGGTCCCAATGGCGCCGGAAAAACAACTTTATTTAAAATCATGCTCGGTCTTTTAACTCCAAAAAGTGGAACGGTTAAATTATTTGGTGTTGATATTCGCAATTTTCAAGATCATTTAAAGGTTGCTTATGTGCCGCAAAAGGCGTCAAACTTTGACGTTAATTTTCCGAT
The DNA here is from genome assembly GCA_041671365.1 of Patescibacteria group bacterium. GTDB lineage: Bacteria > Patescibacteriota > Patescibacteriia > Patescibacteriales > UBA12465 > UBA12465. The sequence continues at coordinate 135,704 of JBAZBP010000001.1, forward strand.
AACCGTTAAAGAGGTGGTAGCCATGGGCCGTTATGCTAAAAAAGGATTATTTCATAATCTGCAGGCAGAGGATAACAAAATAATTAGGAATTCTTTGGAGCAAGTAAAAATGCAAGAGTATGCCAATGTTTTAATCGGTGAACTGTCTGGGGGAGAAGTCCAACGAGTCTTTATTGCCCGGGCCTTAGCGGGTCAGCCGGAAGTTGTTTTTTTGGATGAACCGACGGCGGGCATCGATCAGAAATCGCAAGATGATTTTTATGGCTTGTTAAAAGAATTAAATCAAAAAATGGGCTTAACTTTAGTTTTAATATCTCATGACATTGAAAGATTAACCAAAGAAGTAATGCATATCGCCTGCTTGGATCATAATTTAGTTTGTCATAATTCTCCCGAAGAGTTTCTTCGCGACAGCGATTCTTTAAACCTTGACGGGCAGAAGGTTAAGGTTATTACCCATCATCATTATAATTAATTTTTCTTAATTAAATGTTATTCGATGTTTTTCAATACAGCTTTATGGTTAGGAGTTTAATTGCCGGTTTGATTGTGGCGCTTATCGCGCCGCTTATCGGAATTTTTTTAGTACTGAAGAGATATTCTCTCGTGGCCGACACTCTTAGTCATGTTTCTTTGGCCGGGATTGCTTTGGGCTTATTTTTCGGGGTTAACCCCGCACTGACAGCTCTAGGGGCGACGGTAGTGGCGGCCGTGGGGATTGAAAAATTACGAAGTTCGAAAAAAATTTACGGGGAATCGGCCTTGGCGCTATATCTTTCCGGCAGCTTAGCTTTGGCCATTGTGTTGCTTAGTTTGGCTCATGGCTTTAACGCCAATCTTTTTAGTTATTTATTCGGCAGTATAGTTATGGTCACAGTTGGCGATATTTATGAAATCGCTATTTTAGCGTTAATTGTTATTATAACATTGGTTGTCTTTTTTAAAGAATTGGTTTTTATTACCTTTGACGAAGAAGCGGCCCGAGTTAGCGGATTACCGTTGCGGCTGCTTAACTTTATTTTTATTATTCTGGCCGCCTTAACTGTTTCCTTGGCTGTCCCCATAGTTGGTATTTTGCTTATTGCCGCGCTTATCGTAATTCCGGCAGTAACAGCCTTGCAATTAAAAAAGGGCTTTGTCCCGACAATTATTTATGCGGAAATTTTTTCGGTAGTTTCCGTTATTTCCGGGATATTTTTATCTTTTTATTTTAATTTGGCGACCGGCGGAACGATCGTTTTGCTTATGATCCTAATTTTTTTGGCAGTTTTTATTAGTCGGCGTCGGTAAGCGGAGATGATATAAATTTCTATGTTCAAAGAGTTAAAAACAGAAAAATTTCTCAAAATTTTTATTTTTACGGGTTTATTGTTTTTAGTTCTTATTATTTTTTCGCAGAAAATTGAATTTACCTCTATTGATCTGGGGCGACACTTGGAAAACGGAAAAATTATTTGGCAGAACCCTCAGGTTTTATTTACAAATTTTTACTCTTATACCGAAACTAATAACTTTTTCATTAACCATCATTGGTTGTCGGGAGTTATTTTTTATGGATTTTATTTGATTGGCGGTTATCAATTACTGTCTTTATTTAATATTTTATTGGCACTCGCAATTTTCGGGCTAACTTTTAATTTAGCCAGAAAAAAAACAGGTTTTTATTTAAGCGGTTTTTTATCTTTACCGGTAATTTTTTTACTTAGCGAACGGGTAGAGATTCGTCCGGAAGCTTTTAGTTATTTATTTATTATTTTAACTTGGTCGATTATTACCTCCGTGGCGGCAGATAAAAATTTTCGTCGTTTAAATTGGTTAATTCCGCTTTTCTTGTTTTGGGTAAATCTCCATATCTATTTTTTCATCGGCCTAGTTCTTGTCGGTTTTCAGGCGATGGCCGAATTTTTGCCACCATTTTTTCGAAACGCGGATAATTTAAAAAGTCGTCTGCTGGCCGGTTGGCTAGCGGCCCGACTCTGGATAAAAAGACTGGTAATATTAATTTTTGTTTGTTTATTAAATCCTAATACTTGGCGGGGATTATTTTATCCTTTTAATATTTTACACAATTATGGTTATGAGATTGCGGAGAATAAAACTATTTTCTATCTCGGCCATTTGATGATTAATTATAATTTTTTCATTTTTAAAAGCCTCTTGTTTTTAATGGTTTTTAGTTTAATTGCGGATTTCTTGATTACTAAAAAATTGCGACTTTTTTCTTTATTTTCGATAGTTTTTTTCTCGGTGCTGGGATTGTTTGCTGCCCGCAATCTGGCTTTGTTCGGGTTGATATCCTTAGTTCTAATCAGTGATAATTTAGTGAGCTTGAAAGATTTTTTCCTGAGCCGACCGCCGCTTATAAAATTAGTTAGCCGCCGGCCGATCCGCTTGTATTTAGCCGGTATTTTACTTTTGCTTATTGTCAGTAGTTTTTTTTACTTGATAGCCAGCGCTTCTTATTCGTCTAGTTTTTTTAAGAGACCCTTGGGTTTAGATTTAAACGATGGTAGTGCGGATTCGGTGAAATTTTTTAAAGATAATCATCTTAGCGGGCCGATATTCAATAATTATGATATCGGCAGTGCTTTGATTTTTTGGCTTTATCCGCAGGAAAAAGTTTTTGTCGATAATCGTCCGGAAGCCTACAGTGAAAAATTTTTTAAAGATATTTATAAACCCCTGCAGACCGATCCGGCTCTCTGGCGAACCGTCAGCGCTAAATATAATTTTAAAACGATATACTTTTCTCATACCGATTCTACTCCTTGGGCGCGTCAATTCTTGAGTTTTATTTTAACCGATGAAAATTGGTCTTTGGTTTACTTTGATCGTTATGCGGTTATCTTGGTTAATAAAAAATTAACCGACCCGGCTATCGTCAAAAAATTGGCTCTAGATAATTTAGCTTTCCGGGATCGCTTGCGAGTTCTGGCAGCCGCCGCCGATTTAAGAGGTAAATTTAATTTAGCTTCTTTGGCGGAGGAGAATGGGCAGACCGATTTGGCCCAATCAATTTATCAAGATATTTTATTTGTTTATCCTGGTAATCAGCAGGCCTTGGTGGCCCTGGGATCTTTATATGCCGGCAGTCAAAGCAATATTGATCTGCAAATAGCCCTGACTTATTTTAATCGCGCTCGGGAATCCGGATATCGGCTTCCGGGAATTTATAATCAAATCGCTTTAGTTTATTGGCGTTTGAATAATTATCAGAAAGCCGAAGACGCTTGGCGTTCGGCTTTAGATTTAGATAAAAATGATTCGACTGCTTTATATTATTTACAACAGATTAAGTCGCTGCGGTTAGAGGGCAGGTTGCCGCTAGTTAAATAATTTTTCACTGATTAAAGTTTTTATGGCTAAAAGTCCGTCGCGGGCTTTTATTTTTTTTCCCTCCTTATAGCCTCGTCGGACGTAATGAATAGGAAATTCTTTTATATTATAGCCGGCTTTTAATAATTGGGCGGTAATCTCCGGCTCGATTTCAAAACGTCGCCCTGTTAATTTTATAGTTTTTAGGGCAGTTACGGGAATTAGTTTGAAGCAAGTTTCCATGTCGGTTAGTCGGCTGCCGAACAGAAGGTTGGTGAGCGTCGTTAAAAATTTATTAATGAGATAATGAAAACTGATTGTCGGTCGAGCTAGAAAACGCGAACCGTAAATTACAGTTCGCGTGTCTTTAGTAGAAAGCATTTGTGTTAATAAATAAACGATATCTAGCGCTTGATATTCCAAGTCGGCATCACAAATAATAAAATAATCGCCTTTTATTTCTTCTAATCCGCGCTTAATCGCCGCCCCTTTGCCCTGATTACTTGCTTGGTCTATTAATTTAAAATCGTATTTTTTTTTCAATTCTTGGAGGATAGTTCGAGTGTTATCGGTTGAGCCGTCATTTATAATTAGCACTTCTTTATTGATGTTTAAATTAAAAATTATCGGCAGAGAGCCGGCCACAATATTTTCTTCGTTATAAATAGGCACAATAATTGATAATAATTTTTCCGCCATAATAATCAGTCGTTAATTTTTAATAGCCATTTGTTTATAAAATAATTGTTTGACTATCTCCATAACAATTAAATAGACTATAACGATTAAGAAGATGGCAACGAAAGCGGCCATCGGTAGAGGACTAAAACCGAAGAACCCCCCAATTCCTTTAAAAGTTAAAATGATACCAATTAATATCGCTCCTAAAGTACTGATTATTAAAGATTTACTAGGGCTTGATTGTAAAAAAGGAGTTTTTTGAGTTCTAATAATATAAATTACTAAAATTTGTGTGGCTAAAGATTCGACAAACCAGCCGGCTTGAAAGGTAGCGACATTAAAATGAAAAACACCATACAAAACATAGAAGGTTAAAAAATCAAAAATAGAGCTAATCGGCCCAAAGACTATCATGTATTTTTTAATAAAAGACATATTCCAGTGTTTTGGTTTTTTTAAATATTCTAAGTCCACGTTGTCGGTGGGAATGGATAATTGGGCGCTGTCGTAAATAAAATTATTAAGTAATATTTGGCCGGCGGTCATTGGGAAAAAAGGAAGAAATAAGCTGGCACCGATCATTGAAAACATATTGCCAAAATTAGAACTCAGACTCATGAGCAGATATTTCATGGTATTGCCGAAGGATTTTCGTCCTTCCAGTATCCCCGCCATTAATTCTTTTAACCCTTTTTTCATGAGAATAATATCCGCCGTTTCCTTGGCTACATCTACGCCGTTATCGACCGAAATGCCGACATCGGCCGTTTTTAAAGAGGGAGCGTCATTAATACCGTCTCCCAGGTAGCCGACGATAGAACCGTTTCTTTTTAGTTCCATAATTATTTTTTCCTTTTGACTGGGGCTAAGCCGAGCGCAGATTGTGGCATTTTTAACTTTTTTATAAACTTCTTCATCGGTCAAGCGATTTAAATCTAAATCCTCTCCCGTTATTATTCCGGTCACATTTAGGCCTAAATCGGCACAAATTTTTTTAGTGACCAGCGGGCTGTCGCCGGTTAAGATTTTAATCTCCACGCCGTGCTTTTTCATAAAAATTAAGGTTTTTTCCACGTCGGCCTTAGGTGGGTCATAAAAAGCCATAAATCCTCTAAGGGTTAAATTGTTTTCTTCGTTTAGAGAATATTGTTCTTTTTCGTCGTCAAGAGTTTTTTCGGTAATTGCTAAAATTCTCAAACCTTCATTACTGAAATTATCGTATAAAGTTTGAGCTTGTTTTAAAATTTCCGGCGTTATTAATATCCGTTTATCGTTAAAAAAATAATGAGTACAAATTTTAAAAATTTCTTCCGGAGCGCCCTTAGTGATCATGGTCAGGATACCTTCTTTTTTATAGATAATTGAAGAACGTTTGCGATTAAAATCATAAGGCAGTTCTTTGATTTTGGTGTAGCCGCTTAATTCTATTTTTTGGTAATCTAGTATCGCTTGGTCTAAAATACTTTTGATTCCGGTCTCAAAGTAGCCATTAATGTAAGCGTCTTTAAAAACGTTCGGAGATTCTTGACCGAAAATATCCACGTGTTTAATAACGGTAATACGATCTTCGGTTAGAGTCCCGGTTTTATCGGTGCAAAGAATATCCATCGAGCCGAAAGTCGGAATAGCGTTTAATTTTTTTATTAAAACCCCCCCCTTAGCCATTCGAGTAGCGCTTTTAGCCATGTTAACGCTCATAATCATTGGCAGAAGTTCCGGGGTAACACCTACGGCCACGGCCAGAGAGAAGAGCAGGGAGTCTAATAGGCCTTTATGTAAAATAGCATTAATTAAGAAAATGCTAGCCACAATAAAGACAATAACGCGGATGATTAAAAAACCAAAATTATTTATCCCTTTTTCAAAAGCATTTTCTATTTCCGGTCGGGCGATTCTTTGGACGATGCGACCAAATTCGGTGTTTAGACCAATATTGGTCACTAAAAATTGACCAAAACCGGAAACAACATTGGTTCCTGAAAAAATAGCATTATTTTTATCCGCGTATTTTTCAACCGGCAAGCTTTCACCCGTTAAGCTCGCTTCGTTTAAGAAAAAGTCAGTAGCACTTATGATTTTACCGTCGGCCGGCACTATATCACCGGCCGCCAAATAGATTATATCGCCGGGTACGATATATTTGGTAGCTAACTCCTGTTTTTGGCTGTCGCGTAAAATTTCCGCTTTAATCGATAAACGATGAAGAATTTTTTCTACCGCCTGACTGGATTTATGTTCTTGATAAAAATTCAGAGAAACACTTAAAAAAATCATGGATAAAATAATAACCATGCTGCGCAGCTCTCCGGTTAATCCGGAAATAAGAGCGGCAATCATTAGGATAATAATTAAGGGATTTTTAAAGTAATTTAAAAATTTAATTAAAGTGTGTTGTTTTTTAGTGCCGGCTATCTCGTTATAGCCATTATCCTTTGAGCGTTTAATAGCTTCCGTGGTCGTTAGCCCCTGGATTTGCGAATTAACTAGAGTATAGATTTTTTCTATGGGAAGCGATTTTAAATCGACGGTTGTGATTTGAGGAATTTTCATAATAATAAAACTTATTTTTGTCACTAATATTATAGCATTATTTTTGAATATTTTGTGCCTAGAGATTTTAAATAGAATTATTTTTGTTAATCAGGTTTTTTATGGGATCAAGCGGCAGGGAAACTATAAATCGACTTCCTAGATTAATTTGGCTTTCCACGGTAATGCTGCCGGAAAAATTATGTTCGGTAATATTTTTTACGGAGGCTAATCCCAATCCCAAACCTCGATCATTTTCGGTTTTAGTGCTAAAAAATGGTTCAAAAATTTTATCTATATTTTCGGCCATAATACCGACGCCCTGGTCACTGACTAATATTAAAATTTTATTTTTTTGATTTAATAGTTCAATTTTAATTTCTTTTTTGGAACTATGGTCATTACTTATTTTTATTTGTTCTTCGCTGGCTTCAATAGCATTAGCCAGTAGATTGATAATGATTTGTCCAAATTTAACAGCATCGCCATAAAACTTTATTATTTCGGTAGAGATAAAATTTATTTGAATTTTAGCTTGCCGGGCTTTATGAGTTAAAATCTGGATAATTTGTTCAATCTCTTCATTAACGATAAAAACAGTCGGACTGCTTTTTTGTTGAATTTGCTTTTTGATACCGACAATCAAATTTTCCATTCGATGAGTCGCTAGTAAGGCCTGATCGAGATAAGATTTAGCATTAACTATTTTATCGCCGGCCTCTCCTTTAATTTGTTCTAAGTTTAAGGATACGGCCGTTAGGGGGTTAATAAGGTCATGAAAAATACCAGAAGACAGGCGGCCGAATTCGGCCAAGCGATAGAGCTGTATAATTTTTTCTTCTTCGGCTTGATGCAGCTGCTTGGTTCGTTCGATTACCTTTATTTCCAGCAACTCATACTCTTCTTGCAATTTTTCTTCGCTTTCGCGGGCGCTGGCCAGCGCTTGCTTTAAACTGCGTGACAGCAGCCAAATAATCAAGGCGATAACCAGAAGCAATAAGGCATAGATGACGGTGTCGGTGACTTCATTTTTTTCTGCTCGCCAGTAATCGTTGAATTTTATTAAACTCGTGTGTTGAAAATAAGCCAATAGAATCATAAAAATCCCGATAATGGCGCTACTCATTAAGACCGGACCGTCTTCGATTAATAAACCGAATAAACTGATAATTAAAACGGCCAACAGTAAAGAAGTCGGCAAATCCGTTCCCTGGAGGATAAACAAATGAAACATCGGAAGAGAATAGGTCGTAATTAACAGCCAAGTGGTAATTTTTATTTGACCTTTTTTAGATAGCCAAAACAAAAAAATTAAAAAAAGAAAAATTAGACCAGTATAAATAGGCGGTAAACCGTGTCCCTTGGTACTGGTTGCCCGGTTGATTAATTGAATAAGATTAATCAGAGCAAAGCCGACGATTGAAGAACTTAAAAGAATATTAAGTAATAATTCCTGGCGGTTTAGATTTTTATCGGGATTTTGGGGCTGAATTAATTTTTTAAAATAATTTTTTATGGATAAGGCGTTTGTTTGAATGCTAAAAAAGTAGATTTTATTTTTTTTCATCAATTTTATAGCCTCGATTCGAAACAGTAAAAATTAATTTTTGTTCTTCTGTTTCTAATTTGCGGCGCAAATTTCTAATATGGACCTCGATGGTATTAGAAAAAGGGTCGGCATTTTCATCCCAAACATGTTCCATTATATCTTGGCGAGACAGAATCAACCCCTGATGTTTTAATAAATATTCCAACAGAGCAAATTCTTTCGAGGATAAAGCGATTCGACGGCCGCCGCGGGTAACCAAAAATTTATCCGGGTCCAACTCCAAATCGTTAATTTTTAAAGTATGGCCCTGCCATGACTTTGGTCGGCGCAAAATGACCTTAATACGGGTCAAAAGTTCCGATAAAGCAAAGGGTTTAGAGATGTAATCGTCGGCTCCGAGAGTTAATAAATCGATTTTATCGTTTAGTTCGCTGTGGACGGTGAGCATTAAAATAGGCAGGCTTAGCCCCTCGTATCGCAGTTTTTTAATAATTTCCCGGCCATTCAGCCCGGGCAAGTTGTAGTCCAAGATAATTAAGTCGTAGCTATTAGTACAAGCCAGAAAGTAGCCGTGCTCGCCGTTGCCGGTCGCGTCTACGGTGTAATTATCGGCTTTAAGTGTCGGCAAGAGAGTACTAACAATATCCTCATCATCTTCCACTAGCAGTAACCTCATATTTTTGTTTTTATTTTAGCGCAAATTTAAGATTTTTACAATTAATGATAAACCATATTAAATTATAGCAAAAGACCGATAAATAAAATTTAAATTTTTTATAAAGAAAAAATAAAGACCATAATTTTAGCCGGATAGTACCTTGCCTTTGCTTTCATTTAGCGTTAAAATGCTTAAAAGATATGAATAAAAAATTCTTCAAAATTATTAGAAAAAATAATTTAGTTGAGTCTTTACAGGAGAAGCATAATGATCCTTTTTTGGTTAAAGAAGGACGTTTTCATTTTGGCGGATTAAAAGACTCTTTTTATTATACTGATTGGACAGAGGAGTCTTTTTTGGCGGATTCCAGCCGTAAAGAAATCGTTAGTCGTTCTTTTAATTTTAATCGGTTAAAATATTTTGTTTTGCTTATCATGGTTGGTTTAGCTTTTTTAATTATTAGAGCTTTCTGGCTGCAAGTGGCCAAAAATAATTATTATAGCTTACTATCGGAAAATAATCGTTTACGCCTGGAAACAATTGAGCCGAGGAGAGGCATTATTTACACTCGTGATTTGCAGCCCTTGGTGCGCAATAAAGCCAATTTTGTGTTATATTTTAAACCGATAGACCTACCCTCTATCGAGTTAGTACGTGACGATTTATTGCGACAAATCAGTAGAATTCTATCGGGAGAATCAACGGCGACCGGCAGCGCGCCAATCAATATTAGTACGTCATCAGTTAGCGTGACGACCGATAATGATATTTTTTATAAATTAAAAGATGTGCTTTCTCGGGTTAGATTAGGATCCTTAGAGTCTTATCAACCACTTTTTGTGGTCGATAATATTGATTATGATAAGGCAATGTTAATTAATTTAGAGCTACCGAATTGGCCCGGAGTTTTTTTGTCCAGTAAAATACGACGTGAATATCTTTTGCCAAGTGCCACCTCAAGCCCTATAGTTTTAAGTGATAGTACTTTTTCTCATATTTTAGGTTATACAGGAAAAATCACTACTACGGAATTAGAAAAGTTGAGCGGTGATTATTCGTTAGTGGACTATGTAGGAAAGACGGGGATCGAATATTCTTGGGAAAAGGAATTGAAAGGTTTACCCGGAAGCAGAAACATTGAAGTAGACGCTTTGGGTCGTCAGAAAAAAATTGTTAGTGAGACGCCGGCCATTGATGGAAATAATTTACAATTATCTTTAGATTTTAATCTTCAAGAGCAAGCGGAGAAAATTACCAAAACTTATTTAGATAAAGCCGGGTTGAAACGCGCCACGGTTGTTATGATGAATCCTAATAATGGAGAAATTTTAGCCTTGGTTAGTTTGCCGGCTTATAATAATAATTTGTTCGCTCGTGGTATCAATCAAACCGAATATAATCAATTTTTGGATAACCCTGATCGGCCTTTATTTAACCGAGCAATCAGTGGAGAGTTTCCCTCCGGCTCGACAATTAAGCCAATTTTTGCCGCCGGTGCGTTGCAAGAAAAAATTATAACTGAAACCACCAGTGTTTTAAGTAATGGAGGTTTGCACATTGGGCAATGGTTTTATCCGGACTGGAAAGCCGGCGGACATGGTTTAACCGATGTTAAAAAAGCCTTAGCTTTATCAGTAAATACTTTTTTCTATTATATTGGCGGTGGGTATAAAGATTTTAAAGGATTGGGCGTGGACGGTTTAGCTAAATATGCTCAACTTTTTGGTTTAGGCCAAGCAACTGGGGTTGACTTACCGGGAGAAAGACCTGGTTTTGTGCCTACCGCGGCCTGGAAGGAGCAAATAAAAAAAGAATCTTGGTATATTGGGGACACTTATCATTTCGCCATTGGACAGGGCGATGTTCTGGTTACACCGCTTCAGGTCGCTAATTATACTGCGGCCATTGCTAACGGCGGAATTCTATATGAGCCGCATCTGGTTAGTAAAATTTTAAGTCCGGATAACCAGGTAGTAAAAAATATTCAGCCGTTAGTAATTCGTCGTAATTTTATTGACTCCGCTAATTTACAAATTGTTCGCGCCGGGATGCGTCAAACTATTACCGGAGGCAGTGGCGTAGCGTTGAATTATTTGCCGGTAGCCGTAGCTGGAAAAACCGGCACAGCTCAATGGTCAACCACAAAAGCTCCGCATGCCTGGTTTATTGGTTTCGCGCCCTATGATAATCCGCAAATAGTCATTACTGTTCTGGTTGAAGAAGGAATTGAAGGCAGCGCAATTTCTACACAAATATCCAGAGATATTTTAAATTGGTATTTTACTTATGATCAGCCAATAAATATAAAATAATCTAAATTATTTAAATAATAGCCATAAAACAGACCAAATTAGCACTCTCTTGACTTGAGTGCTAATTTCGTTTATAATATATTCAGTTATATTTTTAATATTTTGATGAGTCAGCGCAAAATTAAATGATTTCTGAACGTAAAAAATTTTTATTATTTACCCTTATTAAAGAATATGTTAAAACTGCTCAGCCGGTTTCTTCGGGCGGGCTGGTTGATAAATATAAATTAGATGTTTCTCCGGCGACGGTACGCAACGAGATGATGGAACTGGAGGATGAGGGTTATATTTATCAGCCTCATACTTCCGCCGGACGCGTTCCCACTGAAATTGCTTATGAATTATTTTTAATCGATTTAAAAGAAAACCATAAAAACAAAGAATTAAAAGAGCTAGAGTTGAAAAATTTAGAGCGTATATTTAAACGCGAGGAAGCAGCCTACAAACAGACAGCCAAGACAATTGCTGAATTATCCAGCGCCGCTGTTTTTTGGGCCTTCCATAAAAATGATTTATATTATACCGGTTTGGCTAATTTATTTGCTCATCCGGAATTTAAACAGGTTGATGCTGTTTGCGATGTTTCCGAAGTGATTGATCGTTTAGACGAAATTATCGATGATGTTTTTGAAAAATTGGTGGACGGCCAGCAAGTTTTAGTTGGTACTAAAAATCCTTTTGGAAATTTTTTAAGTACAGTTTTAGTTAAATATAAAAATAATAATCAGAGCGCTATTTTTGGAATTATCGGACCGATGCGCATGGATTATGGTCATAATTTAGCGCTGGTGGAGTTTATTAAAAATAAATTTGAATAAGTATTCTTATGAATAAGTTAAAAAAAGGAATCTATCGTCATTATAAAGGAGGCGAATACCGGATTGTCGGAGAAGCGCGATCGACGGTTGATGACCAGGAAAAAATGGTAGTTTATGAAAGCCTTAAGGATAGTCAAATTTGGCTTCGTTCCGTTCAGGAATTTTTAAGCGAAGTAGAAGTGGCCGGAGAAAAAAAACCGCGCTTTGAATGGCTGCGAGAAGAGGAAATGGCTGACTGGGAGTCTAAATATAAAAGAGCTTTGGCCGATTATCATAATTTACTTAAGCAGACTACTCGCGAAAAACAAGATTTTATTAAATATGCTTTAACTGATATTTTACAAGATATCTTACCAATTTATGATCATTTAAAAATGTCTTTATCCGGTTTAAGCGAAGAGGAGGCCGAGAATGCTTGGGTGGTAGGAGTTAAACATGTTTTAAAACAATTTAAAGAAGTTTTGGCTACGCGTGGGGTTGAAGAAATAATGACCATTGGCGTTAAGTTTGACCATAATACCATGGAGGCATTAGACGGTACTGGTGAAAATATTAAGCAAGAAGTGTTGCCTGGTTATAAATTGAATGGTCGAGTTATTCGTCCGGCTAAAGTTATAGTAGAATAAGATTATTTTTTAAGAAAACAATAATTATTTATTTTTTCTGACATCTACCTGGCTTTAAGCTAAGTTTTTCAGAAAAAAATATAAAACTATGTCACTTATAAAATGGACCCCATTTTTTTCGGAAATAGACGACTTGGAAAAAAGCATGGAATCTATGTTGCCCAGTCTTCATGGCAATCAGTTTGGTTTTACGCCCGCTGTTGATATGTACGAAGATAAAAACAATATTATTATTGAAACTCAGCTGGGAGGCATTGATCCGGAAAAAGTTGATATTTCTATCGAAAATAATACTTTGTCGATTAAAGGTGAAAGCGAGAAGAAAAGTGAAGTTGATGAAAAGAATTATTATCGTAAAGAAATTCGTCGCGGCTCTTTTTATCGGACCATTCCTTTGCCGATAAAGGTTGACGGCGCTCAAGCCTCGGCTGTTAATGAGGACGGTATTTTAAAAATTACCGTGCCCAAAGCTCCGGAGACAAAAACTCAAACAATTAAAATTCAAAATAAAAATAAAAATTAAATTATAAATAAAAACATTATGTCAAAAATTTTAGGAATTGATTTAGGAACAACCAACTCGGCCATGGCCATCATGGAGGGCGGCGTACCAAAAATTATCGAAAATATCGAAGGTAACCGTACCACTCCGTCCGTCGTGGCAATATCTAAAAATGGTGAACGAATTGTTGGTTCGGCCGCCAAACGCCAGGCCGTGATTAATCCGGAAAATACGGTTTATGCGGTTAAACGTTTAATCGGCCGTCATTTCGGTGAAGACGAAGTACAGCGAGATCTCAAATCCGTGCCTTATAAAATTTTGCAGGCCGGAGAAGGCGTGAAAGTAAAAATGGGCGATAAAGATTATAGTCCGCAGGAAATTTCGGCCATGATTTTATCTAAATTAAAAGCGGATGCCGAAGTTAAATTGGGTGAAAAAATTACGGAAGCGATTATTACTGTCCCGGCCTATTTTAACGATTCGCAACGTCAGGCGACTAAAGATGCGGGCGCTATTGCCGGGCTGGATGTTAAACGGATTATTAACGAACCGACGGCCGCGGCTCTAGCTTATGGTTTTGATAAAAAACAGGGTCAAAAAATTGTAGTTTATGATTTAGGCGGCGGGACTTTTGATGTTTCGGTTTTGGATATTTCGGCTGATACCGTCGAAGTTAAAGCGACTAATGGCGATACGCATTTAGGCGGCGAAGATTTTGATCAACGAATTATTACTTGGATTATTGAAGAATTTAAAAAAGACCAGGGTCTGGATTTGTCTAAAGACACCTTAGCTTTACAGCGAATTAAGGAATCGGCCGAAAAAGCCAAAATTGAATTATCTACGGCACAAGAAACAGAAATTAATCAGCCATTTATTTCTACCGATGCTAACGGTCCGAAGCATTTAGTAATGAAGCTTTCTCGGGCGAAATTAGAGGCATTAATCGGAGATTTAGTTGAGAAAACTATTGAACCGTGCAAAAAAGCTTTAGCTGATTCCGGTTTTAAATTGGCGGATATTAATGAAGTCCTGATGGTTGGCGGTATGACTCGTATGCCCCTAGTTCTGCAGAAAGTAAAAGATTTCTTTGGTAAAGAACCGAATTTAAGTGTTAATCCGGATGAAGTGGTCGCTCTAGGAGCCGCCGTTCAGGCCGGAGTCCTTCAGGGAGACGTTAAGGACGTTTTATTATTAGATGTTACCCCCCTAACTTTAGGAATTGAAACGATGGGATCGGTGGCCACCCCTTTAATAGAGAGAAATACAACCATTCCGACCTCCAAGTCACAGGTTTTTTCGACGGCGGCCGATGGTCAAACTGCGGTTGATATTCATATTGTTCAAGGCGAACGTCCGATGGCCGGCGACAATAAAACTTTGGGCCGGTTTATGTTAGACGGTATTCCGGCGGCACCGCGCGGTATTCCGCAAGTTGAAGTTAAATTCGATATTGATGCTAACGGTATTTTAAATGTTTCGGCGACCGATAAAGCGACCGGTAAACAACAAAAAATTACGATCACTTCTTCTTCCGGCTTATCGAAAGAAGAAATTGAAAAAATGAAGAAAGAGGCGGAGCTGCACGCCGAAGAAGACAAGAAAAAGAAAGAGGAGGCGGAAGTCAAAAATTCAGCCGATGCAGTTTTATTTACGATGGACAAAATGTTAAAAGAATCCGGCGACAAAATGAAACCGGAAGATAAAAAAGACATGGAGGATAAGGCCGCCGCGCTTAAAAAAGCTAAGGAAGCCGGCGATTTAGAGGACATAAAAAAGAAAATGGAGGAATTAAATACGGTGGCTCAGAAAATAGGAGCGGCGATGTATCAACAGCCGGGAGCAAACGCCTCCGAAGCGGGAGCAACCGGAAACATGGGGGCCGATCAAGCCGACGCCAACGCCGGTACCGGATCGAGCAACAAAAAAGATGATAATGTGGTCGAGGGAGAAGTTGAAGAAAAGAAGTAGGTTTTATTCTTAACCAGCGTAAGAAATTTCTATGTCCAAAGATTACTATGATATTTTAGGCGTTTCTAAAAGCGCCACGCCCGATGAAATAAAAACAGCTTTTCGAAAAAAGGCCCACGAATATCATCCGGACAAAGGTGGTAATGCCGAAAAATTTAAAGAGATTAATGAAGCTAATCAGGTTTTGGGTAATCCAGAAAAAAGAAAGCAATATGACCAGTTTGGTTCTGCTTTTCAGAATGGCCAGGCCGGCGGCGGTTTTAGTGGTGGTGGATTTTCCGGATTCCAGAATGGCGGCGGATTTAATATGGACTTTGAAGATTTGGGTGATATGTTCGGCGGTTTTGGCGATATTTTTGGTTTTGGCGGCGGAAAACAAAATACTAAACGTCAAACCCGCGGCCATGATTTAGAGATGAATGTATCTTTGGATTTTATGGATGCAGTTTCTGGAACGGAAAAAGAAATTAGTTTTTCTAAAAATATTGTTTGTAGTCGCTGCCAGGCCAGCGGTGCGGAACCCGGATCTAAAATCGAAATTTGTAAAAATTGTAACGGTTCCGGTCGAGTAACGCGTTTACAGCGAACAATTCTAGGCAATATTCAGACGCAATCAGTTTGCACTTATTGCGACGGTGAAGGGAAAACGTATGATAAAAAATGTTCGAGATGCGAAGGAACGGGAGTACATCGCGAACAAGTTAAAATTAAAGTTCGCGTGCCGGCCGGAATTAATGATGGAGAATCTATTAGATTAAGCGGCCAAGGCGAAGCCGGACAAAAGGGGTCTGAGGCCGGTGATTTATATTTGCGTATCAAGTTACAAGCACACCGGAAATTTAAGCGTCACGGTTATGATATTAATACGGAAGAGATTATTAATATTAGTCAGGCGATTTTAGGCGATAAAATTGAGATTGAAACGGTGCATGGTCCGGTAAAATTAAAAATTCCCGAAGGCACGCAATCCGGGACAATATTTAAGCTTAAGGGAAAGGGGATGGTTAAATTACACAGTCAAGGAACGGGCGATCAATTTACTAAAATAATCGTTAAAATTCCGATTGGATTGAATAAGAAACAGAAGCAATTATTAGCCGAGCTTAATTTATAGTATTCATTTTATAGGATCCATTATAATTTTTATGTTTATTGATACTCATGCCCATGTTAATTTCGCTGCTTTTAAAGATGATGCCGATGAAGTTATTCGTCGGTCTTTAGCCAATGACACTTGGATGGTTTTGGTTGGTTCGGAGTTAAAAACCTCGAATCGAGCTTTAGATTACGCCAATAAATATGAAAAAGGCGTTTATGCGGCGATTGGCTTACATCCGGTTCATTTGGAAGAAGGTTTGGTTGATACCGGAGAAGAGGGTGGTACTTCGGGATTTATTACTCGGGCCGAAGAATTTGATTATGGTAGCTATGAAAAAATTGCTAAGTTTGAAAAAGTGGTGGCGATTGGTGAAATCGGTTTAGATTATTATCATTTAAACCCCACCAAAGATTTAGTGGCGATTAAAAAGAAACAGCAGGAAGTTTTGGCTCAGCAATTATTATTAGCTCGAAGCCTTAATTTGCCGGTAATTATTCATTGTCGTCAGGCCCATGACGACCTACTCCCGCTTTTACAAGAATTTAAGAATGAATATGGTCATTTAATAACGAATAATAAACCCTGGGGAGTAATTCATTGTTTTTCCGGCGATGAGGATTTGGCGTGGAAATATTTTAAATTAGGATTACTGATTTCTTTTACCGGTTTGATTACTTTCAGTAAACAGTGGGATGATTTGATTAGAAAAATTCCTTTAGATAAGTTGATGATTGAAACGGATACGCCCTATATGACTCCCGAACCTTATCGCGGCCAGCGCAACGAACCTTTGTTGGTTCAATACGTAGCTAATCGAATTGCCGATATCAGGGGAATTAAGCCGGAAAAGGTGGCTGAAGTAACCACCGCTACGGCTCGAAATTTTTTTCAAATTTAAGTTAGAAATAAAAAATTAGAGGGTTGACACTTAAGGTTTTTTGCGTTATAAAAAAGATAGTTTAGATATTTTAGCCCGAGTTGGGCGCAGGCTGTATGAAAAATGATTCTTGGGGATTAGCCTTAAAGGTTATGGCCAACGTTTCTGCTTGGATCGCTTTTCCGGTTATTATCGGTTTGTATTTAGGAAAATGGTTAGATAAAAAGTTAGGGACTGATCCTTGGTTGTTTTTGCTGACAATTGCTTTATGCTTCGCTGTTTCTATTTATGGTTTGACGGTCAACGCTTTAAAAGAATTTAAACAGATAGAAAAAGAATATCGAGATAAGAAAAAATAGTTTAATGGATTTTGCATGGTAGAAGAGATTATTCATGAAAATACTTTATATTCTGAGCCGATAGCCCATATCGGCAATTTTGTAATTACTAACTCTTTGATGACGTCCGGCTTAGCTCTGGTTATTGTCTGTATTTTAGCAGTCGCTATCAGTCGTAACTTAAGACAGGTTCCGACTGGTTTACAGAACGCTTTGGAAATGATTATTGAAGGTTTTTTGGGAATTTTTGACAGTGTTACCGGTAATCGTCAGCGATCATTAGGTTTTGCGCCGATAGTTTTAGCCTTTTTCTTTTTTATTTTAATCAATAATTGGATGGGGCTTTTGCCGGGAGTAGGCTCAATTGGTCAGATTGTCCAATCCGGAGGTGAAAAGTTTTTTATTCCCTATTTACGAGGCGGAACGGCCGATTTGAATACTACCTTAGCTTTGGCCACTTTAGGCGTAGTTTTAAGTCATATTTTTGGAATATTAGCTATCGGTTGGTGGAAGTATCTTAATAAATTTATTAACATCAAAGCTTTTTTAGACATACCCCGGAAAATTAAGAAAGATCCGATGATTTTATTGATTAATCCGATTAAAGCCTTTGTTGGTCTGATTGAAGTGGTCGGAGAATTGGCTAAAGTCGCTAGTCTATCTTTCCGGTTATTCGGTAATGTTTTTGCCGGTGAAGTTTTGTTGGCTTCGATTTCGGCCATGTTAGCTTATGGCGCTCCGATCCCTTTTTTATTTTTAGAAGTTTTAGTCGGCCTGATTCAGGCTTTAATTTTTATGATGTTAGTGTTAACATATTTAACAATTAACACTACCGCCGAAGAACATTAATTTAATTATAAATAAAAGCTCAAACAAATATATCAATTTGTTGAAGCTTATATAAAATTATGGAAAACGTTATGTTGGCCAAGGCTCTAGCTATCGGCCTCGGTTCTATCGCCCCTGCTTTAGGTATCGGTTGGATTGGTGCCAAGGCAATGGAAGCGATTGGACGCAATCCTGAGGCTGCCGGTAAAATTTTAGTGCCGATGCTTCTGGTTTCCGCTTTTGCCGAAGCCGTAGCCATTTATGCCCTGGTTATCGCTTTCAGTATCAAATAGTAATTTGACGGATTTCTCCTGATTTTAATCGGGGGAAGACGCCAGATGGTTATTTTTTAACTTTCTAATTTTTAACTTTCTAATTTATTCCTATGGATTCATTAATTTCTACTTTTCATCTTGATATCGGTTTATTTGTTGCTCAGCTGGTTAATTTTTCTATTGTCTTCTTGGTTTTATATTGGTTTGCTTTTAAGCCATTGGTTAAAATTATGACTGATCGTTCCGCTAAAATCGATCAGAGCCTAAAAGACGCGGCTGAGATTGAAAAAAGATTAACCTTAACTACGCAAGAACGAGAAGCGGTTATCGTTGCCGCCAAAAAGCAAGCGAATTTAATTATTGAAGAAGCCGATAAGCGCGGCGAAGAACGACGCAGCGAATTATTAAGACAAGCTAAGGAAGATATCGGGCAGGTAATTAATAATGAAAAAGCTAAATTATTGAGAGAAAAGGCGGAAACTTTAAAGGAAATAAAAAAGGAAATAGCCGAACTCGTAATTTTAACTGTAGAAAAATTACTGAGCGAGAAAATGACCAGCGATAAAGATCGCGAGTTAATTAAGAAGTTGTTGAAATAGTTGAATTTGTGCGCTGTTAATATCAAAAAAATGAAAATATCGAAGCAACAATACGCCCGGAGCCTCTACGAAGCGATTAGCGATAAATCCGATAAAGAAGTTAAGGCGATAATCGCCGGTTTTGTCTCGATTTTAGCCCAGCATCATGATTTAGATCGAGGAGCGGAGATAATTCAAAATTTTCAAGAATTATGGAGCTTAGAACGCGGAGAACTAAGGGTAGAACTAACGAGTGCACGACGTTTAGAGCCGACGGTTAAAGCATCCATCGTTGATTATTTGAAAAATAAAACCGGAGCATCCAGTATAGATCTGCAGGAGAAAATAGATGTTAATTTAATTGGTGGTTTTGTGCTAGGGTATAATAGCAGCGTGCTTGATGGTAGTTTGCGTAACAGTTTAACGGATTTGAAAAATAAAATTAGTAATTAGCTTTAAATAAATTATGTCAACCACAAAAGATTTTATTGTTGAGCAATTAAAAGAAGAAATTGCCGGCTTTAAAGGAGGAATTACCGAAAAATCGACTGGTCGAGTTTTAAAAATTTTTGATGGTATTGCTTTAGTTTCCGGTTTATCGGAAGCGATGATGAGCGAAATTTTAGTTTTTAAAACCGCAAAAGGCGAAGTCAATGGCGTAGCTTTGAATTTAGAAGAAGACCAAGTCGGAGTTATTATTTTTGGCGACTATACGGCCATTAAGGAGGGCGATGAAGTGGTTGCCACCAAAAAGATTTTAGAAGTGCCGGTGGGCGAAGCTTTAATTGGCCGAGTAGTTAATCCTTTAGGCGAGCCCATGGACGGTAAAGGAAAAATAGCGACCACTAAATTTTATCCGATTGAAAAAATTGCTCCCGGCGTAATTACCCGTGATCCGGTTAAACAATCTGTTCAGACCGGGATTAAGGCTATTGACGCGATGATTCCTATCGGTCGCGGTCAAAGAGAGTTAATTATCGGTGATCGTCAACTCGGTAAAACGGCAATTGCCATTGATACTATTATCAACCAGAAAGGAGAGAACATGAAATGTGTTTATGTGGCTATTGGTCAAAAAGAATCTAAGGTGGCCAATATTGTGGCTAAACTGGAGGCTACTGGGGCGATGAAATATACTACGGTAGTTTTAGCCGGCGCCTCTGCTTCCGCTTCTTTACTATACATTGCTCCTTATGCCGGTTGCGCTATGGCTGAATATTTTCTCGATCAGGGTGAAGATGTTTTGATTATTTATGATGATTTATCCAAACACGCGGTGTCTTATCGAGAAATTTCTCTATTATTACGCCGACCCCCGGGAAGAGAAGCTTACCCGGGCGATGTTTTTTATTTGCATTCTCGATTACTCGAAAGATCTTGTAAATTAAATAAAGAATACGGCGGCGGTTCAATTACGGCTTTACCGATTATTGAAACCCAGGCCGGTGATTTGTCGGCCTATATTCCGACTAATGTTATTTCTATTACCGATGGCCAGATTTTTTTGGAACCGGATTTGTTTTATAAAGGTAATCGCCCGGCGGTTAATGCCGGATTGTCCGTATCTCGAGTTGGTTCGGCCGCTCAGATTAAAGCAATGAAAAAAGTGGCCGGTAAAATGCGTCTTGAGGCCGCTCAATATCGGGAACTGGCTGCTTTTGCTCAATTTGGATCAGATCTTGATTCGGAAACTAAGAAGAAATTAAGTCGCGGTCAGCGCTTATACGAAATTTTTAAACAGGATCAGTACCAACCGCTTTCGGTAGCGAAGCAAGTTTTAATTTATTATACTTTGATTAACGGCTTGATGGACGATGTTCCGGTTGAACGAGTTCGAGAATTTGAGAATGGTTTGTATAAATATGCCGATTTGCATGATGAAGTTTTAAAAGTAATCAATACTAGAAAAGAACTGGACGAAGCGTTGGAGGTTCAAGTTAAAACTTTAATTTCCGATTACAAGACAACCGTTGAGTATTTAGTAAAGTAATTATGGCTAAGACTAAAGAAATATCTCGTCGTATTAAATCCGTTACCAGCACCAGAAAAATTACTAAAGCCATGGAAATGGTAGCGGCGGCTAAGATGAGAAAAGCAATTGAAGCGGTTTTGAAAACTCGTACTTATGCTAATTTAAGTTGGGAGACCGTTTTACATTTAGTTAGAGTTTCCGCTTCTGGCCGGCAACCCTTGCACCCCCTATTAACATTACGTCCGGCCATAAAAAAAGTCGCCATAATTTTAATCACTTCTAATCGCGGAATGTGTGGCGGTTATAATTCGTCGATTATCAGCAAGGCCAAAGAATCAATTAAGAAGCATAATTTAGAAACAGATTTTATTTTAGTTGGGACCAAGGGTTCTACTATTCGTCATCAAGGCTATAATATATCGGCTGATTTTGAAAAGAGTGATTTAATTACTAATTCACAGGAAATTTATCCGGTAGTTAAAATGATTTTGAGTGACTATACGGAGCAGCGTTATGATAAAGTTTTTGTGGCTTATACTGATTTTGTTAATGCTGTGAAGCAAGTCCCTCGCGTTAAACAATTATTGCCAGTAACCCTAGAGGCTGAAACTGAGTATTTGGGTATTATAGGAAACGATTTAAAAGTTGGCTTGACTCAAGTTAGTGCGACCAACAAAGATCAACGACACTTAACTGAGGATGGCTTTATTTATGAATATACTTTTGAACCGAGTCCGCGAGAGGTTTTAGATCAAATGATTCCCAGATTGATTGAAATGCAGCTCTATCAAGCGTTCTTAGAAGCAAACGCTTCCGAGCATAGCGCCCGGATGACCGCGATGCATCAAGCGACGGAGGCGGCCGATGATATGGTTAGCGAGTTAACTTTATTTTATAATAAAGCGCGTCAGGCCGGCATTACCGCGGAGATAGCGGAAATTAGTGCCGGAGCCAACGCCTTAGCCGAATAAAAATAATTTAAATATTATGACAGATCACAAAAAAAATATTGGAATCGTTAAACAGATTATCGGCGTAGTCGTCGACGTTTATTTTGAACATGTTTTGCCGGAAGTTTATAACGCCCTAGAGGTTGATTTGAAAGGTTGTAAATTAGTCTTGGAGGTTGAACAACATATTGGTTCAAATCGAGTCAGAACAGTGGCTATGGGGTCAACTGATGGTTTAAAGAGAGGCGATCAAGTAGTTGATACTGGCGTGGCAATTAGCGTCCCGGTGGGAGAAGAAACGCTTGGTCGTATTTTTGATGTTTTAGGTAATGTGGTTGACGGCGGTGCGCCGGTAGTAACCGCTAAAAAATACCCGATTCATCGTCCGGCACCAAAATTTGTCGATCAATCTAATAGTACGGAAATTTTAGAAACCGGTATTAAAGTTATTGATTTAATTTGCCCGGTAGTTAAAGGGGGAAAAGTTGGTATGTTTGGCGGCGCCGGTGTCGGTAAAACTGTGGTTATTATGGAATTAATTCATAATATCGCCAGCGAGCACGGAGGTTATTCAGTTTTTGCCGGAGTAGGCGAGAGAACGCGTGAAGGTAATGATTTATACCACGAAATGAAAGATAGCGGAGTTATTGATAAAGTGGCCATGGTTTTTGGACAGATGAATGAACCGCCGGGTGCTCGGGCTCGCGTCGCTTTGTCCGGTTTATCGGTGGCTGAATATTTCCGGGATGAAAAAAATCAAGACGTTTTATTTTTTGTCGATAATATTTTTCGTTTTACTCAAGCCGGATCGGAAGTATCCGCGTTGTTGGGACGCATGCCATCGGCGGTCGGTTATCAACCGACGCTCGCGACTGAAATGGGAGAGCTGCAAGAAAGAATCACCTCGACAAAAAACGGTTCGATTACTTCCATTCAGGCCGTCTATGTACCGGCTGATGATTTGACCGATCCAGCCCCTGCTACCACTTTCGGCCATTTGGATTCTACCGTAGTTTTATCTCGTTCGCTGTCGGAATTAGGTCTTTACCCAGCGGTTGATCCCTTGGATTCTTCTTCTATTATTTTAGATCCAAAAATCGTCGGCGTGGAACATTATGAAGTTGCCCGCGGCGTGCAGAAAATTTTACAGCGCTATAAAGAATTACAGGACATTATTGCTATTTTAGGCATGGAAGAATTATCGGCCGAAGATAAAATTATTGTCGCCCGCGCTAGAAAAATTCAGAAATTTTTGTCCCAGCCGAATTTCGTGGCCGAACAATTTACCGGCCGGGCCGGTAAATATGTCAAACTAGCTGATACAGTTCGCGGATTTAAAGAAATTTTAGATGGCAAGCACGATGATAAATCCGAGGATTGTTTTTATATGAAGGGTGGCATCGAAGAGGTCATATTAGAACAGGAAACTAAAAATTAATTATGTCTCAAAAGACTATAAAATTCGAGATTGTTACTCCGGAAAAAGTTGTTTTTAAAAAAGACATTCTTCAAGTTTCAGTGCCGACGACTAGCGGAGAAATTACAATTTTACCTGATCATATTCCCTTAATTTCGGTTTTACGGCCCGGCGTCATCGAATTGAAGAAAGAAGACGGAGCTCTAGAGTTGATGTCTGTATCGGGCGGTTTTATTGAGGTTATGAAGGGAAAAATAGTGATTCTGGCCGATACGGCCGAAAGAGCTGAAGAGTTAGACGCGGAAAGAATAAAAATAGCCCAGCTTCGAGCCGAAGAGTTAAAAAAGAGCGCTCAGAATGTAGATGATGTGCAGTTTGCCGATATCTCGGCACGCCTGGAAAAAGAATTGGCGCGAGAAAAGACAGTTAATCGCTGGAGGCATTTAAAAAATTTAGATAATAAAAATTAAAATAAGTTCATTTAATTAATATAAAAAGGAGAATCACATGTTTAATCAACGACCAGACAACCTACTTCATAATATGACAGAAAAAAATAAAGACCATCATGAGGAGTTATTGGATCATGAATGGGAAAAATCAGAACGTAATACTATTATTGAAGCTTTGAAATCAGGCAAAAAAATTGCCGAGATTATTAAAGACGTTCCCGGTTTTCAAAAAGCTTTTGATCACCGACTTACTTGTTTGGAATGTTCCGACGGTCGGGTTTGTTCCGGAGCTAAATTGGGGTTGCCGGGAGCCAGCGGCATTCTTCTTTCCGAAGAAGGAAAAAAGATTTTAGCCGAAGTCCTGAGAGACAAGGGCCTTTTATTGACTGGTCACGAAAGTTGTGGTGCGGCCGCCTTAGCCCATCCGGGAGATGATAGCGACAAATATGGTTATGAAAACGTTCGAGCTTTAGCCACCGTTACCGGCAATTCTTATGGAGAAGTCTATAAAGATCAATTTGTCTGTTCGGTCCATAATGAAAGATCCTTGGTGTTAGAAGGTACTGGTCGATTTGATTGCGCTAACTGGAAGGAGTTTCCGGCGCAATTTATAAATTCTGCCCCCTTTTTGGGACTGCCAGATGGTGATATAAAAAATACTGTGACGGCTTTATCTCAAATTGCATTTAGTGATCATGGATATGGCCAGAGATTTAATGCCCAGAACCCATTTTATGTCATAGTTTCCGCCGACAGTCAGGAGAAGCTCGATCATCTTCTAACATTGGCCCATGAAGCGGTTAAAGATTTTGGTGATAAAGTAAAAGTAGATGGTTTTATTGCCCCCGACAAAAAATAAGTTAGCCGGAAAAAAATCAAAAAAGACTGTTGTCTCCAACAGTCTTTTATTTTTGGGTATTAAACCTTTTTTATTTTAGGAATAGCCAGAGAAAAATTATAGCTCCTAAAATTATCCGATACCAGCCAAAAGGTACAAAATTATTGTTTTGGATAAATTTAATAAAAAATTTAACGCCGATTACGGCCGTTACAAAAGAAACAAAAAAACCAATCAACCACATAAATAAATCTTGACCGCTTAAGCCGCTTAGAAAGTCTTGGCTTTTATAAAGATCTAAGCCGGTGGCGGCTATCATAGTCGGAATCGCCAAGAGAAACGAGAATTCCACGATATCTTGTCGTTTAACGCCCAAACTCAAACCGCCGACTATTGTCGCTCCGGCACGTGATACACCGGGAATAATCGCTAAAGACTGACAAGTGCCGATAATCGCCGCTTGCTTATAAGAAATAGAAGACAATTCTTCCGGCGTCGACTTACTAACGGCTTGCTCGGCGACTAAAGGGTTGTTTTGATGGGGATAATATTTTTCAAATATTATTAAAATAATGCCGCCGAGCAAAAGAGCCGCGGCGATAATATAGTTATTATCCATCAGATAGTTTTTAACTATTTTATAGAAAGCTAAACCGATAATGGCGGTTGGAATAAAAGCGGTAGTGATTTTGCCGATTAAATTCCAACTGCTCCAAATTTTTTTCCAAAATAAAATTACAACGGCCAGAATTGCCCCGAGTTGAATGGAAATTTCAAAAGTTTTTAAGAATTCCGTGCTGGGAATATGTAGCCAGTCGCTCGCCAGAATCAAGTGGGCAGTGGAGGAGATCGGTAAAAATTCTGTTAGCCCCTCGATAATACCGAGTATTAAGCTGTAAAAAATTGTCATATTTTGAGATTTAAAAAATAATATCTATATTCTACAACAAAATTAACTATTATTCCATTGTCTTGACAATTAATTTTTAAACGTCTAAAATTATAACATAATTAGCACTCGTCTTTATTGAGTGCTAATAATAATTTATTTAATATTAGAAAAAATATGAAATTAACACCATTATTTAATAATGTTATTGTTAAGCCTTTAAAAATCGAAGAAATTACTAAGTCGGGAATCGTTTTGCCCGATACAATCGATAAAGAGAAGCCGGAGAAGGGGGAGGTGTTCGCTTGCGGAGCCGGTAAAGTTTTAGATAATGGACAAATCCTAAAAATGTCCGTTAAGGTTGGCGATAAGGTTATGTTTAAAAAATATTCACCCGACGAAATTAAAATTGACGGCGAAGATTATTTGGTTTTAAGCGAGAGTGATATTATTGCGATTATTGAATAACTTTAATTAATAATTATATGTCCAAACAAATTATTTTTGATGAGAAGGCGCGTTTAGCGCTAAAGAGAGGCGTGGATCAATTGGCTAATGCCGTTAAAATTACTTTAGGACCGAAGGGTCGTAATGTGGTTATTTCTAAAAGTTATGGTTCGCCGATTATCACTAAAGACGGGGTGACCGTAGCGAAAGAAATTGAGCTAGAAGATAAATTTGAAAACGTTGGAGCGGAAATTGTGAAAGAAGTCGCTTCAAAAACCAACGATACCGCCGGCGACGGAACAACTACCGCGACTGTTTTAGCTCAAGCAATCATTAATGTCGGTTTAAAACTGGTAGCGGCCGGCGTGAATCCGATTGAAATCAGAAAGGGAATCGAAAAACGGGTAACAGAAATTGTGAGTGAATTGAAAAAAATGTCTAAAACTATTTCTACCAAAGAAGAAATTGCCCAGGTCGCTTCAATTTCGGCCAACGACGAAGAAATTGGTAAAATTATTGCCGAAGCGATGGAGAGCGTGGGCAAAGAGGGCGTAATTACCGTTGAAGAAGGACAGTCTTTCGGCATTGAAAAAGAAGTGGTGGAGGGTATGCAGTTTGACAAGGGTTATGTCTCGCCTTATATGATTACAAATTCCGATACCATGAAAGCGGAAATGACTGATCCCTATCTTTTAATTACTGATAAGAAAATTTCATCTATTCAAGAAGTTTTGCCTCTGCTGGAAAAAATTATTTCTTCCGGTAAGAAAGATCTGGTTATTATTGCCGAAGATATTGATGGCGAAGCCTTAACCACCTTTATATTGAATAAGTTGCGCGGGACCTTTAATGTCTTAGGAGTTAAGGCTCCTGGTTTTGGTGATCGCCGTAAGGCCATGTTAGAAGATATTGCTATTTTGACGGGCGGTCGCGTCATTTCTGAAGAAGTAGGCTTAAAACTGGATAAAGTAGAAGTTTCTGATTTAGGTCAGGCGAGAAAAATTGTTGCTTCCAAAGAAACAACCACTATCGTTGATGGTAAAGGAAACGAGAAAAATATTAAGTCTCGGATTGAAGCTATCAGAAAAGAAAAAGAATTGTCTGATTCCGATTTTGATAAAGAGAAACTGCAAGAACGTTTGGCGAAATTGGCCGGCGGCGTGGCGGTGATAAAAGTCGGTGCGGCCACGGAAACAGAAATGAAGGAGAAAAAATATCGAATTGAAGACGCTTTGAACGCTACTAAGGCGGCCGTGGAAGAGGGCGTAGTGCCGGGCGGCGGTTTAGCCTTAGCGGTGGCCTGTTATGGTTTAAATTTTGCTAAATTTGAAGCCGAACTGAAAGATAATTATCAGGGTTTGGTCGGTGAAAAAATTATTAATCAAGCGATTTTGGAACCGATTAAGCAAATTGCGGCGAATGCCGGTGTTGATGGTTCCTTAATTTTGCAAAGAATTATTGAAGAAAATAAAAACAGCCAGGTAGTTAAGGGCTATAACGCCGCGACCGGTGAATTTGTCGATATGATAAAGGCCGGTATTGTCGATCCGACTAAGGTCGTGCGTTCCGCTTTGGAAAACGCGGCATCGGCGGCAATGATGTTCTTAACAACCGAAGTGGTAATTACCGATAAACCGGAGAAAAAAGAAGAAGCACACAATCATGAAGCTGATTACGGCGGAGGAATGGGCATGATGTAATTTTTAAACCGATTCGTTTTTAAAAACCGTTCATTTTTGAGCGGTTTTTTTGATTTTAATTTTTAGATTATTTTGCTATAATATATTCATCTAATCTTTTAAATTTTATTATGAAAAATGTTAAAAATTCTCGCCATCGTCCGGTGGTGGTCGTTGTTTCCGGTTATTTTAATCCCCTTCATGTCGGGCACTTGGAAATGATTTCTCGGGCTAAAAAGTTGGGCGACAAATTAGTGGTGATTGTTAATAATGATAAGCAGGTAAAATTAAAAGGCAGTGTGCCTTTTATGTCCGAAGCGGATAGATTAAAAATAGTTAAGGCTTTACGTGATGTTGATGAGGTATTTTTATCAATTGATGATTATAAATTAGCCAGCGGGCATGTTCCGGTTATAAAATCTTTAGCTAAAATTAAACCGGATATTTTTGCTAATGGCGGCGATCGCCATAGCGTTGGGGATGTGCCCGAATATGCCATTTGTCAAAAATTAAAGATAAAAATGGTTGACGGTTTAGGTCGAAAAATTAGAGCTAGTTCTGTTATCATCGCCCAGGCCAAAGCGCGCGAAATTAAAACTTGTAACTCTGCTTGTTGCGGTTAATTATTTGACTGAAAAATATAATTATGAAAAAAATAGTCCGCTATTTATTAATTATCGCCGTTATTTTTTTGGCTACTATTGTAGTAGTGAGTATTTTTTACGCCCAGTCTATTTATAGAAATTTGGTTGCCGGCAATAGATCGGAGTTTCCATACTTATTAACAAAAATTTTTGATCGTTTGTCTCCGTCGTCGCCGCTTGTCCCTATATTGAAAGCTGAATATACTATTCAGATTCTCGAAGGCTGGACTAATCAAGATATTGCTCGTTATTTGGCTGAAAAAGGAAACTGGACCACTAAAGATTTTCTAGAAGTTGCCGGTTCGGCTCAATTTTCCGATAGCGGCTCGGCTGTAGCAGCGAGCTCTACCGAATTGGCCGCTCGTTTTTCTTTTTTAGAGGATCGGCCGAAAAACGTTGGGCTGGAAGGTTATTTGTTTCCCGATACTTATCGTATTTATGCCAGTTCGACCGTTAAAGAAATAATTGTCCGCATGTTAAATAATTTTAACGAAAAGTTGACGTCTAAAATGCGAGCAGATATCAAGTCTCAAGGAAAAACAATTTATGATATAATTATTATGGCCTCTTTGATAGAAAAAGAAGCGCCGATTAATTATAAGCAAGGCAATAACTCTGATGCGAAAATTATTTCCGGGATTTTTTGGGATCGACTTAAAAATAATCAGGCCTTAGAATCCGATGCCACGCTTTCTTATATTTTAAAAGATAATCAACCTAGCCATAGCGGTCAAGAATTAGAAATTAATTCTCCTTATAATACCTATAAATATCGAGGGTTGCCACCGGGACCGATTTGCAACCCCGGTTTATTGGCTATTGAGGCGGCTATTTATCCGACCTGGTCTCAATATAATTATTTTTTATCGCCGCCGGAAAAAAACACGGTAATTTATGCTAAAACTTATGACGAGCATTTGAAAAATGTCTATCAATATTTAAGATAAATTTATGTTTACTGAACCTTCAACAATTTTATCTTCAGAAAACGAGACCGTCGATGATTCCGTGAACGGCGAGCCGGAATCTTCGCCGCCGCCGTTTAAAAAAATTTTATTTCTAACAGCTTTAATTTTAGCTGTTGTTATTTTAGGAATTGCTATTTTTTTTGTAGTTAAAAAATATTGGCCATCCCCAAGACAACCGGTGGTAAATAATTTAGATTTGACCAGCAGTACAACTGTTCCGGTTTCACCGGCTACGACCACTCTACCAAACCTAGATCCGATAGCGACGACAACCGTCGACGTGGCGACGTCTTCTTTTTCTAATTTAGAGATAGAATATTTATCGTTTGCTGATTTTTATAAAGCGCCAGACAACAAAATCATCCCAAAAATTATTAACTACCCCTTGCCGTTAAACGTTAAAATAGACGTAATGAATTATTATGATATTTCTCGTAAATTAAATCTAGACCCCGGGTTGAATGATCTAAACGGTCAGGGGTTTACCTTGATTAACAATCCTTGGCCGCAAAAATCCCCGGATTTTTTTGCTCTTTACGGCAGTTTGAGCGCCAATCAGATCCCTTTGCTGATTACTTCCGATTTTATTATCTATAATTATCAGAATATTTTAAAAAAATCCTTTAAAGATATTGAAAAAAATGTTTTTTATAATAATCTTTGGGATATTAATTATCGTTTATATACCGCCGCGAAAAATCGTTATGAAGCGCGCTTGGCCAGTATCGGCAACATTAACGACTCTATTCTGGAAGGAGAAAGGCTGGAAACCGCTTTTTTTGCGGTTGCTCTAGAATTATTAAAACCGGCTGTTAATCAAACTCCATCCAACAGCGCTTCGCCTAACTTAGATTTATTTACGAAGACGGAAACCGATCGTTTTTATTTTGTAGTTCCGCCCTATCTTCGTGATGACGTCTTGGCGGAAGAGAATCTTATTCGCGGCGCTAATGCTTCCCAGACTAAATCTCCGGTTTTTCTTTACCCGCGTGATTATAAGGAATTTATCGTGCCCCCAGATTATCGCACGGATGCTAAATTAAATAATTTTTATTTAACCACTAAGTGGCTAAATTCTGTTTTTCCTTTGAATTATCGCGATAAAAATTGCCCGAACTGTCTTCTTGATCGGGCGGATTGGCGGATTAATTTAACCGCCGCCAGTTTAATATCTCAAGACTTTTCTCTGCTTCCGGAATTGAAGAATAAATGGGCCAGAATTTATAAAGTGATGTCTTTTTTTAAAGGCTTGCGGGAAGATTTGAGTTATATTAACTATCGTGATTCCTTGAGTTCTTTATTTGGAGCGGATTATAAAATTGATGAACTATTTAGTGATCAAAATAAACAGGGGCTAAGTAATTTAGAAAAATTACGCGCCAAGCTTTCGGATCTTGATTTTTCGGTAATTGCCGGAGGTTTGGATCGTAATTCGCCGTCTTTTAAGTCTCAATCGGGCCTTAAAGTGCTGGCTGAATCATTTTGGCCCAATGATTATATTTTTAGCCGATTAACAGCGCCGACCGTTAGCACTTATTTAGGAACTAGCACGCTTTCGACTAATATTACTTCTTGCAAAAAGAATCAGTCAACTGTGCGATGTACCGGTTTTTCGCTTGATCCGATAAATCTAGTTTATCCTATCGGAGGGAGTCTTTATTTTGCCGAGAATACCAATTACTTGCATTATAATCAAGAAATATCCAATCTTCAGGCGAAAATGTCTAAGGATAATGTTAAGTATACCAATAACTATTGGACAACCCTGAATTTAATAAAAATATTTTTATCTCCAGATAAAAATCTTCTGCCTGTGTTTGCTTTATCTCCGGAGTGGAGGAACAAGGAACTTAAAACGGCGGCGGCTGTCTGGATTAATCTTCAGCTACCTCTAGAAAATTTTTCAGTTGTCCCTACTTTTACCGGGACAAATATTAACAGCTTAACCCAATTAAATAAAAATTCTTATGTCGAACCTAATTTGAATTTAATTAATGAACTGATAGCCAATAACAACATGCTTTTAGGTATGTTTAATGCCTTGCAATTGGACACAGAGGTCCCAGCGGCGTCGCAGAATATTAAAAATTTTTCGTCTAATCTAATTGCTTTGCAGCAAATAGTGACTAAAGAGCTTGCCGGTGAATCGTTGACGACGACCGATAATGAAACGATTGTCGGCTTCACTCGACAATTTAAAATTACTAATTACTCGCCCGGCAATCAGCAATTATATTTAAGTTTTCCTCAGACAAAAAACGGCCTTAAAGAAGATCTTAGCCAATTGCAGTTATTAGTTTTAATTCATCAAGAGGGCAATAATAAAGTATTTTCCGTCGGTCCGGCGTGGAGTTATCAAGAGGGTCGTTAGCGCCGATATTCAAAAACATAAACCCGATCGTTGATTGCCCACCATTTAGAGGCCATAACTTTAGCTTCATTAATTATCCGGTCACTTTGGTACCAATATTTATTGATAATCAAATAACCGCTATCGGTTCCGCTCAGATTTAAAGCTCCAATCATATTTTCTTGGCTGGGGCTTTTATAAACCATGTTTAGATAATATTGATAGAGCGGTCCGCCGGTCGGGATAGGATAAAAATAAACTGGGCCGAGAGATGTTTGATAATAATGATTAAATCCTAATTCCTGCAAGGCGGCAGCGCTGACCTGTTGATTCGCTAAAACAATATAGGGATTGGGAGAATTTTGGTTGATTAATTTAACGGCGGCGAGATCGTCAGCACTGACACTATAACCGCGGCTATTATAATATTTATCCCAACGCGGATATGACAAATAAAGACTGATGCTCAGCAGACTAATTCCCAGAAATAACCAAATTATTTGGATTAAATTTTTTTGTTGACGAATTTTTATAATTATTTGATTTAAACCAGCCATTAGAAACGGCAACAGGAAGATACTTATTATAATCGGCAAGCGATTGGCATAATCCGCCTGTTCGTAAGCAACTAAATTATTAAAAACAATCTGGCTGCTTAATAGGTAGGAGAATAAGAGAGCTAAACTTATTAAAATCAAACTTCTTTTTAAAATTTTGTCTTGTGGGCTATCATTTTTTGGCTGTCGGTAATAAAAAAATAAGACGACGCCTATAGTTATAATTAAAAATAGATTATAATTGTTAGCTAAAAAATAAATAAAATTAGACAGCCAATCTTCCTGGCCGACCATTCCCGGGTTGGCCAGTAGAGTTTTCAGGGGCGATAATAATAAATTTAAGTAATTATTAATTTTTGGCCACTGGCCGCCGCCCGCCAAAAGTAAAGCTAGCGGTAAAGCTACCGACATGGAAATAAAAATTATTGATCTAATCATTTTTTGCAGCGTGAGTTTTACTTTTTTTTGGTATTTTTCAAAAGTTAGCCAGATGACAAAAGTCAGAGCCGGTAAGCCGGTCAAAGGATGAACGGCCGCGGTCGCTAAAGCCAACACCCAGACGATTATTAAGCGAGAATAAGTGAAGCTGGCGAGCACGGTTAATATCAAAAATAAATAACTGAGGTTTTGCGGCGTCGTTAAAATAAATGGAGAGAATGTTAGAATTAATAGAAAAAGAACGGTTAGCGGGGCATTAATGTTTTCTTTTTTAAGGAAACGAAAAAAAGCCGTCGGTAAAAATAAAGCGGTTAGTCCCGGGACGATAATTTTATTTAAAAAATTAATTGATATTCCGCTGATTTGATGGACAATGACAATTAGGCCATATTCTCCGAGGTAATAAGGTGTTTTAGGCGGCACCAGTCCCTCAGCAGAAATTAGTTTCATGGTAGCCTGGTGGATAAAGGGATCAAAACCGTAACCGATTTTATAGACGATAACGGCAATAGATAAAGAAATTAGATAATGTAGGGAAACTAAAATAATTTTTAGATTGTCGGAAAAATTTTGTTTAATTAAAATTAGTACCAATAGTAAAGAAGCTAGGGAATAAAACCCAAAAAAACTAGGATTGATTATTTGCCAGGGAGAAACTATCGCCCGGTCGCTTTGACTAAAAAATAATTGAATAACGATGAATAAACAAAATAAGCCGTAAGCCGTTAAAAGAATTTTATTTTTTTGGCTTAGAAGGGAAAGATGGTTTAACGTTTGAATTTCGTTTTTTATAATTTTTTCTTCGACTGCTCCCCCTTTTTTAAAAAAATGCAGAAAAGCTATAAAACTGCCAATAATTAAAACTAAAGATAGAATAATTCCTAACCAATTTAAGGCGTATAAATAATAAACCACCGCCCCCCAAATTGCCGTTAAAGCGACTAGGAACAATAAATAATCATTTAAATTGTTGGTAATTTTAGGCCAGTTTATGAGCTTTTTCATAGTACTTTAATCATAGCAAATTCTTGCTAAAATTGGCAATTTTGGCTACTATTAATTTAGTTATACTCAATAATTAGTTTAAAATAGCTAAATTTTAACCATGTTTAGGGAAAAATATATTAATTTAATTATAGTCAGTCTATTGGCGTTAGTTTTTTTTATAGCTACTGCCAGCCTTAATTTTTATTCGCAAACGCAAGACTATACTAAATGGTCCTCGCCGGACGAAACCGCTAATTATTTTTTTACAAAACAGTTAAGTCAGACCGGCCAGCTGTCTTATTTTGATGCGGCCAATATTATTGGCGATAATATGGTCATTCCCCGTAGCGTCCGGAGTGATAACGGCTGGGTGAAGCCCGTTAGCTTTTTAGGTATTATCTTAATTTATGGTAGCCTGGCCTCTATTGTTGGGACGGCCGTAATTCCGTTTTTGACTCCCTGGTTTGCAGCTTGGGGCATAATATTTTTTTATTTAATTGTCCGACGCTTGTTTTCGGAACGTGTCGGTCTCTGGTCGGCTTGGTTATTGGCAATTTTCCCGGTTTATATTTATTATACCGTCCGCAGCATGTTTCATAACGTGTTATTCATTGTTTTGCTTTTGATTAGTGTTTATTTATTTGGTTTAGCTATTGGTCGTCAAGAGACTAAAGTTAAAACTAATTTTTTAACTTGGACTCGGCCGATTCATCAGTGGTTAGAGTTTTTAGCTGTTTTTGGCAGCGGTATTTTTTGCGGTTTGGCCGTTATTACTCGTACTTCCGAATTGTTGTGGTTAGTTCCGGTTGTGCTTTTAGTATGGATATTTTATTTTCGTCGTCTCGGTTTTGTTAAACCATTTTTATTTATTTCCGGCTTTGTCTTGGCTTTGATTCCCGTCGCTTATTATAATCAGATTATTTATAATTCTTTTTGGCAGGGCGGTTACAATGAGATGAACCGTTCTCTTAAAGACATTGCCGCTTCCGGTAGTGAAATTTGGAAATTTACTTGGACCGGACAATTTAATTACTACCATCATTATTTTGGACAAATTTTTAATAGAATTTTTTATTTTGGTTTTGATTATAATCAATCGTTAGTAATGCTTGGACATTACGTTTATGAAATGTTCCCGTTTCTTCTAATTGGCGGCATTCTCGGATTA
The DNA here is from genome assembly GCA_041671365.1 of Patescibacteria group bacterium. Taxonomy (GTDB): domain Bacteria; phylum Patescibacteriota; class Patescibacteriia; order Patescibacteriales; family UBA12465; genus UBA12465. Next base: position 170,416 of record JBAZBP010000001.1, read on the forward strand.
TTAATTATTATTGGGCAAAATTTCCGTCGTTTTCAAAAGAAATATTTGGTCTATATTTTAGGCTGGCTAATCCTTAGCGTTATTTTGGTTTTCTATTATGGCAGCTGGAAATTCAATGATAATCCGGATTTAACGCAATTTACTATCGGCAATTCTTATACGCGTTATTGGTTACCTTTATATTTAGGATTAATGCCTTTGGTTTCTTTAGCGCTAGTTCGTTTAAGCCGAGCCTTATTATTCATTAATTCAAAAACTTCAGCCGGAATTCGAAGGATAATAGCTAGCGGCTTGCAAGTTTTAGTTATTTTAACTTTGAGTATTTGGTCTCTGATGTTTGTAATTTACGGTTCGACCGAAGGTTTGGCGTATTTATATTATAATAACCAAGCCGAAAAGGTTAATGCCGAAAAAGTTTGGTCTTTAACGGAGCCGACGTCCGTTATTATTACTCGTTATTACGATAAATTCTTTTGGCCGGAGCGGCGAGTAATTATGGGCACACTGCCTAATGATGAAATTTTAACGGCCGCGGCTAAACTTGTTAAAGTTTATCCTGTTTATTACTATAATTTTTATTTAGATTCGGCCGCGGTAACCTATTTAAATGAACGAAAATTTTTGCCCTATGGTTTACAAATGAATTTAGTTAAAAAATTGAATGCTAAATTTGGTTTGTATAAATTAACGGCTAAACAGATTGATTATGAAAATACCGTCAAAAATTAATAAAACTTATTATATTATGACTATCGGTTGCCAGATGAACTCAGCCGACAGTGAGCGCTTGGCTGCTTTTTTAGATAATAGCGGATATCGGGCCGTTTCTGATTTTAAAATTGCCGGCACAGTGGTTATTAATACTTGCGGCATTCGACAGGCTGCCGAAGATCGGGCTTATGGTTTAGTTAACCAAATTAATAAATATAATCCGACAGCTAAAGTTATTATTGCCGGTTGTCTAAGTAAGCGACCAGACGTCAAAAAACGTTTGGCGGGCCGGGCTAACTTTTTTTTACCAATTAATGAAATGTTGCAATTACCGGATTTATTGCAAGGTCAGGAGTATGAGCCATATTTTAGTTTAGATGAAGTTCGTTTAAAGGCGGGTGAAAAATATTTAGATATTTTACCCGTGCATCAAAGTAAATTTACCGCCTATGTTCCAGTAGGCAATGGCTGCAATAATTTTTGTTCTTATTGCGTGGTTCCTTATGCGCGCGGACGAGAAGTTTATCGTTCGTCGCTGGAAGTGATTAAGGAGGTTCGTGCTTTAGTCAAAAAGGGCTACAAGGAGATTATTTTAATTGCGCAAAATGTTAATAGTTATTCTGATGGAGATTATAATTTTCCTCGCCTGTTGGCAGAATTAATTAAAATTCCCGGAAAATTTTGGTTACGTTTTTCTTCCAGCCACCCGAAAGATTTAAGCGATGAATTAATAACGGTTATGGCTTCGTCTTCTAAGGTTTGTTCGCATTTGCATTTAGCGGTCCAATCCGGCGACGACGCTATCCTTCGGGCAATGAATCGTCAGTATACCGTCAGTCATTATAAAAATTTAATTAAAAAAATGCGCGCGGCTAAACCGGGAATAGCGATTACGACCGACGTGATTGTCGGTTTTCCCGGAGAGACTAAAACTCAATTTAATCACACCGTTAAATTATTTAATGATTTAAAATTTGATTTAGCTTATATTTCCCAGTATAGTCCACGGCCGGGTACAGCTTCCGCTAAAATGATTGATAATGTCAGTCCGGCTGAGAAGAAACGGCGAGCCTATGAATTAAATGAAATTTTAAAGCAAATAGCCTTGAAAAATCATCAGAAATATTTGGGTCAGATTGTAGAAGTATTGATTGAAGGTAAAAATAAGAAGGAAAAATATTATGGCAAGCTAAGTAGTTATCAAACGGTATTGATTAATGTGCCGGGAGATTTTAAAATAAATAAAAAAAACGACCCAATTGGTCATTTTGTAAATGTGAAAATTAATAAAGTTTTAGCTTTTGGGCTAGAGGGTGATTGGATAAAAAAATAGGTTAGATGTCTGTGAGACAATCTAAGAGCCAATAGTTATTTATATATTAGCATAAATATAAGATATGGCAACAAAAGTTATCCACCATAATAAATTTAATAAGCCCTTGGATTCTAAACCTCAGGTTTTAGTAATTTTAGGTACGACGGCGAGCGGTAAAACTAGTCTGGGGGTTAAGTTGGCCGTTAAGTTTAAGGGAGAGATAATTAGCGCCGACAGTCGCCAAGTTTATAAAGGGATGGATGTCGGGACAGGCAAGGACTTGACGGAATATCGGATTGGAAAAAAGAAAATACCGTATCACTTGATTGATGTCGCCGATCCTAAAAAAGGATTTGATTTGGCTCGTTATCAGAGATTAGCTTTTCGGGCTATCAAAGATGTGCTTAAGCATAATAATTTACCGATTGTTGTCGGTGGGAGCGGGCTTTATCTGCAGGCTTTAGTGGATAATTATTCTTTGGATCAAGGGAAAACAAAGTTACCCCAACGAACTAAATGGGAAAAATGGCCGGTCAAGCGTTTATTTCAGGAACTGGTCAGATTAAAGCCGGATTTTGCCGGACGTCTTAATAATAGCGACAAGAATAATTCGCGCCGTCTAGTTCGCTATCTGGAAATTGCCGAAGCGGGTGATTTAGATAAAATTAGGAAAAGAGAGTCGCCATATAATTTTATTTTATTAGGCCTGACTTGGTCCGATGCGGTTTTACGAGAACGGATTAATTTTCGGATTTTAGAGCGCCTGGAAAAAGAGGGGATGTTAGCCGAGGTCAAAGAATTAAATAAACAAGGTTTGAGTTGGGAGAAACTTAAATCTTTTGGATTAGAATATAAATTTATCAGTCAGCATCTTTTAGGTGAATTGACTTATTCGGAAATGGTTGAGAAATTGAGTATAGCGTCTTATCGTTTTGCTAAACGTCAGAAAACCTGGTTCAAGCGTTGGGAAAATCAGGGGGCAAAGATTAAATGGATTAAAAACATTAAAGCGGCCGAAAAAGAGATTAGAAAGTGGATGAGAGTATAATTTTTAGGAAAAAATTGATTAAATTATAGCTAATTTTAAATAAATATTGTTTAGTTAAAAAATCATCTTATTGTATCATAGATATCAGCCAGGAGGATATAAAGATTTTAAGATTTCTGACCCTAAACCACGTCATATCCATAAAGCCAATGTCCGTGACCGTTTACTCCATCACGCTATCTACCGTCAACTTTATCCCTTTTTTGACCGCATTTTTATTTTTGATAGTTATTCTTGCCGGTTAGATAAAGGCACTCATAAAGCCCTTGGCCAATTTCGTAGTTATTTTCTAAAAGTCAGCCGCAATAACACTAGAAATTGTTGGGTCTTAAAAGGCGATATCAGAAAGTTTTTTGCTAGTATTGATCATAGTATTTTAATGGACATTTTAAAGGAGTATATTCCCGATGAAAAAATTGTCTGGTTGCTTCAAGAAGTTATTGGCAGCTTTAAAATTGGGACTGAGAATAAGGGCTTACCCTTAGGCAATTTAACTTCTCAACTTTTTGCCAATGTTTATTTAAATAAACTAGATCAGTTTATTAAGCACCAGATTAAAGCCAGATATTATATCCGTTATGCCGATGATTTTGTTATTTTTTCGGAAGATAGGGAATGGCCGGAGAATATAATTCATAGAATATCAGAATTTCTAAAATTTGATCTTAAATTAGAGCTTCATCCGGATAAGTTATTTTTAAAAACAATCTTTTCGGGCGTTGATTTTTTGGGTTGGGTACATTTTCCTGATCATCGGGTTTTACGGAGCGCAACCAAAAAAAGAATGTTTAGAAAACTAAAGATTAATAATTACAAGAAACAATCGCTTAATTCTTATTTAGGGATGTTGAGCCATGGAAATGCCAAGAAATTGCGATTATTAGTTAAAAGTAATTTTAGTTAAGATAATAACATTAATATTTATTTTAATAATTTTTCCAGTAATTCTCTAACAATTTTAGGATTAGCCTTGCCTTTGGTTTCGGCCATTACTTGGCCGACAAAAAATTGCAGGACCGTAGTTTTTCCCTGACGATATTGTTCTAGTTGGGCGGGATTATTAGTGATTATTTTTTTTACCGCTTCTTCTAATTCATTCTCATTATTCATTTGCTGCAGCCCCAAAGCTTCCATAATATCGGTCGGATCGCCGCCCTCCCAATACATTTTTTCTAAAATACTCTGTCCGGTTGAAGAATTAATTTTATCTTGATAAATTAAACACATTAATTCCGCAAAATTTTCGGCCGTCATTTTTAAGTCGGTAATTTTTTTATTATCTGCGTTTAGATGTTTTAATAATTCGCTGGTAATCCAGTTGGCGGCGGTCTTGGCTAGGCTTTTTTCTTGACGAACCGCTTCGTCGCCGTTAGCTTCAATCCAAGCGTCGAGTTCGGATATAACCTCCTCTGTCCAATCGGCTAAACTTCTATCGCTAACTAAAACTTCGGCTAATTCCGGGCTGTAGCCATATTCTTTCATAAAGCGTTGTTTTTTTAGACTAGGCATTTCCGGTAATTTAGCCTGGATGTCAGCCAATAAATCGTCATCAATTTTTAGAGGGGGAATGTCCGGTTCGGGAAAATAGCGATAATCCGCTGAACTTTCTTTCAGGCGCTGACTGACGGTAGCCGCTTTATTTTCATCCCAGCCGCGAGTTTCGGCGAGTATTGCTTCTCCCTTTTCGAGCAGTTTGGTTTGTCTTTCAATTTCAAAATTAATAGCCTTTTCCACGGCGCGGAAAGAATTTATATTTTTTACTTCGACTTTAGCGTTAAGCGGATGGTTCTTTTTGGGTTGAATTTGTCCATCTTTATAAATCCATTCGCCCGATGCCTGGACGCTAATATTAGCTTCACAGCGCATTTGGCCTTTTTCCATGTCTGCGTTACTAATATTTAGATAACGTAAAATTTGTTGGTAGGCCTGGCAGAATTTTTTAGCTTCATCGGCGTTTTTTATTATTGGTTCAGTTACTAATTCCATTAAGGGCGTACCGGCACGATTAAAGTCTAAAAGAGTATAATCTTGCTCTTTAAAATGCAGAGATTTACCGGTATCTTCCTCTAAGTGGATTCGAGTAATGAGGATTTTTTCGTTATTTATGGTTAGATAACCGTCGTAAGCCAGCGGTTGATCATATTGAGAAATTTGGTAGCCTTTGGGCAGATCGGGATAAAAATAATTTTTTCGATCAAATTTAGAAGTGCGATTAATTTTACAATGCAAGGCTAGTCCGGTTAAAATTGTCCAATCAATGGCTTGCTTGTTGGGAACCGGTAAAGTTCCGGGGTGTCCCAAACAGATAGGGCAAACTGTAGTATTGGGCGCTTGACCGTCGGCGTCATTATCACAGGAGCAAAACATTTTGCTTTTAGTTTTTAGTTCGGCGTGGATTTCCAGGCCGATAATAGTGTCGTAAGTCATATTAGAATTTACCGGAGCTGCCAAAACCGTTGTCTTGACGTTCGGTAGAATTATCTAATTTCTCTTCGCTAATTTCTAAATTTAAAACTTCTTGAATTAAAATTTGGGCAATTTTTTGACCGGGAACAATATTAAAAATTTCTTCGCTTAAATTTTTGACCACCACTTTAATTTCTCCGCGATAATTAGCGTCGATGACTCCGCCCATAATGGTTATGCCTTCTGAGGCTAATCCGCTTTTATCCCAAATTAAACCGGCGCAGCCTTCGGGTATTATCATTTTTAAACCGGTAGCTACCAGAGCTTGATTATAGGGGGGCAAAGAATAATAATCGTTGGCATATAAATCATAGGCAGCGTCGTTAAGATGGGCTTTTTGGGGAAGTTTGGCTTGCGGGCTAATTTTTTCAACTATTAATTTTGTCGCTAGACTTTTTTTAACCGGTTTATCGTCTTTAATTTCAGTTTTTATTGTTTCTCGATTTGAATCTTTAGTATATTCAAAAATAACTTCCCGATGATCCACGATTTGTCGGTTAGAACCGATAATATTACTGATAGGCTGGAAATCCTGATGTTTAAGGGAATCATGGTTAATTATTTTTTTTACCGTTAGCCAGACCAATAAACTTATTTCGTCACGATTTAGAATTTCTTTATTTTTTGTGCAGCTGATGAGCTGAAAATCCGGGAAGCTATTGGCAATTTCTAAATAAACTTGTTCGGCTTTTTGCAGATGCTCTAAATTATTTTCATGAATATCGGTAGTTTTTCCGACCCAATCTTCGCGCGACCTGGTTTTGGCCAGTTGTTGAGCAATACTGGATTCAACATGTAAAATAATCGATAAATCCGGCCGGGGAATTTCTAGAATTTTATATTCTAAATCATCCAACCAATTAAAAAATATTCGCCGTTCTAGCGGATTAGTAATTTTACCGCCCTGGTGTCCCATATTGGCGCTGGTATAACGGTTAGCGAGCACAATTTTTCCTTCGGTTAACCACTGTTTTATTTTCCAACTGGCGTCGTAACGATCGACGGCATAAAATATGGAAGCCTTGTAAGCGTCGACTTCATTGGCGTTGCCATATTTGCCTGATAAATATTCTTCTATCGGTCCGGCCGATTTAGTGTTGTATTGGGGAAAGTCGGCCACCTCCACTGCGTAGCCCTCATTTTCCAGCTTCGCCTTTAACAGACTAAGCTGGGTGGTTTTTCCACTGCCGTCAGTGCCGTCGATAACAATAAATTTTCCGGGAAAACCGTTCATAGATTATTTATTTAATTTAGCCATAATTAAATCGATTTGCTTATGCAGTTCGTCTAAACTTCCGTCATTGTTCAAGTTTAATTCTGCTTCAGCCATAACCGAGGGGATACTAATTTCGGTTTCCATTTCTAGGTGGTCCCGAGTAAACTGTTCTAAAGTTTTTTCGGTGTCGCCGACATTTTCGTTCCTTTCAACCAAGCGCTCGTGGCGTATTTTAATGTCGGCATCGACGCTAATTAAATGAAAACCCGGTATTTTTTTAAGATATTCAATATCCGCTAAGCGTCTTATTCCTTCAACGACTATTAATTTTTCATTAGAATTTTTTATATCTCCAGCCATAGTCTTGGCGAACAAGTCTTCTCCAAAAGTTTGCCTTAGACAAGTAGAAATATTTACCATATTGAGACGATTTATTTCTAAGTTCAAACGTTCCAATATTTCTCGCATGATAGTCGAGAAACGAAAACCCTTAGCGCCATATTTTTCTTCCAAATATTTTTTACAAATGCCCTTGCCGCTAGCCATCGGTCCGGTGAATCCTAAAATGATTTTTGTCATAATTTAATATTGTACCCGATATCGCAACATCAAGGTGTTTTCATTTAAATTTTTAACTTCCAATAATTTTAAATTAACATTTAAATCCTTATTGAACAAGGATAATCCAGTGCCAAAAATTTTAGGTTCAACTGTCAGAATAATTTCCGTAATTAATTTTTTTTCTAAGAACAGAGAATTAAGGAACGAACCGCCGCCTAATAAGGCGGATTTATAGCCCATTACTTCTAATTCTTGCAAAACATCGGCGGGTTCTCCTTTAACCCATTTTACACCGGTAATTTCTGCCGGGTTTTCATTTTCCGAAAACACGACATTCAATCTTTCTTTTAAGGGCGCCGGAAAAGTTCGGAAAGTATTTTCACCCATCATAATTACGCCCTGGGCTTTGGATATTTCGACAAATAATTTTTTGTCTTCGCGGCTAGTCCAGTCGGCAAATTGGGTTTTATCTTTAGCGATTTTTCCGTCAACGGTCATCGCCATCATCATGGTTACGGGTATCATAGAAATTTAAGGTAAGTAATTAAATGGCGATTGGAGCTTTAATGCCCGGATCCGGATCGTAGCCTTCTAAATGGAAGTCTTCATATTTAAAATTAAAGATGTCTTTTACTTCCGGATTAATAGTCATAGTTGGCCCCGTTTTAGGTTCACGAGTTAATTGTAATTTTACCTGTTCAATATGATTATTGTAAATATGCAAATCACCGAAAGTATGGATAAATTCACCCAGCTTTAAGTCGCAGACCTGCGCCATCATCATAGTTAAAAGGGCGTAAGAGGCGATATTAAATGGTACGCCCAGAAAGATATCGGCGCTGCGTTGGTACAACTGACAAGATAATTTATTGTCATGAGAAACGTAAAATTGGAAAACGGTATGACAGGGAGGCGGAGCGGTTTTTTTACCGCCGATTAATTCGCGTAAATCGCCGACATTCCAACCGCTGACAATTATACGTCGAGAGGTCGGGTTGTGCTTAAGCATTTCAACCGTTTCCGCGATTTGGTTTATTTTGGTTCCATCTTTAGCTTCCCAGGCGGTCCATTGTTTGCCGTAAATCGGGCCAAGATCGCCGTTTTCATCCGCCCATTCGTTCCAGATATTAACGCCGTTTTCATTTAGATATTTAATATTAGTATCACCCTTTAGAAACCACAATAATTCATAGATAATAGATTTCAAATGGACCTTTTTAGTGGTTAAAAGGGGAAATCCTTGACTTAAGTCGTAGCGTGTTTGACGGCCAAAAACACTGATGGTGCCGGTGCCGGTTCGATCATCTTTACCCTGTCCGTTTTCTAGCACGTCTCGCAAAAGATCAAGATATTGTTTCATATTAGTCAGTTTTAAATATGATTTATTTATTTTTTATAACTAGTTGGCGACATGGTCGCCCTATTTCATATCCGCATATTCTGTAACCGTATCGTCTAATAATACAAATTCGATCTTCGCTTCTTTAAATATTTCTTTGCTCCTCTTGCTATCGTGATAATCTTGAGCGCAAATCACTTTTTTAATACCGGCATTGATAATCATTTTAGCGCAAGCATAACAGGGGGTCATTTTACAGTATAAAGTCCCGCCGCCCAGAGCGGTACCCATACGAGCAGCCTCGCAAATAGCGTTTTGTTCGGCGTGTGTAGTTCTAATGCAATGGCGACTTTGTTGGCCGTTTTCATGAGTGACCGTGTGCATCTCGTGACCGACTTCGTCGCAATGAGCTAGACCTACAGGCGAACCGGCATAACCAGTGGCAATAATTCGTTTGTCCCGCGTCACAACGCAACCGCCTCGGAAACGGTCACAGGTGCCGCGGCTACCGACGATGTCTACAATTTTTATAAAATATTCGTCCCAAGAAGGGCGGCGGTAGACCTCACTCATAAAATTAAATTATAAATTTTAAATTCTTTAAAGCATTTATATTCTAGCTTATTATTTAAATAAAATAAATCTTGACAGATAAGGTTTTATATTACTTTTGGTCTTTTAAAAAGTTAAAAAAAGAGCTAGAATATAGACACCTGCTTGATGAGTATTAGTAATTTTAAATGTAACTAAAATGTTAAGTCAGTATATAAAAAAATTAGCTAATAATAAAGAAATTTATTTAAAAATTAGGACTTCTCCGAGTGCTAGCCGAACTGGTTTTTTGAATATAATGGCCGATGGTACTATTAAAATTGCCGTAGCCGCTGCCCCCGAAAAAGGTCTGGCTAATCAAGAGTTAATTAAATTTTTAGCCGATGAACTCGGTGTTCGTAAATATCAAGTAAAAATAGTCAGCGGGGTCGGCGAAAAGAGCAAGCTAATCAAAGTTAGTCGCTAGCGCACTTATGGATTTATCAATTATTATCGTTTCTTGGAACGTGTTGGAAAAGTTGCGCGCCAATTTAATCGCCCTGCTAAAATCGTCGGGTGATTTTAAATTTGAAGTTTATGTTGTAGATAATAATTCCTCTGACGAGAGTGTCGCTATGATCCGAACAGAGTTTCCGACAGTACATTTAATCACCAATTCTGATAATTACGGTTTTGCGCGCGCTAATAATCAAGCTATCAGGTTAGCTACTGGTCGTTTTATTTTGTTGCTTAATCCGGATATGCAAGTTGAACTCGATACTTTGAAAAATGTTTTAGACTGGGCTAAAAAAAATCCTCAGGCGACGGTTACCGGCTGCCGGTTGCAGAGTGATAAGAAAGAAGTTATAAAACAGGTTCGACGCTTTCCCGGTTTTTATGATCAATTGCTGATTACTTTAAAGATACCGCATTTAATTCCCGGAATAATCAATCATTATTTATATTCTGATTTTAACTATGAAGCGGCCGCTAAAGTAGACTCAATTCGCGGCGCCTTCTTTTTGATTAATCGAGAAAATTATCAAAAAATTAGCGGGCTGAATCCGCCGCTTTTAGATGAGCGTTATTTTATTTGGTTTGAAGAAGTAGATTTTTGTCGTCAGGTTTATAAATTAGGCGGAGAAGTTTGGTACACGCCGGCGGCGAAATGCTTGGATTATATTGGCGCCAGTTTTAATCAGGTAAAGAGAAAACAGAGTCAGGAATATTTTAGCGCCTCAATGTTAAAATATTTTCAAAAGTGGGAGAGTAGATGGAAATATGGAATTTTAAAGATGGTTTGGACATTAATTAAGATTTTTGTTTGATAAAATTTTATCTATGGATAAGAAGGTCGGTATAATTTTAGTAAATTATAAAGATTACGCGGCTAAATTTTTACGGGATTGTCGCGATTCTTTGCGTTTGCAGAGTTATGCGCCGGAAAACACGTCTATATATATTGTCGATAACGCTTCGACGCCAGAATCATTGAAATATTTGCAGGTTAATTATCCGGAGGCGGTAGTTTTGCCGCGCGTAGACGGTAATTATGCTGCTGCTAATAATCTCGGATTTAAACAAGCCATTTCTGACGGTTGCGAGTATCTAGTTACGGTTAATATGGACACGGAGATGGCGACTGACTGGCTCTTAGAACTGGTTGAAGCTTTGAATAGTAATCCCGAGGCCGGTATCGCTCAATCTAAAATTTTACTTTATCCGCTCAGTGCCGAAGAAAGAGAGAAGCCGCGAATCAATAGTTTGGGGAATATTATCCATTTTCTTGGTTTTGGTTTTACGTCTAACTATGGAGAACCGGATCGAGAAATTACGGGCTATCCTAAAATTGGCGGCTATGCCAGCGGTTGTTCGTTTATCATTCGCCGGGCGGTCTTTGAAAAAATCGGCGGCTATAATGAAGAATTTTACATGTATCATGATGACATTGAGCTTAGTCTAAAAACAAAACTAGCCGGTCACGATATTATTTTAGCTCCCCGGTCGGTTATTTTCCATAAATATGAATTTTCGCGTAGTCTTAATATGCTTTATTACATGGAACGTAACCGTTATTTATTGCTTTTGTCCTTTTATCCGATCGGATTATTAATCTTAGTTGGCCTGCCGGGAATATTAATGGATATCGGTATGCTGTTTTATTCATTTGTTAAAGGCTGGTTTGTGACAGAAATGAAAATTTACATTTATTTTGCCCATTATCGAAATTATGTTAAAATCCAGAAAACTCGACAAGCGTTAAAAAAAATCAAAATTATTCCATTTTCGAAGCTCGCCCGGGATTTTTCCGGTATAATTGAATTTAAAGAAATTGCTAACCCTTTGCTGAGTTATATTGTAAATCCGTTGTTTAATTTATATTGGTCACTAGTTAAGAAAATTGTTTAATATGGATTTGTCTATTATTATTGTTAATTATCGAAATAAATCTAAACTGATTAACTGTCTAGAGTCTCTTCGCGCGGCGCCGTTAAACGGCTACAATTCAGAAATTATTGTAGTTGATAATAATTCCGGTGATGATTTAAGTTCTCTAGCTCGAGATTATAAAAATATTAAATTAATAGTCAGTTCCCGGAACCTAGGCATGGGGGGCGGAAATAATCTGGGAATTAACGAAGCGAGCGGGGAAGTTATTTTAATTCTTAACCCCGATACAATTATTAGCGGTGCGGCAATTAAAATTTTATTTGATTATTTACAAGAACATCCGGAGGCAGGATTGGTTGGTCCGAAATTATTATATCCCGACGGTTCTTTACAGCTTTCTTGTGCTAATTTTCCTGATTTTTTTATGCCGATTTTGCGTCGGACATTTTTAGGCGATTATTTCGCCAGTAAGCGCGACCGTTTCATGATGAAGGACTTTGATCATAATTCTTTGCGGCCAGTCGATTGGCTGATGGGATCATGCTTAATGTTTAAAAAACAAATAAAGCTTACCTCGGGAGAAGTTTGGACGCCGCGTTTCGATGAGCGTTATTTTATGTATTTTGAAGATATCGATTTAGCGCGCCAAGCCTGGGCTAAGGAAAAAAAAGTTGTTTATAATCCGGAAGCGGTGATTATCCATGATCATCAGCGCCAAAGCGCTAAGCATCCTTGGTATCTGGCGGTTTTTTTAGATGCTTTAGCCCGGCAGCATATTAGTTCTTGGTTTAAATATTTTATAAAATGGGGATTAAAATCGAAATAATTTATGCTGAAAATTAAAAAAGCAATTTTTCCGGTAGCCGGTTTTGGGACACGATTTTTACCGGCGACCAAGGCTCAGCCCAAAGAAATGTTGATGGTTATTGATAAGCCGGTTATTCAGTATTTAGTTGAAGAAGTTGTTCGAGCGGGCATTGAAGAAATTATTTTTGTGACCGGTCGCGGTAAGCGGGCGATTGAGGATCATTTTGATTATTCTTTCGAGTTGGAGAAAACTCTGGTTGAAAAAAATAAACTGGATTTGTTAAAAAAAGTTAAAGAGATCGAGAATTTAGCTAAATTTTCCTATGTTCGCCAGTCGATCCCTCTCGGCGACGGTCATGCCATAAATTGCGCCGCGCACTTGGTTCAAGATAATGAGCCGGTGCTTATTATGTTTGGCGATACTTTGTATGATGCCGTTATTCCGCCGGTCAAGCAAGTTTTTCAAGCTTATGAAAAATACGGTCATTCTATTGTTGGTTTGTCTGAGGTTGAACATTCAGAGGTCAACAAGTTCGGAGTTATCGACGGTCTTGATCTGGGCAAGGGAAATTATCAAATTAAACGATTTGTGGAAAAACCCAGTTTGGCAGAAGCCCCCTCTAATTTAGCGGCGGTGGGTATTTATGTTATTACTCCTGAAGTTTTTCAAGTTCTTAAATATATGAAAAGTGGTAAATCGGGAGAAATTCGTTTGGCGGATGCTTTTGATCAAATGCTTGATAATAACCGCCCGATTTATGGAAAAAAAATCGAAGGAGAATGGCTTGATACCGGAAATAAATTTAATTTTTTGAAAGCCAGTTTAAAATTTGGTTTGAAAGACAAGGAAATAGGCCAGGATCTGCAGAATTTAATTAATGACTTAAGCAATCGATAAAATTTAGAAACGTAAGAGTATAAAAAAATAGCCAATTTAATTCGGCTATTTTTTTATTTTTATTTTATTGTAATAAGAGGCTATAAATTCCGTTTTGCTGACCGATTTTGGCCCAAAAATATAAAGTATCACTAGTGTCATCAAGTGCTGGCGACGCCAGGGCATCCGTCGTAAAAATTTTAGTAATTAAACCTATTTTAGGATCATAAGCTCTTAGGCTGTTGGCTGTAGAAAAAATTAAATAATTTTTATTTTTATTCCAGATAATTTTAACAATTTTTTCTCCGACGCGGGTTAGTAAGGAATTGTTGTTTGTTTGGAGATTAAGCTGATATATTTCCCAGTCGTTGTTGTAGAATAAGGTTTGATCATCTCGCCACTGCCAGCTGCTGACGCCTGATATAGTTTGGCTGCCGCTCGTGATATTAGACGGATTAATTAAATAAAGAGTTTTATTTTGGTCGTCATAAAGTGTTAATTTACTCCGACTTTCATGAACGAAAGTATAGTGCCCGATGGTCGGCAACACAAGTTCTTGTTCAATTTTTTTAGTTTTTAGGGAATATCTTTGCAAGACCGTTTGTCCGTTTTGAATTGTCACTAAAAATAAATTTTCTCCGCGCGGCTCATAGCTAAGATATTTTTCCCCGCTCATAATTAAAGTACTGGCTCGGTTATTGAGGTTCAAATAATTAAGAGAGTTCTCGTTTTGATAATAAAGACGATTCTGATCTTCGTCGTTATACCAATTACTAGCGCCCGAGCCTAGCAGTTGGCCGTAATTAATATTATTATCATCGACGGGATTAAATAAATTGCCGTCAATGAGCAGCTGGTCGTTATTTTGCAGCCAAACGCCGTCTGAACTAGTTGAAAAGGAAAGAATTTTTATTTGTTCGGTTTTAAGATTAATAATTTTAGAAATTTCCGGTAAATATAAATATTTATAGCTGGAACTAAGTTTTAAATCGCTGGCGGTGGTTGTTGCAATAAGTTGCGGCAGATCGGAACGAAAAAGATTAATATCTTCGACGAAAGTTGTCTGTCCCGAATAAATGGTAATTTTTTTGGTCAGCGGCAAATAACCGGAAAGTTTTAAGCTCAAATCATAATCTCCCGGCAAAACATTTTTAACTTTATTTGGTGTGGTTAGATATTTAATTCTCCAAGGATTAACGGAAAAATTAGTCTGGGCTTGGTCGTTCAGATAAATTATCGCTCCCTCCGGCTCAGTTTTTATCGCTATCATTCCGGTTTTAATTAACAGGCGGTTAAAGGTCGGCGGCCAGCTAAAATTAATTTGCAGACCGGAAGCATAGAGAGAGACAATTATTGTTCCCACCACAAACAAGACCACGAAAGTAAAAAAAATGTAATCGCGAATTTTTTTGGACATAAATTAGCGATCAAGAGTAGTTATTTCTGCCCCGATTTTGTTTAGTCGTTCGTAAAGATTCTCATAGCCGCGATCAATAGAGTAAGAATTTCTTAAAATCGATTGTCCTTTGGCGGCTAGCATGCAAATTAAGATATTAATTGACGGCCGCAAAGCCGGTGGACACACAATTTCGTTGGGTCTGAATTCAGTCGGCCCGGTAACGGTTACGCGATGAGGATCGTGCAGCATAATATTAGCGCCCAGACGGCTTAATTCCGTATAATAAATCGCTCGATTTTCATAAATCCAGTCATGAACCAGCGTGGAGCCTTCGGCTTGAGTTAAAATCGGCACGAATAAAGGAAGATTATCAATATTTATTCCCGGATAAGGCTGGGGGTGAATTTTATCCGGCAGAGCTCTTAGACGACTGATTGGTAGCTCTAAATCTACCAAATTAAAATAACCATTTTTTGATTTATAACTGCGGCTGATTTTAATTTTTTGGCCCATTACTTTTAATTTTTCAATTTCTAACAATAAGAAATCAATCGGACAGTGGGTAATTTTTATATTAGATTTAGTGGTAATCGCTAGAGAAATAAAAGCCATAGATTCAATCGGATCGGGCATAATTGGATAATTTTTTACCGGGTGAAGTTCCTTTATTCCGGTAATCTTCAATCTTATGCCATCCCAATCGATTTTTGCCCCGGCTTTCTTTAAAAAGAATACCAAATCCTGAACCATGTAATTGGACGAAGGAAAATTTATTATACTTTCTCCGGGAGCGAAGACGGCGGCCATGATAATGTTTTCCGTACCGGTATCGCTGGCTTCATACATTGTGAACTTAGCGGCTCGTTTTTTCTCATGGCTGATGTTATAGGTGGTTTTAGTTTCTTTTACTTTAATGCCTAAGTATTTCAAAGAAATAATATAAGGATTGACCGTTCTTTTTCCTAATTTGCAGCCGCCGGATTGCGGGAGAGAAAAATTTTTAAATTCAGCTGTTAAGGCGCCCATTAAAAGAAGGGCCGAGCGAGTCTTTAAATAGGCCTCGCGATCGATTCTTTCCGGGTATAAGTGGCCATCGTTTATTATTTCTAATTCCTGATCGCCGGTCCAACTAATTTTTAAGCCTAAAGAAGCTAAAATTTCGATAATTCTGTTAACTTCTTCAATGCGGGGAACGTCAATTAAGGTAGTTTTTCCCTTAATCATGACAGTCGCGCATAAAATAGCGACGGCCGCATTTTTAGCCGAATTAGTCTTTATGGTGCCGTGTAATTTTTTACCGCCATTTATTAGTAAATTTGCCATATTTTAAGCCATTTTATTTAAATTAGTCGATTGGCTATAATCTAAATCTAATCATAACCCATTTGTTGACATTTTTCAAATATTTGGTATTATTAACATAAGTTCAGAATTGATTCTGATTTTTTATTAATAATACTATAATATGCCAAAAATTGCTGTAATAAAAACTGGAGGTAAACAATATAAAGTTAAAGTGGGAGATACGGTGAAGGTGGAAAAATTGGAAGCGGAGAGGGGGGCGACCGTTAAATTAGATACTTTATTAATCGCCGATGACGCGAGTTTAGAGCTTGGTCAGCCGTCTTTGGGAGAGAAAGTTGAAGCGGAAGTTCTCGAAACTGCTAAGGGGAAAAAAGTTACTGTGGTTAAATATAAAAGTAAAACTCGCTATAAGAAAACGGTTGGACATCGTCAAAAGTTTACGGCTTTGAAAGTGGTTAGTATCGCTTAAATTTTTTGTCATTAAGCTTCGTCGGCTGGCGGGGCGAATGATCTGTTCTAAAATTAAATTTAAGTTTCAATAAAAAATCCATTCTAAATTAGGATGGATTTTTTTGTGTCAGTTTTATTTAATTTCATTTCTATTCTTCAAAGCGCTGCCTAGGGTCAATTCGTCGGCATATTCTAAATTAGAACCGGCCGGTAAACCCTTGGCGAGACGGCTAATTTTGAGCTGATTTTTAAAAATTTTAGTTAAATATAAAGCAGTAGATTCACCCTCTAAGGTAAAATTTAAAGCGAGGATGATTTCTTGAATATTTTCTGCTTTAATCTTTTTAATTAATTTTTCAATATTTAGGTTCTCGGGCCGCACTTCATTAATAACATTAATCAAGCCGCCCAGTATTAAATAACGGCCGTCATACTGTTTGGTTGTTTCTATCGCTACCATATCTTGTAGGTCTTCAACAACACAAAGAATTCCCGCGCGGCGATTTTTGTCGGCGCAAATAGGACAAGGATCGCTTTCGGCAATAGCGAGGCATTCGTGGCAAATAATTATTTTTTCTGATAATTCGCTAATCGCCAATGCTAAACTTTTAGATTTTTCCGGGTTTTGTTTTAATAAGTAAAAAGCATAGCGTTCGGCCGTTTTAGGGCCGACACTAGGAAAACAGGAGAACTGATCTATTAAATTTTGTAATGCTTTAGGATATTTCATTTTAATTCATTCCCGGCAGGCCGCCCATGTCTTGCAGTTTTTTAGCCATTAATCTCTGGGCGCGTTTTAAAGCTTCGTTAAAGCAATTTTTAAGATTTTCTTCCTGCGAACTTTTAGTTAAGCTATCGCTTAGTTTTAATTCTAATACTTCCATGTTGCCGTTTAGGACGACTTTCACGCCATTTTTTTCTTCGGTTACAACTTCTTGGGCCAGGGCATTTTGCATGGTTTTGGCTTGACTGCGTAAATCTCTAAACTGTTTTAATTTGTTGAACATAATATTTTATTTAATTTATTTAAAAAAATTTAAAATTCTATCGGGCTCGGTTCGCTTATTTTTTTATTCATGGCTTTAAAGCTGACTGTATTCTCGTCAAAAAATAAATCGACTTTACCGGTTGGGCCGTTACGATGTTTAGCAATGTGGATTTCCGCTTTATGGCGCTCATCTTGCGGTAAGTCATTAGGATTATAGCCGCGATCGGCCGCTTTACGATAGATAAACATAACCACATCGGCATCTTGTTCGATTGAGCCGGAGTCGCGCAAGTGCGATAATTTTGGTATAGCCGGATGAGTTAATTCCACGGCTCGAGATAACTGGGCTAAAGCTAAAATTGGAATATTCAGTTCCCGGGCGATGGATTTCAGGCCGCGGCTGATTTCCGCTATTTCCTGAACGCGATTGTCGCCATATTTGCCTCGACCTTCCATCAATTGTAAATAATCAATCATAATCATGCCTAGTCCTTTTTCCATTTGCAGGCGCCTAGCTTTAGCCCGAATTTCCATAATGGATAAAGTCCCGGAATCATCGATATAAATAGGGGCTTCGGCTAATTTTCCCATCGCCTCGCCGATACGCGCGAAATCATTATCCTCCTCTTTGTCGGATAAGTTTCCGGTTCGCATTTTCCATAAACTGACGTTAGCTTGAGCGCAAAGCATGCGATCGACTAGCTGTTCTTTGCTCATTTCTAAAGAAA
Source organism: Patescibacteria group bacterium (assembly GCA_041671365.1). Classification (GTDB taxonomy): domain Bacteria; phylum Patescibacteriota; class Patescibacteriia; order Patescibacteriales; family UBA12465; genus UBA12465. Next base: position 188,548 of record JBAZBP010000001.1, read on the forward strand.
ATATTCCTACCCCCTCTTTGCTTCTAATAGCTGCCTGGCGAGCAATATCAAGAGCGAGAGCGGTCTTACCGACAGAAGGACGGGCGGCCAGGATTATTAAATCGGATTTTTGTAAACCGGCCAATAAATTATCTAAATCCGAAAAGCCGGTTGATAGGCCTCGTAATTTTCCACTATAGCGGTGAAGTTCGTCAATCCGGTCAAAAGCGGCTGTGAGTAGATCATCAATCGGCAAAAAGGCGTTTTTTAAATATTTGCGCGAAACGCCAAAAACCTTTTTTTCCGTTTCGTCTAAAATTTCGTCAATTTCTCTCTCCTCATCGAAACTCATGGTAGAAATTTCAGCGGCGGCTTGCTGCAAACGGCGAAGAGTTGCTTTACGCTGGATAATATTAGCGTAGTTAGCGATGTTGCCGGAAGTAGCCACGGCGTTAGAAAGTTGCGCTAAATAAGCTCGTCCGCCGATAACGGTCATCTGCTTTTTATCTTCCAGGCGATTAGAAAGAGTAACAATATCAATGGGTTCTTGGTTGCCGTATAACTCCTTAATCGTATCATAAATAATTTTATGACTATCTTTATAAAAGTCTTGCGGCATGACCGTATCGGCCACTTTAATAATTGCGTCTTTATCGATTAAAAGAGAACCGAGTAACGATTCTTCGGCTTCTAGACTGTGCGGCGGAATTTTAGCGATTATATTTTGGTCGTTAGTGGCCATATTTTTAGAGTTAGTTTAGAAAAACCTTGGCTCTAATTTATCTTAGCTTATAGTCAGCGTTTATTCAAGGTTAAAAATACAATAAATTAACACAGTTTGTGCGCAATTTATCCCCAAAGGCATTTATGAAAAAACCGCTAATAAGCGGTTTTTAGGGAGCCATCTGTCGGGCTCGGACCGACGACCTGCTGTTTACAAAACAGCTGCTCTACCAGCTGAGCTAAGATGGCAAATGACCGTTAGTGCGGTCATTTTTAGTGCGCCCAGCTGGATTCGAACCAGCGACCATCAGCTTAAAAGGCTGTTGCTCTACCAACTGAGCTATAGGCGCAATTATAAATTTGATGATAACAAAAGATTTTATTTTTGACAAGTCCAAAAAGTAACGGTTTGATTAATTTTTTTATTTTTGTCACTATAAAATCGAAGTCAGCGATTGTTAAGTATAATCAATCATGAAAAAAATAATTAATTTACATCAAAATAGCCTTGAGTATACGCTTAAATTCAGTCGTCGTGCGCGCCGGATGCGTCTGACGATTTATCATGACGGCAATCTTATTGTAACCGCCCCGCACCGAATGAGTGAAAAAACGATTGAACAATTTATTCTCGAAAAATCCCGGTGGATTATAGATAAGCTGGCCTATTTTAAAAACCGGCCAAAGCCAATTTTTATAAAAGATAGAAAAAAAGAGTATGAGGAGTATAGAAACCAAGCCCTGATTTTCGTACAGAAAAGAATTGAGTATTTTAATCAATTTTATGGTTTTAGATTTAAACAAATAAAAATAAAAAATCAGAAAACCCGTTGGGGGAGCTGTTCTAAGAAAGGAAATTTAAATTTTAATTATAAAATATTTTTACTCCCCGAAAAATTAGCCGATTATGTTATTGTTCATGAGCTTTGTCATTTAAAAGAATTAAATCATGCCCAGAAATTCTGGGACTTGGTCGTCAGAACTGTACCCGATTATTGGCAGATTAAAAGGGAGCTTAGAAAGGTGGGTTTATGAGGGGAATATCGCCTCGCGGCGCTTAGTCGCGCCGCTCGTTGCCCCTGACGGACCCGCTAAACGCTCGCCAACTCACGTTTATCGTCGCTCGATTACTCGGATTCGCTCCGCTCATCCTCGTATCTCGCTCGCCGTCTGTTCGATCCCCCTAGTTGCGAATATTAATAAAAATACTCCAACAAAGTTAGAGTATTTTTATTACGTAGTCCCTAGGGGAATCGAACCCCTGTTACCAGGATGAGAACCTGGCGTCCTAACCGTTAGACGAAGGGACCGTTTTTTTGATAAATTATTTGATTAGATTTCTGTGACCATTCATAAATTCGTATCCGGTCGTCGCGTCTTTTCCCTCAATTTGTAAGCTTAATATAATTAAAGCATCTTGTCCACACTGGAGACCAAGTTGGTTATTATATTTAAAAAATTGGCCAGCTTCGGCAAAGTTTCCGGCTAAAACTTTTTTTTCAGTTTGTAAAATTTTAATTTTTTTCTTCTTTATCCCATCGATAGTTAAATTAAACCAAGTTCCCGGCCAAACATAAAAAGCGCGCGTCATTTTTTCGATTTGGCTGGCTGATTTATTAAAATCAATTTGCCCGTCTTCTTTCTTAATCATTTTAACATAGGTAGCCTCAGATTCATTTTGTTCTTGTTCTTTAATATCTCCAGCCAAATATTCATTTAAAACAGGAATCAAAATTTCGGCACTCAGAGCGCTAAGCTTGTTGTTAATGGTGATAATATTCTCATCAAAGCTTAAATCAATTTTAGCTTGTTTTAAAATCGGTCCGGTGTCTAATCTGGCGTTCATTTTCATAATCGTTACCCCGCTTTCTTTATCGCCGTTTAGAATGGGAGCCTGCAAACAGGCAGACCCGCGATATTTAGGGAGCAGGGAGCCATGAATATTAATACAACCATATTTAGGAATATCTAAAATATTTTGAGGGATAAGGTGGCCATAAGCGACGACGATAATTAAGTCGGGTGCAATGTTTTTGATTACACTTTCCGTTTCCTTTATTTTTATGGGCTGATAGAAAGGTAAATTAAAATTTAGGGCTATTTTTTTAATCGGAGGTGCGCTAATAGTTTGTTTGCGACCGATTTTTTCGTCCGGATTGGTAAAAATTGCTTTTATCTCAAAGTTATCGGCGGAAATTAAGCTCAACAGGGGTTTAGTCGCAAACTCCGGCGTTCCCATAAAGATTAGTTTAATTTTTTTATTTTGGGAATTTTCGTTAGTCATATTGAGTAGACAATTTAATAGGATGAATGATATGATAAAAAAGTAATTTAGACATTTTTAATTATGTGGACGCCAATTATTAATTGGATTTTAACGATAACGCAGGGATTAGGGTATTCCGGTATTATTGTTTTAATGGCGATTGAGAGTTCTTTTTTGCCCTTACCATCGGAACTTATTATACCCCCAGCCGCTTATTTAGCTAGCCAAGGTAAAATGAGTTTAGTTTTAATTATTATCACCGGTACCCTCGGTAGTGTTTTAGGGGCTACTATTAATTACTTATTATCTCGATCTCTCGGGCGCTTGGTTATTTATAAATTGGCGGCTAAACCTTGGGCTCGTTGGTTTCTGATTACACCAGAAAAAATTTCTCAAGCGGAACAATATTTTTTGAGCAATTCCCGGTCGGCAACTTTTTTTGGGAGATTAATTCCCGTTGTTCGACATTTGGTTTCTATACCCGCCGGATTTTCTAAAATGGCTTATGGTGGTTTTGTCGCTTATACTGCCGCCGGGGCGCTTATCTGGGTTAGTATTTTAACCGGACTTGGTTATTTCATTGGGTCTAATCAGGCGTTACTAGAACGATATTATCGGCAAATTTCTTGGGGATTGTTAATTTTAGGAATAACTTGGATTGTTGGAAAAGTTTATAATAAGCGAAAGAAATAGTAAATACCCAAAAAACTGGGAGTGAAAAAATATTTGAATACTATTATTTTTTCGCAATTTTATCAATAAATAATATACCATCCAAGTGGTCAACCTCGTGTTGGATAACGCGGGCGAGCATTTTATCGGCCTTTAATTTAGTTTTAAGGCCTTTTTTGTTCCAGTAGACACAATTAATTTTTTTATAACGCTCGACAAGAGCATAGATAATTTCTCCTTGATCATTTAAGACTGAGAGGCAACCCTCTTCTGCGATTTCTCGCGCCCAGGACTTTTTAGTAATTTGCGGGTTAATTAAAAATAAAGTTTTTTTACCGTCAGAAACAACTAAAGCGCGAATATTCTGGCCGATTTGCGGTGCCGCCAAGCCGGCGCCGTCCTTTTTGATCATCGTTTCCTCCATGTCTAAGAGTAGCTCCTGAAATTCTCGGCTATTAATTTTGTCGGCCGAAATTTCTAGTGATTTCTTTCTTAATATCGGGTTGGGATTGGTAATTATTGGTAGTTGTTTGGGCATATATATAATTTCCGTTGTTAGTCAGAAATGATTTTTATTTTTGATCGATTATTTTGAAAAAATATTTCCATTTGGCTCCGCTTTTGCATAATTCCTTGGTATCGTTTAAAGCTAATTCAATTTTGTAGCCGGGGTTCTCTTTACAAACTTTAAAAATAGCGCCGCGCTTGAAACCGGGGATGGCTAATTCTTTAATAACGCGTAGAGCTAAGTCTTGCCAGGGGTAACTGGGCGCTTTAATAGTTTTTTTATATTTTATAATGTCCGCTAATGATTCCATATAGTAGGCGACAACTTATTTTAGGAAGTAGTTTTAGTTGGCAGCGTGAAATTAAAATTCATACTCAAATAACCAATACCAAAATCGGTTTGATAGGCCAGGACTTGCGATTGCCAAGTCAGATTATTTAACATTCCCAGAATAATTGTTAATGGTTTGAGGCCGCATTCATTCGCTGCTTTAATTAAATTTTGATCAATTTTTATGATATTTTCTACAGCCGTTAGCGGTTCACTTAAATATTCAATTAGTTTATTATCAAATTTAGCGCCTTTAGGCGAATATCCGCCCGGTGATTTTTTTTTGAGTCGATGTGATAAGTCGCCGGAAGCAATAACGGCGATATTTTTATCGCTTTTAAATATAACAGCTTGCAATCTTTCTCCGAATTTTATTTGTTCGGCGAGCGACAAATCGGTCGCCGGGGAAATGAGTAATATTTTAAAATTGGGAAGACTATTTTTTAGTAGATACAAAGGAACAGCACTGCCGCTATCTATAATACTTTCGGAAATTAATTGTAGCGGGAAGTCTGGACGCAAGGCGGCCTGGATCTGATCGGCCAATAGGGCGTCTCCGTTTAAAATAGTTTTAGGCGGTATAAAACCAAAATCTTGAAAATTTATTTCCATTTCTGGAGCAACGCTCAGGGTAAAAGAAGCGGTCTGCGTCGGGCCGTGCGGACTGACTATAATAACGGTGTCAACTTCTTTGGTTTTTAATTCGATTATTATTTGTTCATAGGCGGCCGTCGTTTTGGCTAAAAAATTATAATTAGCCCGGCCGATTTCTGGTATCAGCAAGGGTGAATGAGGAAGCAAGGCAATAGTAGTTAAAGACATAGATTTGGAAATTTACTCGATTGGGGCCCCTTTGTCATAATTATATAGGAATTGCGAGGAAACGGCGATGACATTATCGTAGTTATAGCCGAGTCCGGTAAAGACAACGTCGTCAGCAAACGGTCGTTTTTTACCATCGGAAATTAAATAAATCGTAGGGAAGCTCGTTGTTCTAACCAGAGTTCCTTCATTCAACAGAATCGGCGTCGTGGTGGCATAATTATTTAATTCTTTGGCTGTAGTTTTTATAATTTTTTGGTAAGAAAATTTTATCGGTAAGAGAATTTTATCGACTAAGGCCTTAGTATTGTTTTGGATATAATAAATATCTCCGGTTTTATTGTCTTGCAATAAGGCACCAGTGATATAGGTAGAGGTTGCGGTAATGGTTGAACCTGTTTGATAGCCGGCCAAATCGGTCAAACTCGCTGCTTCTATTTCGGCGGGGTTAAAACCGATTTTTTTAAAGACCTCGCTGCTCGCAAATGGTCTTTTCTGTTTGTCTACTAATAAAAAAATAGTTTTATCCGGAATTTGGACAACCGAGTAATTAGCGAACTTGATGTCATCACCGGTGGGGTAATTATCTAAGTCACTGCTAGTTACGGTAACTACTTGATCGGGATTAAAACGGGAAGTAAAGGCAGACCAATTAGTGAAATGGCGTTTCCGACCATTTTCAATTAGCCAGATTCGAGGGTCTCCTTGCGCTTGGATTATTGAACCATTGGGGTAAAGCCGGGAAATTTTAGGAAAGTAGCGATTCCAGAGTTGATAGAAATTATAGTTACCGTTAAAAATATGCGGAGTATAGCTATATAGAGCCGCCGTGGCTTGATTTTGCGGTATAACACTGACCATATCGGGAGAGCTTATAATATCGTTATAATTACCAGATGATATGGCCTCGGCGGGCGTCTTTAAAGGGCTGTATTTATCTTTAGCAATATAAGTTTGACCGGCTTTTTTATAATATGGTTGCGGTTCATTCATGTAGGCTAGAAATTGTAAGGCCGCGCTGTTTACTTGCTTACCAAAACCCTTATAGTAGGGATTACAGACCCAGCTGTCCGGGCAACCGTAACCGGTGGCCCAATCGAGATGAGTTTGTGAGGGGTTGCTGTCTTCGATTAGACTTTCTTCTTTTTGCAGCAAGACAAGAATAAGTTTTGGATTGACCGTAGTAATATGGCGACATTTAGCAGATTTTTCTGCTTCAGTCGGGGAAGCGCTTAGGGTTACGCCGTCGCAATCAAAGTTATTATTAGTAGCATCGTAGATAATTTGAGACGCTGATTTTAACACTCCATTCGTGCTGGTGACTATATAGTTAGCCAGGAAACTGCCTTTGTTCTGTAAAAAATTTTGAATATCTGTCAAATTCATGGAGCTATAATTTAGCAGCTCGCCGTCCTCTATTATTTTATTGGGATTAAAGTCGGGATCAATAATTTGTTGCGCCCAAGAAAGCCGTGGAAAAAATATTCCGGGCAAGAAAAAAAATGATATTACGATAATACTAATTTTTTGATATTTCATTTTTACATTATAATCTATTTTTAGCTGTTCGACAAAGACCAGCCGTTAGGATTTAAAAATTATTCATTAATTCTTAAAATAACGGCCTCCTTTTCGCCTAGATTAATTTTTACTTTATCGCCCTCTTTAATTTTACCGGCAATAATTTCTCCGGCCAATTCGTCTAAAATCATGGTTTGAATAACGCGTTTCAGCGGGCGAGCGCCATAGGTAATGTCATAGCCCTTTTCGGCCAGCAGTTTTTTAATTTTTGGACTGATTTTAACGGCAATATTTTTATTATTTAATCTTTTTTCGACTTTTAAAATTTCTAAATCTACGATTTTTTCTAAAGCTTGAGCGCTTAGACTCTGAAATAGTACAATTTCATCGATTCTGTTAAGAAATTCTAGTTTGAAATGATTTTTTAATATTTTATCTATTTTTTCTTGCATTTCTTCATTGCGCATTTTGATCGTTTCAGTTCTGTCTCCGGTGTCGGAAAAACCGATGGAATATTGTTTGATGATTTCATTGCCCAGGTTGGAGGTCATAATAACTATAGTATTTTTGAAATTTATTACTCGACCCTTGGAGTCGGTCAGGCGTCCGTCATCTAAAATTTGAAGTAGCATATTGAACATATCGGGATGAGCTTTTTCAATTTCGTCAAACAAGACGACGCTGTAAGGGTGGCGCCGGACCTTATCGGTTAACTGTCCTCCTTCGTCGTAGCCGACATAACCGGGAGGTGATCCGATTAATTTAGCCACGGAATGTTTTTCCATAAATTCGCTCATATCCAAACGAATCAGAGCCTTTTCATCGTCAAAAATAAAGCGAGCCAGAGCTTTAGCCAGTTCGGTTTTGCCGACGCCCGATGGGCCGACAAACAAAAATGAACCGATAGGTTTTTTCTCTTCGTTAATGCCAGCTCGGCTACGCCGCAAAGCATTAGCGACCGCTTTAATTGCCGGGTCTTGGCCGACGACCTCTTTATTTAGTTCACTTTCGGCATCACTCAGCTTTTTCATTTCATCTTGGAGCATGCGATTGACCGGAATACCCGTCCAACGAGCGACCACCTTGGCAATATCTTCTTCATCTACCTCTTCTTTTAATATTCGTTGCCCTTTGTTTTGAATTTTTAGCAGTTCTTCTTGCAGTTTTTTAATTTTATTTTCTAATTCAGGAATTAAGCCGTATTTAATTTTAGCTACTTCAGTTAAGTCTGCTCCTTGACGTTGAGAAATTTCTCCTTTAATTTTTAAATCTTCAATTTCTTTTTTAGAATTACGAATTTGAGAAATAATATTTTTTTCATTATTCCAGTGTAGTTCTAATTGATTAGCTTTCTCTTTAAGTTTAGCCAGCTCGGCGTTTAATGGTCGAAGTTTAGGTGATTTTTTATCAGTCGTCGCCAGTCCGGCTTTATTTAGTTCCAGTTGCTTTATTTGACGCTTTAGTTGGTCTAACTCGTCCGGCATAGAGTCTATTTCCATGCGTAGAGAAGAAGTGGCTTCGTCGATCAGATCGACCGCCTTGTCAGGCAGAAAACGATCACTGATATAACGATTAGATAATTTAGCCGCCGCGATTAGAGCATTGTCGGTAATACGAACACCATGATGAACTTCATATTTTTCTTTCAGGCCGCGTAACATGCTGATAGTATCATCGACACTGGGCTCGCTGACGTAAATTGGTTGGAAGCGGCGTTCCAGGGCGGCATCTTTTTCGATATATTTTTGGTATTCCTTGGTCGTAGTGGCACCGATAGTCCGTAATTCGCCGCGGGCCAGAGCGGGCTTTAACATATTAGAAGCGTCCACCGACCCTTCAGAATTGCCGGCGCCGATTAAAGTATGCAGTTCGTCGATAAATAAAATTATGCGGCCGCTCTGTGATTTTACTTCCTTTAAGACCGCTTTAAGTCGATCTTCAAATTCTCCTCGGAATTTAGCGCCGGCCACTAGAGCCCCTAAGTCTAAAGTAACAATTTCTTTATTTTTTAAATTATCAGGAACATCACCGGCGATAATTCGCTGAGCCAAACCTTCTACAATCGCAGTTTTACCGGTGCCGGCTTCACCGATTAAAACCGGATTATTTTTAGTGCGGCGCAATAAAACCTGCATAATGCGACGAATTTCTTGGTCACGACCGACGACCGGGTCTAATTTTTCTTGTCGAGCTAGTTCGGTTAAATTAGTGGTATATTTTTCTAGCACCTTATATTTATTTTCCGGAAAAGGATCATTAATAGTTTGCGAACCGCGTAAATCTTTTAAAATATTTTTGACCGTTTGATATTCTACTTTAAAATTCAATAAAACACTTTGAGCCGGAGAGGGAACGCCGATAAGTGCCAATAGAATATGTTCCGTAGAAATAAACTCGTCATTCATGCCGTCCGCCTCTTTTTGCGCTCGTTCTAGAATTAAGGCCGTTTCCGCAGTGCCGGAAACTGCTTGGACCGGTCCGGAGCTCGGGTTTATTTTTAGACGCGGTAATTTTTTTATTTCTCTGATAGTAAATTCTTCTATTATTTCCGGATCAATCTTCATTTTTTCTAAAATTGGCTTAATCAAACTTTCGTTCTGTTGCAGTAAGGCCAACATAATATGAAGCGCTTCAATATTCGCTTGGCCGTAGGTGGACGCGATAATTTGCGCGTTAATAATGGCTTCTTGTGATTTGTCGGTAAATTTATTGAACATATATTTAGTAATATAAGTGAAGAATATTTATCTTTCTGGCTGCGGAACTCGCCCACCTCACACGGTGGGCTCAGACAGTCCTCGCTGGCGAAAGCTGAATATTCTTCACTTATATCTGTTAGCACTCTTATTAGTAGAGTGCTAATTTATATCATAATATAAGAATAATTAGTTGTCAATTGAGACAAAGATATGTTATGATATAAAAATTAAGAGGTCGATTTTTATTTTTATTTTTTATGATCGATCATAATTTTTTAACTTATAGCGGTAAAATTATTCTCCAAATTTTAGGAGAAATTTTGTATTTTCCTCTGTGGTGGTATAGTGTTGGTTTTTTTCGATTGTTAGTTTCTCTCTGGAAATTTTGGCGTAATTTGGAGAAAATTCTCGGGTTCAGCGTCTGGGTTAAAAATATTTTTGTACCCATGTACGGTCAACGCGATTTTGCCAGTCGGCTTATTAGCTTTGTAATGCGTAGTGTTCAGATAGTAGTACGCGGGCTCGGACTTTTATTTTTTTTGTTGCCATTACTGGCAATCTTGATTTTGTGGTTGGTTTTTCCGATTTTTTTAGTCTATGCTTTGTTTTTTCAGTTTTTTAGGTAAACTATAGATTTAATCAAAATTAGCGTTTAAGTATGGATACCGATAAATTAATTTTTACCACGGAACAAGAAGACGGCGGACGGGGCGCTTGGTTTTTAGGACGTTTTTTATTTTGGAATAAGTCATTAAAACGCTCAATTATTAATTTGGAAAGAAGTCGACAAAAAATTGATCAAGTGTTGGCTTTTTTTGTTTGGCTAATTATTTTTGGAGGTTGGTTTTTATTTGGAGTGTGGCTATTTAACGAACGAGTAGTTTTGAGTGCCGATCCATACGTCTTATTATTTTTTTGGCGAAAGTTTAATCCGTTAATATTAGGATTTTTATTATCTTTATGGTTTGATTTATTTATGATTTACCGAACCAGCCAGGCTAGAGCTGCCATCAAGAAAATTAATTATCGCTTGTTTGCTGATGGGGCAAAAAATTTTTCTCACGGTCGTAAAAAATATAATGTGGCCGCTGCTTATTCTTATCACGGCTTGCGGGCGGTGGAAAATGCCTATTTGTTGGCTCGTCGTTTAGATCAAGAACAAGTCGAACCTATCCATTTATTTCGAATTTTATTAAAAGAGAAAGAAATTCAAAATTTATTTATTCGTTTAAACGTGGACGCCAAGAAAATGATCGATTTGGTCGATCATCATTTAGTTAAACCTATATCCGCTAAAAATCCTGGAGAAATTAAGCTCTCTCCCGGTTTGCAGGAGGTACTGACTCTTGCTTTTGTTGATGCCTATAATTTAAAACAGGCGAGCGTCGATTCTTTAAACATTGTTTCTTTCTGTTATGCTCATGACCCGATTTTAGCAGAAATTTTGTATGATTTAGAAATCGATCAAGCTAAAATAATTAATACCGTAGTTTGGTTCCGAGTTAATCGACGATTAATTGAAAATTATCGTAATTATCGTCGTTTGGCAATTTTAAAACCGGGTAGTAATATGAATCGTGCTTATACGGCGATTGCTACTCCGACGCTTGATCATTTTTCTTTTGACTTAACCGTCGCCGCAAAAAATGGTTTTTTGGATATTTGTGTGGGAAGAGATAAAGAGGTGACTCAGATTTTTGAAGCTTTCATGGGTGGGCATAGCGGTGTTTTGTTGGTCGGTCCGGCCGGGGTTGGTCGCAATACGATTGTTGGCGGTTTAGCCCAGTTAATGGTGGAAGAAAATGTGCCGGTCTTTTTAAAAGATAAACGTTTAGTCGAATTAGATGTTTCTAAGCTAGTGGCCGGTGCTGACGCCAGCCAAGCAGAAGAACGATTACTTATTAGTTTGAATGAAATTAGTCGGTCGGGTAATATTATTTTATATATTAAAAACATCGAACACTTAATTGGAATTAGTTCCGGTCAAGAAGGGAGCTTGGATCTTTCTGAGGTTTTAGCGGAAGCGTTAAGTCGTAAAAATTTATATTGTTTAGCCTTGGCTACCACGGAAAATTATGTTCGTTATATCGAAAACAAATCACTCGGTAATGTGCTAACGACCATTGGCATTAAAGAACCGGATACTAATACCGCCATACAAATTTTAGAAAGTAAAGTGGGAGTTCTGGAAGCAAAATATAATATTTATATCGTTTATGGCGCTTTAGAGGCGGCCGTAGCTATGTCGTCTCGTTATTTACATGATAAATTTTTGCCTCTAAAAGCTATTAATCTATTAGAAAAATCAGTAATAATTACCGCCAATAAAGCTAAAAATAATTCGGCCAGTGGTTTTTGTAGTCAGGAAGAAGTGGCGGCGGCGATTAGTGAATTAACGGGAATACCGGTGAATAAAGTAACCGCTTCCGAGAGTCAGAAATTATTAAGTTTGGAGTCGGAAATTCACCGGCGTTTAATCGGTCAAGTTGAGGCAGTTAGTGCCGTGGCGGCCGCCTTGCGCCGCGCTCGAGCGGAGTTAAAAGACAGCCGACGCCCGATTGCTAGTTTTTTGTTTCTCGGGCCGACTGGTGTGGGAAAAACCGAATTAGCCAAATCAATCAGTGAAGTTTATTTTGGTAATGAAGATTATTTGGTACGTTTGGATATGAGTGAATATCAGTCGGCCGACAGTGTGCGCAAAATGATTGGCGATGTTGACGGTACGCTCGGCTATTTGACCGAAGCGGTTCGTAAAAAACCTTTTTCTTTAATACTTTTAGACGAAATTGAAAAAGCTAATCCGGATATTTTAAATTTATTTTTACAGCTTCTGGACGACGGTCGTTTAACGGATGGCCAAGGTCGTACTATTAGTTTTTCCGAATCAATTATCATTGCTACTTCTAATATTGGTGCAGTTTATATTCAGGAACAAATTAAAGCTCACACGGCGGTTAATTTAATCCAGCAGGAATTAATTGATAATCAGCTTAGTAAATACATGCGGCCGGAGCTCATTAATCGTTTTGATGGAATTATTGTCTTTAGGCCTTTAACCGAGGAAAATATTTTTGCCGTGACGACATTAATGTTAAAAAAGATCAAAAAAAATTTAGCGGAAAAGGGCATTGGCTTAAAAGCTGATAAGAATGGAGTAGATATTTTAGCTCACGACGGCTATGATCCTAAATTTGGCGCCCGCCCTTTGCGGCGCTTATTGCAAAATAGAATTGAAGACATTATTGCTAATAAAATTTTAGCCGGCGAGTTGAAGCGGCGCGATACGGTAGTTATTAATTCTCGGGCCGAGATTGAGATTATTAAAGCGGCGGAACTATAAATTATGTTTTATTTTTTTATTTTTTTATTATCTTTGATAATTACGGCGATTTTAACTATTTTAGTTAAACGAGCGGCTATCTATTTTAACATTATTGATAAACCAGACAGCCTGGCGTCTTCAGGTGGTGGTCGAAAAATTCACACCTCCGCCATTCCGCTCTTAGGCGGATTAGCTATTTTTGGGGGTTATTTTTTTTGTTTGTTTCTTTTTTCTCCTTATGTATTTGTTGGTAATTTGCGAGCGAGTCATATCATAGGGTTTTTTGTTGGTGCATTTATCTTGGTTGTTGGCGGAACATTGGATGATAAATATAATTTGTCGCCGCGGCAGCAAATTATTTTTCCTCTGCTAGCCAGTCTGGCCGTTATTTTCGGCGGAGTGGAAATAGCCAAATTAACCAATCCTTTCGGGGGTTTTTTAAATTTACAAGTTCTAGGTTTTATTTCGCCGTTCTTAATTACGTTTTGGCTTTTGGGTATGATGTATACCACTAAATTATTAGACGGCGTGGATGGGTTAGTAACCGGTATAACGGCGATTGGCGGTTTTATTATTTTTTTATTTACTCTGACAACTCGTTATTATCAACCGGATATCGCTTTCGCGGCGATTTTATTGGCTGGTGCTTGTTTGGGATTTTTGATTTTTAACTGGCATCCAGCCAAAATATTTTTAGGTGAAGGCGGCTCCTTGCTGTTGGGTTATATTTTGGGAGTTTTGGCCATTATCTCTGGCGGTAAAATAGCTATTGCTCTTTTAATTATGGGCATACCGATTTTGGATGTTGTCTGGACAATTAGCCGACGCCTAGCATCGGGTAAAAACCCTTTTAAATTTGCCGATCGACAACATCTGCATCATCGTCTTTTGGCCTTGGGCTTGGGCCAAAGGGCGACTGTTTTAATTTTTTATAGTTTGGCCCTGGTTTTTGGTTTAAGCGGTTTATTTTTGCAAAGCCGTGGAAAATTTTTAGCTCTCATAATTTTAGTCGGCATTATGCTTTTGATTGTTATTGGTTTTTGGTTTTTAGATTATAATAGAACAAAAAAAGTTTAGTTTTATGAAAAAATTACTTTTACATATTTGTTGCGCGCCTTGCGGCACTTATATTAGTCGTGATCGTTTAGCGCCTCGCTATGATTTGACTTGGTATTTTTATAATCCTAATTTAGTGTCTCTAGACGAGTATGAAAAACGCTTGGCGCCGGTCAAATTAATGGCTGATAAATTTGCCTGGTCTTTAATTGTTGAACCGTATGTTCATTCTTCTTGGTTAAAATTAACGTGCGGTCGGTCTACCGATCCGGAACGCGGTGAGCGTTGTCGCCTTTGTTATCGCGATCGTTTAACGCGAACAGCGGCGCTGGCCAAAGAAAATAAATTTGATTTTTTTGGAACGACGCTTTTAGTCAGTCCGTATAAAGACGCAACGGCGATTAGAGCTATCAGTCGAGAATTATCCCAGGAGTATGGAGTAAATTTTTTAGATGAAGATTTTCAGGCCGATAACGCTTATCGTCGATCGCAGAAGCTAGCCAAAGAATTAGGACTTTATCGGCAAAAATTTTGTGGTTGTGAATATTCGTTAAATAAAAAATTATGAAAAATTATCGGCTCTGGCCAGTAATTGGTTTAAGTGTATTTTTTTTGGGAATTATCTTTGTCAGAGCGGAAATAACCTGGGCTCAAGTTAAAATTAAGACTGATTTCGATTCTGATTCTGACGGTTATACCGATGCGGCCGAAATTAAAAATGGTTATTCACCGTATAATCCCGAAAAAGTAAAGATTGAGAAAAGTGACGTTGATCAGGATGGGCTAAGCGATTATTGGGAATTAAAATTTGAAACTGAGCCCTTGAATCCCGATACGGACGGCGACGGTTTTAAAGACGGAGAAGAGGTTGATCTAGCTTATAATCCTTTATCCTCATCTACTAAAAAATTATCCCAGAAGATAGAAATAAATTTAAAGAAACAGCAGCTAACTTATTTCGTGGCCGACCAACCCTGGAAACAATTTACCGTTTCTACAGGCAAGGCTAGCATGCCGACGCCTCAGGGTAGTTTTAAAATTTTAAATAAAGTTAAAAAAGCTTGGTCAAAAACTTACGGTTTGTGGATGCCTTATTGGCTTGGCTTAAATCGTGGTGAATTTGGAATGCATGAATTACCAATTTGGCCGAGTGGTTATCGTGAGGGAGCTAGTCATCTTGGTATCCCGGTTTCTCATGGCTGTATTCGTTTGGGCATTGGTTCGGCACAATATATTTATGATCGAGTAGCTACCGGAACCTTGGTGATTATAAAATAAAAAAAATTATGTTATAATCATGATAATAAGGTTAACGCTAGATTTTTTGTATTATGTCAAAAAAATTTTTTAAATTATCTCTAATTTTAACGATTACAGCAGTTTTTGTTAGCGGCTGTACTTTCCCCTGGCAAAAAAAACCACTATCGCCAATAATTAATCAGGCACCGATTGGTGCTAATGCGGCCACCTCGACTACTGGTACGGTTTATACTAATCAATTAAAGAAATTTAATAATTACCAGGAATTATCTCAGTTCTTAAGTGATAATAATTCGGATAACGGCAACTCTTATCGGCTTATAGCCGGTAGTGCCGATATAACTGATAGCGTACCTAATAATTATTTGGGCCAAGCGCCAATCGCCGACACCCTGACTGGTTATGATCAGGCGGATATTATTAAATCAGACGGTAAATATATTTATGCCTTGGCACGTAATGAATTATCAATTATTAAAATTACGACGGCCAGCGAAGCTGAAGTAGTAAGCAAAATCACTTTTAAATCTCGGCCGCAAGCTATGTTATTAAGTGGTAATTTTTTGGCAGTTTACGGAACAGACACCGCTCAATCTTTTTCTCAGACTTCTAAAAATCAGAGCCCTTATACTTTTTTAAAAGTATTTGACATTAGCGATCAAGCCAGCCCGAAGCAAATGCGAGATTTAAGTTTCGAGGGTTCCTACGTCGACGCTCGTTTGATTAATAATTATGTTTATTTTTTAATTAATACGTCCAGTAACTATTTGACTGGTGATCAAATAATTCCTCGAGTTTTAGATAATGGTCAAGTTTTAGCGACTAGTTGCGGGGGCGAGGCCAAATGTCTTGCGCCGGAAATTTACTATTTTGATATTCCTTATAATGCTTATAGCCTAACGAGTGTTATTGCTATTAATCTTAAAGACAACGCCGCGGCTTTAAGCGGGCAAATCTATATTGTTGATAATGAGCATAGTTTTTATTTGACCCCCAATAATCTTAATATTATTTATACTCCAGTCATTAATATTGACGCCTTTAAAAGAGCGGCTAAGCGAGAATTAGTTTATCCTAAATTAGTGGCTGCGGATCAGGAACAAATTAATAAAATTGAAACAGCTTCCGATTTTATTTTGAATAATAATGAGAAAGAAATTAAAGTGTCAGGAATAATCGATCGGTTTTTGTTTTCTTTAAAAACGGACGATCAGTCGGCTTGGCGGGCCGCTATTAGTAGTAGTACTGATCAGAAATTAAATCTTGCCTCCTCAGTTATTGACCGGACCTATATTTATAAAATGGCGATCAAGGATAATCAGTTGACTTACCGTGCCTTTGGTCAAGTTAATGGAACCATTTTAAATGATTCGTCCCTAGATGAAAATGGTGATTATCTTCGTTTAGTTACAACCAATAAACAACAACCGCCGGATTTAAATGCTACGTCGACCGATTACTATAACAATATTTATGTGCTTGGACCGGATTTACAGATAGTCGGCAGTTTAGAGAATTTAACCACGGCGTCAGAAATTTATAATACCCGTTTTCTTGGTAATCGTCTTTATTTAACTACTTTAAAATCAGATGATCCGCTTTTTGCTATTAGTTTAAATGACCCGACCAAGCCGACAGTATTGGGAGCGCTAAAGGTCCCCGGAATTTCAAATTATTTGCAGCCGCTTGATTCTAACGGTAACAAGTTTGCGGTTTTTAGTCGCAGCGGTGAAATCAATTATAGTGATGGGACAAAAACTACTGGGTTTACCGGGTCTTTATTCGATTTTACTGATTTAAGTAAACCCCAAGAATTAGCCAGCTATCTGATCGGAGATTCTTCTACTGATTCTATCGCGTCAAGCGATCACCAGGCTCTTTTTTATTCCCCTGATAAAAGTTTGTTGTCTCTTCCGGTTGCTTTACAAAATAGTAAAGGGAAGGTAGATTTTTCTGGCGCCCTAGTGTTTGGTTTTAATAATAATGAATTTAACCTGCGGGGCAGGATTGATCATTCGGCGGGAGGGTATTTCGATCAAACGGATAATTGGTCCGGATTTAATTATTATGATAATACCGTTAAGCGTAGTTTAGTTGTTGGTGACAATTTAGTTACTTTTTCTAATAAATTTTTGGATATTAATAATCTATCTGATTTAAAATCAGTCGCCAGTATAAAATTAACAACGGCCGGAGATAACGATGTGGTTGCATCGGCCGTGGAAACGGCCACGACGACCGATAATATTGTTTCGGAGGCCATGGCCACTACAACCGATGATGTCGCTACGACCACTGATAACGCCACCGCCGCGAGTTCTACCCGGCCTTAATTATTTTTTTATTATGAAATACAAACGTCTTATTCCTTTGATTGTCCCGGTGCTCGTTTGGTTGCTAGCTGAAGTTTTTTTAGCTCAACCAAAATTTTTTTATTTTTCCTTAACTTTCAGCGTATTGTTGTTGATATTAGGCATCAAGTATATTAGCGGTCAATCTAGAAAAATTTGGTCATTATTTATCATTTCCCCGGTTTTATTTTTACTTAGTTTTCTGACTTATACCGCTATAATAGTAAATTATTTTTGGATTCAAACTATCTATCTTTTGGTTGTCTGGTTTACCTTTTTTTATTTACGTAATTTTTATTATTATTCGACAAATTTAGAAGATAGGGCCGTGTGGATGGCCAAGCAAGATAACTTATTAATTTCCGGAGGATTTTTAACCGCCTTTGCCACTGCGGCCGTACTTTTTGATTTGTCGGCCTTTATTACTTGGCCAATATATGTTATGTTGCCACTTTGGGCATTAGTAGTTTGGTTGCTATTGATTCAATTTCGTCCGCTCAAGCCGGATAATTCTTGGCCGGTGGGCGGCTTAATTCCTATTAGTGTTTTGATTTTGACGGAATTGGCTGGAGTCTTTTCACTTCTTCCTTTAAATTATAATATTTTAGCTTTATTTTTGGCGATTATTTATTATATAGATTTAATGATTATTCGTTTGATAATCAGCGGTGCCTTAAATCGTCGCGCCTTAAAATTACCTTTAATTCTAAGTTTTATGGCAATTTTATTTTTATTTTTAACGGCTAGCTGGCTTTAACTTTTATTTATGTCTATTCTTAATTCATCAAAACCCGATCGTAATTTTTGGACTTTAGTAATTATTGCGGTAACCTGCGGCATTTTTGCTGGTGTTTTTGGGGAAATTATTGCTAAAGTATATATTTCTTCCGATATTTATTCTCCTTTTTCTAGCGAAATAAATTTAGCTAATTTGAATACCAGTAATGCCGGGTTAGTTATTCGTAACGCCCAGAAAGTAGTAGTCAATCAGGATGTTAAAACCACGGAAACTATCAATAATATCAAACCGGGATTGGTTGGTATTTTTAAAACGATTGGCCTTGATAAAGCTACGAGCAGTTTAATAAAGAGCGCGGAAAATAATCGACCGTCGGATTATTATAAATTAGATCAGCCTTTATTTATCGGTTTAATTATTACTTCCGATGGCTGGGTGGTGGCTTTGGCGCCCAGTGAGCTGAAAACCGATTTTAAATTTAAAGATTATGTGGTCATTAAGAGCGATCGTCAAATATATAAAATTGATCAAGTGGCTGATTTTAAAAAATTACCGGGAGATTTGTTGGTTTTTCATTTAGCCGGTGCCGCTAATTTACCGATTAAAAAAATCGTGGCGCGAACCGATTTAAGCTTAGGTCAAAGTTTATTAATTGTTAATGGAATAAATACGGTTTGGCCGACTACTTTAATTTCATTGGTTAAGATGCCGGCGGTTTTAAGCAGTGACGCCTTAAATGTTAATTTAAATATAGCGGACGGAACAAATGTGAATTTTAAAAATTCTTTTGTTTTTAATTTAGCTGGTGATTTAACGGCCATTATTACGGCCAACCAGGAAATTGTCCCGGCTTTTTCTTATAAGGACTCTTGGTCGGCTTTATCGCAAAAAATTATAGTTCCTCGACCTTTTTTAGGAGTTAATTATTTAGATTTAAGTTTGGTCGAAACGGCCACTCTTCGTTTAAACCAAGGTGCTTGGTTATACCCGACGGCCACTCAGCCGGCAGTAATTAAAAATAGTCCGGCAGAATTAGCCGGTTTGCAGGCGGGCGATGTTATCACCTGGATTAATAATCAGGTAATTGACGCTAATAATGATTTAGCCGATTTATTATCCACTTATAAGGCCGGCGACACGATCACCTTAACTTATTGGCGCGCTGGCGCAGAGAAATTTGCCGATATTAAGTTGGGAGAATTGAAATAATTTTTGTTGCTTGTTTGTCGGCCGGCGATTGATTGATGTTTATGAAAATACAGAGTATTAAAAAAATAAAAAATCTAAAAAATAAAATCGTTTTTTTGCGGGTGGATTTTAATGTGCCTCTTTCAAAAGGGAAGATTAAGGATGATTATAAAATTAAAGCAGGATTAGAAACCATTAAATATTTAGTAGAACGGGGCGCACGAATAATTGTCGCTACTCATCTCGGGGAACCGGTTAAAAAATTTGAAGTCGCCTATTCGGTTCGGCCGGTGGCCGCGCGATTAAGAACTTTATTAAAACGATCAGTTAAGTTTTTGCCGGAGGCCGTCGGTTTAAAAACTAGAACAGCAGTTAAAAACATGAAACCGGGGGAAATTATTATGTTTGAAAATTTACGTTTTTATCCCGGTGAGTATAATAATGATCCGAGTTTCGCTGCGGAGTTAGCCGCTCCGGCCGATATTTATATTAATGATGCCTTGGCGGTTAGCCATCGCGCTCAGGCCTCCGTTGACGCTATTAAAAATTATTTGCCTTCTTACGCCGGTTTATTGTTGGAGCAAGAGCTTTATGCCCTTAATAAAATTTTGCAACCCCAAAAACCATTAGTGGTGATTATTGGTGGCGCTAAAATTAAAACCAAGGCGCCTCTGATTTTAAAATTGCAGAAGGTGGCTGATAAAATTTTAGTCGGCGGCGGCTTAGCTAATAATTTTTTTAAATTTCAAGGATTGGAAATCGGTCGCTCATTAGTCGATGATAACAGCGCGGCGGTAATAAAAAAATTTTTTAATCGAAAGAAATTAAATTCTAAAATTATTTTACCGAGCGATGTTGTAGTGAAAACTAAAAACGGTCAGATTAAAGTCGTTAAGCCGGGGGCAGTCCAGGCGACTGATCGTATTTTAGATATCGGTCCGTCAACCATTGCCGATTTTGCTGTTTACATAAAAACCGCCCAAACTTTGGTTTGGAACGGACCATTAGGTCTATTTGAAGAGGCTAGTTTTAAACATGGTACCCTGGCCATTGCCACTCTCATGGCTGCTCGTTCTTCGGGGCGGGCTTATGGTTTGGTCGGTGGCGGGGAAACGGTTGAAGCTTTAAAATTAACAAAAATGACCAAATATATTGATTGGATATCTACCGCCGGCGGGGCAATGCTTACTTTTCTGGGCGGAGGAAAGATGCCGGGGCTAAATAAAATAATAAGTAATTATTAATACTATGGTAAAAATAAAAAATATTAGCGCGCGAGAAATTTTGGATGCGCGCGGCTTACCCACTATTGAGGCGCGAGTATTTTTGGATGATGATTCGACTGCCGTAGCGAGTGTGCCGAGCGGTTCTTCTTTCGGAAATAATGAAGCTTGGGATTTGCGCGATGGCGACGCTCGGCGTTATCAAGGGCAAGGGGTTTTAAAAGCGGTCAGAAAAATTCAAGAAATCATCGCACCGGCTTTACAGAAAAAAAAAATAACGGAGCAAACGGCGATTGATCAAATTTTGATTGATTTGGACGGGACGGAGAATAAAAAAAATTTAGGGGTTAATGCTGTTTTGGCCGTTTCTCTGGCAGTCGCTCGAGCGGCCGCCGGGAGCGAAAAACAAGAGTTATTTGTTTATTTAAAAAATACATTTTCTCTGGCCGCGCCTAAAATTCCCGTACCGCTTTTTAATATTTTTAACGGCGGCAAGCATGCCGACACTAATTTAGATTTTCAGGAATTCTTGTTAATTCCGAAATTAGCTAGTGCCGGAGAAATGGTTAGAATGGGCGCGGAAGTCTTTAAGGAATTAGGAGTGGTTTTACGTGAATCCGGTTATGATACTGATACCGGCGTCGAAGGTGGCTATGCGCCTAATTTAGATTCCAGTATTGAAGCCTTGGAGCTTATTTTAGCGGCCGCCTTACGCGTTGGTTATAAGCCGGGCAAAGATTTGCATTTAGGAATCGACGTCGGCTCCTCGATTTTGTATGAAGAGAAAAAGCAAAAATATATTTTTCCTTTAGATCAGGCTTATTTTACCTCCAGCAACTTGATCGGTTTGTATAATGAGTGGTTTAAAAAATACCCTCTAGTTTATTTAGAAGACGGTTTAGCTCCCGAAGATTGGTCGGCTTGGCGAGAGCTGACCGCCGAGCTAGGGGCAAAAATGTTAATTGTCGGCGACGATTTATTTACAACTAGCTCTGCCCGTCTGAGCCGTGGTTTAAAAGAAAAAACGGCTAATGCCGTAGTGGTTAAACCTAATCAAGCCGGAACTTTGACTGAAACTATCGCTTTTTTAAAGTTGGCTCAGAAAAATAAATATAAAATTATCGTTTCCCAGCGCAGTTGTGAAACAAATGATGATTTTATTGTTGATTTAGCCGTAGCTAGCGGCGCTGATTATTTAAAGGCCGGCTCTCTCTCGCGGGGAGAGCGCGTGTCTAAATATAATCGCTTAATGGCTATAGCTGATATTATTAAATAAGTTATGATTACGAAAAATACTGTTGATAGCGATGTTGCGCCGGAGATTTTTCAGAAACATCGGCCGGTGGTTTTATTATTGATAGATGGTTGGGGGGTGACTCCGGCAAATGAATTTAATGCTACCACCCTCGCAAAGACTCCAGTTTTTTTAAATTTAATAAAAGAATATCCCGTCGCTCTACTTAGCCCCGGAGTTGGTAGTTGGAATGCGCGTTATTTAACTATTGGCGCCGGTCAAGAGATTGTCTCCGAGGATACTGAACCGGCCGTGACATTGACGGCAGTTTTGGCGGCCGCTAAATTAAAACAGATTAAAATTTCCGAGACGGAACGTTTTGCCGCTTTAACTTATTTTTTTAATGGTCGCGCAGAACAAAAAATGCCAGGGGAGGAATGGAAAATTATTTCATCCGTCGGTGGTCAAGCAGCCGTTAGACCTTCATTGGCGCTGCAGCGCACAGTTAAAGAAATTATAAAAACCATAGAAGCTGATGAGCCCTTTGATTTTATAGTCGCCGCCGTGCCTTTCTTAGATTTAGTAGCCGCTGGCGGCGACCTGGCTGTAGTAAAAAAAGCAGTAGAGCTTTTAGATAAAAATTTGCGCCCGATTTTAACGGCGGTGGAATCTAGAAACGGAGTATTAATAATATCGGCTGCCGGCGGTAATGCCGAACGAATGTGCCATCCCGGTACAGATTTAGTCGATAACCGTAAAACTAATAATCCGGTGCCGATTATAATTATTGGTTCGGAGTTTGAAGGCAAGACTATCGGCTTGTCCGATCCTTTAAATAATGATTTGAATTTATTGGCTTCAGTCGGCACCTTAGCTGACTTAGCCCCGACTATTTTACAAATAATGAACCTAAATAAGCCGATAGAAATGACCGGCCAAGGCTTGCTTTGTAAAAATTAATTTTTTAGTATTTTAAAAAAAACTCCAAATTATTTTGGAGTTTTTTTTGTAAAGAAAATTATATTAAAATAACCAATATCCAGCCAGACTTGTAATCATGCCGATCAGAAGTCCGATAATTACTTGAAAAGGCGTATGTCCGATATGTTCCAGAAGTTTGGGATAAGTATGATCTAAAAATTCATCATCTTTCAAGTCTTTGACTAAAATATTTAAAGTTTTGCCGTGTTGTCCTAGATAATTTCTTAAACCAATGGCATCCACAATTACAATCATCGCGAAAACAAGAGCGGCGGAAAAAATTGGGGAACTCAGACCTAATTTTAAGCCCAGAATCGTTACTAAGGCGATAACGACAGCGGTGTGACCGGAGGGCATATCGGAATAAGCAAAAATATCGCGCCAAGTAATTTTATGATGGAATGAACGGATGATTATTTTTAAACCCTGAGCTATGGCAAACGCGATTATTGGACAAAATAAGTAAAGATACATATTATTAAATATCTAAATTTTCAACTTTTTTAGCATGAGTCTGAATAAAATTTTTGCGCGGAGCGACGTTGTCGCCCATTAGCATATCAAAGATTTGGTCGGCCTTGGCGGCGTCCTCAACCGTAACCTGTTTTACTATGCGGCGTGCCGGGTCCATGGTTGTTTCCCATAATTGTCCCGGGTTCATTTCTCCTAAACCCTTATAACGTTGAATATGAATTTTAACATTTTTCTTTTTGTCTTCTGTTTCTTCATTTTTTTTACTTTTTTTGTTTCCAGTCTCGTCGCTTGTTTCCGTTAATTCTATTTCTGAGCTCTCGCCCTCATCATTTTCCGTTCCTTCCTCTACTGCGCCAGCTACTCCTCCGCCCAATTCCATAATAATTTGATCTTTCTCTTCATCACTGTAAGCATAGCGGACATTGACTCCTTTTTTTAATTGGTATAATGGCGGCTGGGCAATATACATATATCCGCCAGAAACTAATGGGGCAAAATGGCGAAAAAATAGAGTTAATAATAATGTGCGGATATGGGCGCCGTCGACGTCGGCATCGGTCATGATTATAATCCGGTGATATCTTAGTTTTTCTAGATCAAACTGGTCATCGATATTCGTGCCGAGAGCGATCACCAGATTTTTTATTTCATTATTGGCCAACATTTTATCTAAACGTGCTCTTTCCACATTTAAAATTTTACCGCGTAAAGGCAGGATTGCTTGAAAGCGACGGTTACGGCCTTGTTTAGCACTGCCACCGGCGGAGTCTCCCTCGACGATATATAATTCGCATTCTTCCGGATGGCGGCTGGAGCAATCAGCTAATTTTCCCGGCAAAGTCATGCCTTCTAATGCCCCCTTACGTAGAATTGTGGCTCGAGCACTGCGAGCGGCGAGGCGAGCTTGAGCAGATAAAAGACATTTACCGATAATTGCCTCGGCTTCTTTAGGATGTTCTTCCAGAAAAGTATTGAAATTTTCACCAAAAATAGTTTCGACATAGCCTTTCATTTCAGCGTTACCCAGTTTACCCTTGGTCTGTCCCTCGAATTGAGGTTCCGGCAATTTAACACTAATAATTGCCGTTAAACCCTCGCGAACGTCGTCGCCGGTTAAATTTTCTTGTTTTTCTTTTATCAGGTTCTTGTTCCGGGCATAGTTATTTAGAGTTCTGGTTAAGGCTGTTCGGAAGCCAATTAGATGTGTTCCTCCTTCGGGATTGTGAATATTATTGGCAAAAGCTAAAACAGTTTCATTATATTCATCGTTATATTGCAAAGATAATTCTATTTTACAATTATTAAAATCTTTATCAACATAAAATATTGTTTCATTTTTAACGGTTTTATTTCGATGCAGAGATTTAATATACGATTTAATCCCGCCTTCAAAATGAAATTTATATTTTTTTTGTCGATGACCATTACGTTTATCTAAAATATTAATCGTAATACCTTTAGTTAAATAGGCTTGCTGTCTTAAGCGATCAAGAATTTTTCCCCAACTATATTCTAGTTCGGTAAAAATTGTTTTGTCAGCTTTAAAAGTTATAGTCGTGCCGTTTCCCTTAGCCGGTCCAACCGGTTTAGCCGCTCTGAGGGGTTTGCCGAATTTATATTCTTGTTCCCAAGTTTTGCCATCCCGGCGAACTTCAGCTTTAAGATATTCACTCAGGGCGTTCACGACAGATACGCCGACGCCATGTAAGCCGCCGGAAACTTTATAGCCGTCACCGCCGAACTTGCCGCCAGCATGCAATTTAGTTAGAACCGTTTCTAGGGCGGAAACCCCGGTAACTTTATGCTTATCAACCGGAATACCGCGGCCATTGTCAATTACCTCTACCAGGCCGTCAGGCAGCAAGGAAACGGAAATTTCCGTGGCGTAGCCAGCCATAGCTTCATCAATAGAATTATCTACTACTTCCCAGATTAAATGATGTAAGCCGGCGGCGGAAGTTGAACCAATGTACATGCCGGGACGCTTGCGTACCGGGTCTAAACCCTCGAGGACAGTGATTTGATCAGCTCCGTAATTACTGATTTTTTTCGTATCTTTGGCCATATATATTTTAAACGTTAAAATAAAAAATTCCCGCATTAAAAGGGCATTTTTATTATCATTTCCGTATTAACGGAAACCTATTTTTAAGCTCATTATCTAAGATTATTTTAGCAAAAAATATCTGTTTTGGCAAATGTCTAACTAGGAGCTTTTTTTTCTTTAAAAACCGTGTTAATATAAGATATATGTCTAAAATTCTTGTGACTGGCGGAGCCGGATTTATCGGTTCCACTCTAGTTGATAAATTAATTTCTGGCGGAAATCAGGTGGTTGTTATCGACGATTTGTCTTCAGGACGAAAGGATTACGTGAATTCGGCCGCTAAATTCTATCAAATTGATATTGGTTCTCCGGAGGTCGCCGAAATTTTTAAAATTGAAAAATTTGATTTTGTTTATCATTTGGCGGCGCAAATTGAAATTAGTAAATCAATGATTAACCCGGTCAGAGATAATAAGATTAATGTTTTGGGCGGATTGAATATTTTAGAAAATTGTCGGATTAATAAAATAAAAAAAATAATTTTTTCTTCCACCGGCGGAGCGATTTATGGCGATGCCGAAGAAATACCAACAACCGAATCGTTTCCCGCTTATCCGGTATCATTTTATGGCATCCATAAATTAACTTTTGAAAAATATTTAAATTGCTATTATCGAATTTATGATTTAGATTATACTATTTTACGTTTTGCCAATGTTTTCGGTCCGCGACAATTTAAGGGCGGAGAAGCCGGAGTGATCGCGATTTTTATTGACAATGCTGTTAAGAATCTAGAGAGCACACAAAACGGCGATGGCCGGCAGACTCGCGATTTTGTATATATTGATGATGTGGTGCGCGGTCTATGCTTAGCTAAAGATATAACTTGTCACGGAGAAATAAATATTGGTTCGGGTCTAGAAACGAACTTGCACGATATTCGTCGGGATATTGAGAAAGCTCTCGGACGGCCGATACTTATTAAAGAAGCGCCAGCTAAACCCGGAGAGCAGCGACGTAGCTGTTTAAGTTATCAACGCGCCAGTACAGTTTTAGATTGGCGTCCGGAAATAAGCTTAGCCGAGGGAATTAAAAAAACGATTGAATGGGCGCAAGAGTAAAAATAATATTATGAAAAAATTAATCGTCACTAACTGGAAAATGCAGCTAACTATAAAAGATGGTTTGAGTCTGGCTAAAAAAATAACGAAAAACATAAAAACTTTTCAATCGGAAGTGGTCATTTGTCCTGATTATCTTTCGCTGCCTTTTATTAGTCCGGTTTTAAAAAAATCTAAGATAATTTTAGGCGCGCAAGATAGCGCCATGGCTAATTTCGGTGCTTATACTGGTGAAGTTTCTCCGGTCAATTTAAAAACCCTGGGCG
Organism: Patescibacteria group bacterium; assembly: GCA_041671365.1. Lineage (GTDB taxonomy): Bacteria > Patescibacteriota > Patescibacteriia > Patescibacteriales > UBA12465 > UBA12465. The sequence goes on from JBAZBP010000001.1 coordinate 215,330, forward strand.
TTAAATATGTTATTATCGGACATAGTGAACGACGTGAACATTTACATGAAAATTCGGCTATTATCAAGGATAAAGTTAATGCCTCCTTAGCTAATAATTTGATCCCGGTTTTATGTATCGGCGAAAAATTAAGCGAAAAAGAAAGCGGAGAGACTAAAAATTATTTAAAGACGGAGTTGCGTCACGCCCTCCGGGGCGTTAGAATTAAAACGGCGGCCGATTTGGTAATTGCCTATGAGCCGATTTGGGCGATTAGTTCTAATAAAAATTCTCGGCCGATGCTAGCCGCCGAGGCCGATTCTATCCAATTATATATCAAGGCTCAGGTTGCCGGTATTTTAAAGAAAACCGTGCGAGTTTTATATGGCGGCAGCGTTAACGCCGATAATGCTGGAGAATTCTTAAGGCAAAAAAATATTGACGGTCTGCTTATCGGCGCGGCATCTCTTCGAGTTAAAGATTTTAATTCCATATGTTCAATTTAATTTCCATTATTTTAATTATATTATCGGCGTTAATTATATTAACGATTATTGTAAAAAAATTTCCAGCTCTGGCACTTTTAGATGTGGTTAATATTCCTGGCGAAAAGGAGGTTAAATTTAAACATAAGATTATTAAGGCTCGAGTCGAGCGTGATTTAGCGCGCTGGAGTGGGTTTTTTGGTAGAGCCTGGCTATTTATTCACCAACGATTAGTTATTTTTTTGCAAGCACGACAGGCTGGTCTAAAAAAAATAAAAGCTAGCTACGCTATTAATATTAAAGTTCCCTGGCTGGAAAGACAAAAACGTATTCGGGAACTGGCGGTATCCGTTAAAGAATCTTTAAAAAAAGAAGATGAGAATTCGGCGGAAGAAAAACTAATGGAGATTATTAGTTTAGATCAAAAAAATTTAGAAGCTTTTTTTCGTTTGGGTAGTTTATATGCCGGCCAGAAAAAATTGTCGGAGGCGCGTCAAACTTATGAATACGCCTTAAAGTTGGCCAAACAGCGAGATCAGGCAGATTTAGTCGGAGACATTACGCTTCAAGAAATTTATTTTTCTATGGCCGAGATGGAAAGAGAGGAAGATAATTTTGAAGAGGCCCTGGAAAATATTCGGGAAGCCTTAGAGCTTGAACCCAATAGTCCGCGTTATCTTGATTTAATTTTAGATTTAAGTATAATAAAGAAAGATAAAAATTTGGCTCAAGAATATTGGAACAAATTAGCCGCTGTAAACCCGGAAAATAATAAATTACCGGAATGGCAGAAAAAAATAGAAAAATTATAAATTAAAATTAAGGCCGTTGTAGCTCAGCTGGTAGAGCATCTCCATGGTAAGGAGAAGGTCACCGGTTCAAACCCGGTCAACGGCTCAGAAGAAAACCGATTTATTAGATCGGTTTTTCCGTTATGATTGTTCGCCTTCTTCCTTTATGGGTGTTTCCATACTATACTGTTAGAACTATGAAACAAAAAGAAGCTTTAGCAATATTGGAGGCGGGGCATAATATTCTTTTAACTGGTCCGGCGGGCAGCGGGAAGACTTTTTTATTAAATCAATACATCGGCCATTTAAAAAAGAAGAACATCGGAGTGGCCATAACCGCCTCAACCGGTATCGCGGCGACTCATCTAGGCGGACGAACTATACATTCCTGGGCCGGAATCGGAATTAAGGATCGGTTAAGTTCGAGAGATATTCAGGCACTTACAAAAAAATCTTATTTGAAAAAGCAATTTGAAAAAACTGCAGTTTTAGTGATTGATGAAATATCTATGTTGCCCGCCCATCGTTTAGATTTGATTGATTCAGTTTGCCAAGCTTTTAAAAAAAATTCTTTGCCATTTGGCGGCCTTCAGATTATTATGTCCGGAGATTTTTTTCAGCTTCCGCCGATTTCTTCCGGCGGAGTCGAAGTGGAGTTTGTTTATAAATCAAACGTTTGGTCGGAAATGGATTTGCGCGTTTGTTATTTGGACGAACAGCATCGTCAGAATGATAAAAAGATGATTAGCATTTTAAAAAGTTTAAGAGAGGATGCTGTTGATGCAGAAACTATTAAGTTACTGAAAAGCCGAATGAATCAAAAAATTAATGACGAAGTTAAGCCGATTAGATTATTTACGCACAATATTGATGTTGATGTTATTAACGATGTTGAACTTAAAAAGATTATCGCTCCCGAATTTGTTTATCGTATGACCAGCGAGGGTGAAAAGAGATTAGTGGAATCTCTAAAGAAAAATTGCTTGGTTCCGGAGAAGTTGACCTTAAAGAAAGGAGCGCAGGTCATGTTTGTTAAAAATAAGTTTAAGGAAGAAAAAGCTGTATATGTTAATGGCAGCATGGGGATAGTTATAGGTTTTGAGGAAAATAATTTTCCCCTGGTTCGTTTAAAAACCGGCGAAGAAATTTTAGTGACGCCGGATAGCTGGACAATTGATGATGAGCAAAGAATTTTAGCTAAAATAAATCAGCTTCCGCTTCGTTTGGCTTGGGCCATAACCGTCCATAAAAGTCAGGGCATGACGCTTCAATCGGCTGAGATTGATTTAAGTCGTTCCTTTGGATTCGGAATGGGTTATGTGGCTTTATCTCGATTAACCAGTTTAGAGGGTTTATACCTGTTGGGAATTAATGATATGGCTTACAAACTCGACCCTAGAATTTTTTCTTATAATCAAGAACTCTTAATTCTTTCTCAGCAGGCTAAAGATGATATTAGGCCTAAGGTTTATAAAAAACAGGGAGAATTGTTGACAGATTTGTAGTGTTGTGATATATTTTTCTATTACTTTAACAATTAAATTAAATCAATAAATAAAGGATAAAATCATGGAAATGGAATTAGCTGAAGAGAAAGTCGACCTATATTCATGGCTTATGGATAAAGTCAATTTGTTGTTGGCCGGGTTATATGAACTTGACGACAAAGAAGATGTTGAGTCTCGATATTATCAACAAATTAACGTTGATTCTTTTCAATCAATGAGTTTGCGGATAGTCGAGCGAGAAATAATTTATAGCCCGAGAAGGTTGTTGGAGGCTATGGTCGGTATGGTGGCGGAATTTGCCATGCTTGAATTGGATAAAAAAACTAAAACTAGGTTGTTAAAAAATACGACCTGGCCAAAAGTTTACGCCTTGGATTTTTTAAGGAGCCAGCTGGTTCAGTATGTCGGGATTAAATGTTTGACTATATCGAACAAAAAATTAACCGCCTCCTTCAAGTCTCCACTAGAGATAAAAAAAATTCAAGATGTTTTTCAGACACCCTATTTGGCTATTGGTAAATTAAGTGTTGAGAAGCGAGAAGAGAAACAGATTATCAATTATTATTTTAAAATAAATGATAGGGATGTTTTCGTAGCTTCGAACTATAGTTTTAGCTTCTTGTATCAAATCGAGTCAGACTTGTGGACAGAATATCTGCAGATGTTTGCGGAATTAATTGTTCGGATTCATCAGAATTTAATTTATAAAGAAGGCATTAGAAGTGTTTTTATGAGCAACTATAATCCTTTTTATCGCTTGATGAATTCAGGGATGTTCGATAATCAATTATCCTTGCTGTTTGAGAGTATCGAGCAGTTAGCTTCGACCGGAAGAATTCCAACGAGTGAATTTTTTTCTGAGACCAGAAAATCAGCCCTCTATCTTAAAAGTAATAAACTTTATAAGTTTAAAGACGAAATAGCGCATTTACATTATGTAGTTGTTTGCCCGGATAAAGAGGAGATCTATATCAATTTCAAGCCTTTTTTAAATTTTAAAGAGATTAATGATTATTTAAAAACAATTAATTTATCATTAAATCAGAGAAAAGAAAAATTAACTTTTAAAAAAGTGTTTAAAAAGGGAGGTGGCCAAAGAAAGATTGAGAGAGTTAGGCGCTTAACTTCCGATGATGTCATCGATCAAGCTGGGCGAAGAATCGCTTCGTTTAGTGGTAAATCAACCGTTGTTTTATATTTGAAGGATAAAAATAATTTTAAAGATGGTTTAGAGTTATTAACCCATATTTACTATTATTGGCTTTATTATACTTCTTGGATGCCGACTGCCGACATTCCCCATTCAGATTTGACCAGTATTGATCGGACGGTAATTACTAACTTGGACATTCTCTTCAATCTTTATTCAACTTTTTTGGCGCCGGTTTTCGGAAGGGAATTTTTCAGTTCAGACGATGAAACTATTTATTTGTCGGAAAAAGAATGGTTAATTAATTTTTTAAAGAAAGATCCAGCTTCTCGATATGAAGAAAAGATGCTTCATTTGCTGGAATATATCAAAGAAAAAATTGATTTACCTGAATTTCTGAGTCATGTAACCGGAAATAGTCGCGTGGACATCGAAGCTAGAAAAAGATTAGTCGATTTGTATGATAAATTGATTAGGCAATTATCACTTACTCAGGGCTTCATAAATTCTCCCAATAATTTTAATTAAAATTTATTTTCATTAATTATCATCCCCCCGTTAGCTGGTCTGACGGGGTTTTTTAAATTTTTGGCGGTGATAAATAATAAAGCCGATATTAATTCCGACAATTAGGATCCAATTAACAATACTAGTCCAAGGATTTTCCCACCAATTCAAACCCCAAAGACGTTGAGAATTATAATTTACTAAAGGATAAAATAAACGGGCCAGAGGGTCGCCGTTGTGGGTAAATAAATCCAGAAAAATATGAAAAGCGTAAGGAAGAATTAAAATTAAGTAGTGGCGGGCAAAAATAATTATTAAAAGGGAAAAAACCGCCAGACCAATCAGGCCATGGCTATAACCATACAAAGAACGACTCCAATCGGGTAGAGCTTTCCAGTCGAAGATTAGACTCGGACCGCGACTAATTTCTAGATAAATAAAACCGGCGACCGTTGAAATTAAATCCGGTAGCAGGCCGCTGATAAAAATCGGTATTAATAATTTTGGCCGGCGGACGATAGTCGTCCCCCAAAGGCCATGAGAAATCATATCCATATATTTAATTATATCATAAAAATAAATTATAGCGATTTTTTTTCGGCTACTGGTTAATTTTTAAGTTAATCTTGCCTTTTTTAAATTTATTAACTATAATACGATTACTTATAGTTATAATCTTTTTATGTTTCAAATTAACACACGAGTGGACTATGGTTTGATGATTATGTTTGAGTTGGCGCAAAAACCGAAACTGGTTACGCCGGTTACCAGTATCGCTAAACGAATGCAAGTTTCCTCCATTTATTTGATTCAAATTGCTCAGTCATTATTTAAGGCGGGATTGATTAAGAGCAAGGAAGGGGCGCAGGGCGGTTATTATTTGGCTAAACCAGCCGGTCGAATTTCCATTTTGCAAATTCTGGAAGCCTTGGAAGGAAAAATAGAAGTCAGCTGCACGATTAATCAGGCGCACAAATGTCCTAATATGAATGGTTGTCGAATTCGTAGCATCTGGGGAGAAATTTTACCGGACATAAAAACAGTTTTGAAAAAAAGGAGTCTGGCTTCATTATTAAAATAAGTTATTATCGCCTTTGTCTGTTAAAAGAAGACAAAACAAACAAATATGAAAAATATTTTAGAAGTAAAAAATTTGAATGTGTCCGTCGGATCAAAAAAGATTTTAAACAGCTTTAATTTAACCGTCAAGGCCGGAGAAACCTGCGTCGTCATGGGACCAAATGGTTCCGGTAAGAGTACTTTCGTTAATACTTTAATGGGGCATCCTAATTATAAAGTAACTTCCGGTCGAATTATTTTTAATAAAATTGATATAACCCGTAAGAATCCGGAAGAGCGAGCCGCCCTGGGATTATTTATGACGTTTCAGCAACCGCGGGAAATCGCCGGTTTGGATTTTTATCCTTTTCTGTTTGATGCTTATAAATCTTTACAAGCGGCGCGCCGGAAATCGGCGCTTAGCGTTTTTGAATTTAAACCGGAACTCGACCAAGAAGTATCTCTATTAAAAATATCTTCCGATTGGAGTAATCGTAATTTAAATCAAGGGTTTTCCGGCGGAGAAAAAAAGAAATCAGAAATGTTGCAGTTAGCCCTGCTTAAGCCAACTTTCGCAATTTTTGATGAAATTGATTCCGGTCTGGATGTTGACGCCCTGGAAGTCGTCGGTCAGGCGATTAAAAGGTTCAAGACCCCTAAGACTGGCGCCTTAATTGTTACTCATTATCAAAAAATTTTAAAATATATTAAGCCAGATAAAGTTGTTGTGTTAAATGGTGGAAAAATTATTAAAAGCGGTGATTATAAATTAGCGCTGAGATTAGAAAAAGAGGGTTTCAAAAAAATTATTAATCCGGAGTAAATATAGTTGTCAGTATGATTAAGCGAAATAACAAAATTAAATTTTCTTCTAGATTATCGTTAAAATCGACTCCAAAATCAAGTAATAGCCATGACTCCATGTGGAACTCTTATAATAAGTCGGACTACATGGCTAAGACGCGCGTCGGTTTGGACGAAAAGTTGGTTCGTTTTATTTCTAGTGAAAAAAAAGAACCGGCCTGGATGTTGCAGCATCGCCTGGCGTCTTTAAAAGAATATTTGGCGATGCCGCTGCCAACCTGGGGTCCGGATTTAACTAAATTAAATTTAGATAAGATTACTTATTACGCCAGAGCGGCCGACAAACAAGCCGAAAGTTGGGCGGATGTACCGGCGGATATTAAAAGTACTTTTAATAAATTAGGCATTCCGCGGGCGGAACAAGAAGTTTTAGCCGGCGTGGGCGCCCAGTATGAGTCTACGGTTATTTATCATAGCTTAAAAGATAAATTTAAAGAGCAGGGCGTTATTTTTGAGGACATGGATGTCGCCTTGCATGAACACGAAGATTTGCTTAAATCTTATTTTATGAAAGCTGTGCCGGCCACTCTGCATAAATTCGCGGCTCTACATGGCGCTGTCTGGAGCGGCGGAACTTTTTTGTATATTCCGCGCGGAGTCATAATTGAGCAGCCGCTCCAAGCCTATTTTCGGATGAACGCTAAGGGCATGGGGCAGTTTGAACACACTCTGATTATTATTGAAGAAGAAGCGCAAGCACATTACATTGAAGGTTGTAGTGCGCCGCGATACGGCGTGGATTCTTTACATGCCGGTTGCGTCGAAATTTTTGTTAAACCGCGAGCGCGTTTTCGTTATAGCAGCGTCGAAAGCTGGAGTAAAGACGCTTATAATTTAAATACTAAACGCGCATTGGTAGAAAAAGAAGCGCATATGGAGTGGGTTGGCGGAAATTTTGGCAGTAATGTCACGATGCTTTATCCTTGTTCGGTTCTTCTGGGAGAGAGTGCTACCGCCGATCATTTAGGCGTAGCTTTTGCCAATCAGGGACAAATTCAAGATACCGGCGCCAAAGTTATTCATTTAGCGCCGCACACCAGTTCTAATATTATTATGAAGAGTATTAGTAAGGGCGGCGGCCAAGCGATTTACCGCGGATTAGTAGATATTAGTCCGCAAGCTGAATACGCAATTTCGAATATTAAATGCGATGCTTTAATTTTAGATGATCGGTCGCAATCTGACACCATTCCGACAATTAATATTAAGAATCAAACGGCAGTTTTAGCTCACGAAGCGACGGCCGGGAAATTAAATGCCGAGGATATTTTTTATTTGCGTAGTCGCGGTCTAAGCGAAGAACAAGCCAGCGCTATGATTGTGAACGGTTTTATAGAACCGATTACTAAGGAGTTGCCTTTAGAATATTCTGTCGAAATGAATCGGATGGTTGAATTGGAGATGGAGAATAGTGTTGGTTAATTTTTAAGAAATTTGATTTTAAAGAAAATATTTATTATGAAGCAGTTAGTCAAAAAAAATATTAAGGCCAGCGATAAGAAAATTATTGTCGCCGATAAAACGAGGGTTTTTATTTTGGATTATGTTGATCGCTTATCGGCTGTTTCAACTTTGCCGATTTTTATCGGTCGGGAGTCTCAGGTGCAATATGTTTTTATTTTAGATCATAATCTTTCCTCCAGTTTAAAAATTAATCGGGAAATTCATATTGCTGACCGGGCGAAAGTTGACAGTTATCAGGTTTATTTTGGCCGAGGAGATTATCAAGTTAATATTAATAATCATTTAGGGAAAAATGTGATTTTAAATAGTCAGGGTTTATTTTGGCCAAAAAAGCAGCAGATTTTACAGGTACAGGATAATGATATTTTTACTGCGCGATCGGCTGTCGGTAAATTTAAAGTTATTGGTTTGGTTGATGATTCGGCCAGCGCTCAGTATTATGCGAATGTTACTCTCAAACCGGAGGCACAATTAAGCGAGGCGCGGATTGATTTGAGCTTGCATTTATTAAGCTCGACTGCCCGCGGTCGATTATTGCCCGGTTTAAAAATTGCTGCTAACGACGTTAAAGCCGGGCATAGCGCCAGCACTTTTCATTTAGCACCGGAGGATTTATTCTATTTACAGACGCGCGGATTAAGTCCGGCGAAAATCAAAGTCTTGGTCATTAATTCAATAGCCGGTCAGTTCGTGTCCGGGATTAAAGACGAAACAACTAAAAATTTAATTTTAAAATTAATTAAAAAACGTTCGGACTAGTTAGAAATTAGTTTAAATAGAAATTATATGATTAGACGCTCCGATTTTCCAATTTTATCAAAAAAAATTAACGGTCATAATCTGATCTACTTTGATAATGCCGCGACGGCTCAAAAACCGAAGGCGGTTATTTTAGCGCTGGATAACTATTACCGTAATTATAATTCTAATGTCCATCGAGGCATTAATCCTTTAGCGGAGGAGGCGACAAAAAAATATGAAGCGGCTCGTGATGTTATAGCTGACTTTGTTTCTGCCGCCAGAGAGGAAATTATTGTTACTCGAGGAGCGACCGAGGGAATTAATTTAGTCGCTCGGACTTGGGGCGAAGCGAATTTACGCGCCGGCGATTTAGTGATTTTAAGTATCGCCGAGCATCATGCCAATATTGTTCCTTGGTTGCAATTAAAAAATAAATTAGGCATTAAATTAGCCTATATTCCCGTGAAGCCTAGCGGTGAATTCGATTTTGCGGCCGCCAAAAAAATATTAGCTCGGCCCCGAGTAAAATTATTGGCCTTGACGCAAGCCTCGAATGTTTTAGGAATTATTAATCCGGTTAAAGAACTTATTAGTATAGCTCGGCGTCATAACGTAATTACACTAATTGATGCCGCGCAGAGCATTACCCATATAAGAATTGATGTTCGTTCTTTGGATTGCGATTTCTTGGTCTTTTCCGGACATAAAATCTGGGGTCCGACCGGCGTGGGCGTTTTATATGGACGGCGGGAGTTGTTGGAAAAAATGCCGCCATTTTTAGGCGGGGGCGATATGATTAAATCGGTTTATACCGATCGTTTTACCACCAACGAATTGCCGTATAAATTTGAGGCAGGTACGCCGCCGATTGCCGAGCTTATCGGTTTAGCCGCGGCTATTAGTTACGTTAATAAATTGGGTTGGAAAAACATTATTAGCCAAGAAAAAAGGTTGACCGCTTATTTTTTGAAACAAATCCAACCGCTAAAATTTATTAAAGTTTTAGGTTCGGTTAATTCGATAAAGATAAAGTTACCGGTTTTTTCTTTAGTTGTTGACAGTTTACATCCCCATGACGCCGCCGATTTATTGGGTCAGGAGGGAATAATTCTGCGCGCCGGCCATCATTGCGCGCAACCGATCCACGATTTTTTTGGCGTCTCGGCCACACTGCGGGCTAGTTTAAGTTTTTATAATACTACCAAGGAGATTGATATTTTTATTAAAAAATTAAAGAGCTTATATCAAGTTTGGAAATAATATGGATATTTACGCACAAAATATTTTAGATCATTATAAACATCCGCATAATGAGGGCGTTATAGCTAAAGCGGATGCCAGTCATCACGAGACGAATGATACTTGCGGCGACGATATTTCTGTCAGCGTTAAAATGGCCGGGAAGAAGATTAAACAGATTAAATTTGTCGGGCAAGGTTGCGCTATCTCGCAGGCGGGAATATCTATATTAAGTGAAGAGCTGGTCGGTAAGACTAAAGCTGAAGTAATGACTTATGAATTTAAGAATTTAGAAAAGAATTTTGGGATAAAAATAAGCGAGCGACGCTATAAATGCGCGCTGCTCGGTCTTTGGGCGATTCAACATGCTCTGGAAAAGTATAGGATGTAAATTTATTTAATTCGTTTTTGTCATCCTGAGCTCCACTGGCTGGCGTAGCGAAGAATCCGTTCCTTTAATTATAAAATTACCTAATATTAGGTAATTTTTTGTTAATTATTTAAAAATTATTGCTGAATAAATTTATTGGTTGACAGAATTATGAAAAAGTGATATAATTCTTTGAATACATAATGAGACTTCGGATGCCCTCGCAAAAGGAGTTCGTTAAAAATTGAATAATAAATAAAAATAAAAAATATAGGCAGGAGGCCTAAAAAAAATGTCAAAAAATCAGAGTTCTAAAAATTCTCAAGGAGCGCCAAAGGTGCCAAAAATTGAGATTAAGCTCAGACCAGAATTAAAAGTAGACAGTAATAATAACACTTTTAATCTATTGGTAGAATGTTCGGTGTTCTCGAATGGGAAAGCGGTATCCGGCCAGCAGGTAATAATAAAGGAAGGCGTTGGCATTAATAAAACCGCTACGACTGATATTAACGGAGTTTTTGTAACAACCCTAAATGGTTCTCTCTTAAAAGATGAACAAAATAGAACTTTCAGGTTTTGTTTGGCTGGTTTAATGTATGAGTCAGAAATTACCGTTACTATTCCAGTCGAAACTCCAAAGGCGACAATCGATAATGATCCTGAATCGCTATCGTTATATCGTTATCATGACGGGCAAGGAAATTTTAATATTTTTGCTCGTGTTCTAAAAACAAAGGGTTACGGAGTGTTTCTTCCGTTAGTCATTTGGTATCGAGGTCAAAAAATTAATTATCAAACAGATACAAGCGGAGAAGTAGCCTTTAGTTTGCCCGGGACAGTTCAGCCTGGTGAAAACGAGGAATTAATAGCGTTTGTCGATGGAATTGAAGAAGGGGCTAGGATTAAAATTAGACGCCATTGTCATCGAAACAGTTTTCTTAATCAATCAAATTGGTTATTTACTACTAATAATGGCAGAGGTTTAATATTCCTGGGCGTTTCTTTGTTGTTTTGGTTACTTGTTTTGTTAAAAGGTTTTAGTAATTCTCCGATTATTAATTCTGATTTATTTCGGGATGAAAGCACCGGCTTATCATCCGCAGAGTCATTGTATAATGAGGCGGCAGAAATTGCTGGAAGTAGTGTAATATCTCATCCTTAGATTAATTCATCTATTCCTAGTTTTATTATTTTTGTTGCTATTATGTTTACGTTCTTTGCTATTTTCTATGCGGCACTATCTTGGCGTGAAGAAATAATAGATGGAATTGAAGAGGGGATTGAAAAAATAATTGATCGAGATCATGGTCGAAGCGATGATCCAAGATTAGAAAAATGGTTAAAATATCTCGGAATGAGGCATGTCGTAAAAAATCCCAAGATTCAAATCACTACTACTAACACCTCAGAAGCAGCGTCTGTATCTGAAGGCACCAAAGGACATCCGTCTTTGGCTACATTATTTCAATTGGATCTATTTAGCGACTTGCTAGTCACAATAGTTCCAAAAGTATTAAAAAATATCTTTGGAAGATAAAAGAAGGAGAAAAAAATGAAAAAAATAGAAGATTTCTTAAAAGATAGAGTGGGTGAAGTTATTCTAATATTTGCGTTGGTGATAATATCTATATATGCGGGCGTTGGTTTAGGAATTTTATTAAGCTTAGTTCTGGTTTTTCTACTATTGGCTATTGCTGCCCATATGTCTAAAATAGGTAAATCGGTGTATCCGATTTTACAGACCGTTGTTGTTTTACTTGTAATTGGAAGTATAGTTGGAGCTTTTTTTCCTAGATCTAGTGCTAAAAAAGGAGTGGCCATGGCATATCTTGATCAGGGCGTCGCTGAGTTAATGGGTGATAAAACTAAATTGCTTGCCAAAGACATCTTTAATATAAATAAGGATGAAAAAGGTAAAAAATTTTTAACTTACTATAACGCCCTATTGTCTGATGGAAAAGTTCAGGAAGCTCAAGATACTTTAAATGGCTGGATGAATGTTTGGAATTTTGATCGAAAGAAAGAAAATAATTTTCAATCTCAACTTCAATCTCAGACGCAAAAACAATCAGATTCAGTATTAACATCCCCCGTTTCAATCCCGACATTTTATGATGCTGTTGGTTCATATCCGCTAGTATTGAAGAATGGTCAAGAATCCGACTGGATAACAGTTGGGCCGTGTCATCGTTATAATTTCAGTTCGGATTTTATAACTCTAAAATACGAGGACGGTACGATTCTTAATGTCTGGAGTGCGATCCGTCTCCGTGATGAAGCAACATTTAAAGTAATTAACAGAAGTAACAAGGAGGTAAGTCTGTTGGTTAAAACTTAGTCTTATAAATAAGATTTCCCAGGTTGGTCTATTAATTTAGATCAACCTGTTTTTATTTTTATAAACATTATGGTATAATATTAAATAATAAAATTATAAAAAATATGAAAAAGTATTTATTTATTTTGATTTTTTCTCTACTAATAGTAATCCCAATAATGAGTGTTTTGGCTGCGGATGACGCAACGTCACCCTGCACCGGCGGCACTTGCACTCTCGGCAATCCTTTGGGTATAGATTCGCCTCAAGAATTAATCGGTAGGATTATTACTTCGGTCATGGGAGTAGTCGGATCTTTAGCACTTCTAATGTTCATTTATGGCGGCTTGACCTGGATGACGTCTTCCGGCAGCGCGGAAAAAGTTAAAAAAGGACGAGATATTATTCTCTGGTCGGCAGTCGGTTTGGTGGTAATTTTCATGTCTTACGCCTTGGTTCGTTTTGTTTTAAGCACAATGATCGTTAAATAAAACTTTTTGCTAATCTAAAAATAAATTATTGTTAAAGGATAATAAGCACCAGTTTGACAATTACTGTAATTTTTTTTATTATATTTAAGCAATTGATAAAATAGGTTTATCTTTATTAATCGCAATTTACATCGGGGTCGATACCAAAGCGGTCAACTGGGGCAGACTGTAAATCTGCTGGCCTTGCGCCTTCGTTGGTTCGAATCCAACTCGGCCCACATTAAGTCAAGACTCCCATTTTGGGGGTCTTTTGTAAATTAGCTGATAAAAACTTTTTTTATCGCAGTATTCTGGAATAGTTTGATTTTATTAGTGTTTTTATATGTAAATTGGCAAATCATTGACATTTTATTAAAAGTATGCTATTATATAAACATTAAAATAGTTCGTTTACAAATAAGGTTAAATTTGGTTAATTACTAAGTTCGTATAAATTTAGGTGAATTTAGTAATTAATCAAATAATATTAACTTTAAAAAGGATGTGTCATGAAAAAAAGTTCGTTATTTTTCGTTGCTGTTATCAGTATAGTGTTTATCGCCGGATGTTCAAAAACTTCAAATAATTCAGTAGCAAACCAGATTAATAAGCAGACGATATTAAAGTCTATTAATTCATCTGATTCGTTGGACAAAGGTTATGGGTTTTTAGAAGGAGAAAAAGTTTATTTCGTCAGCTGTGATTTAATTGAAAAATACGACGGCGATATTAACTTGGTTATTATTGAAATCAATCCTCATACCTCGGATGGAGAAGTTTTTGAGAGTTTTTCTAACAGGGAAACAATCAAAATGGATAAGGTCGGAAAGTATTTTGTTGGAAAATCAACAAAAAAATATATAAATCCCGCCTTTTATTTTAAGGCTGGAGAAAAATATTTCCCCGGCGATAATCCAGAAAAGTTTAAAAGTAAGGATTTAGTTCGCAACCAATGCGACGGAATCCTTCTAAACCCTAGTCGGCTCTAGGCGTTTAGTCGTATTAATAATATGCCGAAGCCACTTTTAATGTAGTGGCTTTTTTATTTGTCCAAAGCTATAATATTAATAACTTTATTATTAACGAGCGTTCCAATATAATACCAAGCTCTCCACATTAAGAAAAACACCATTTTTACAATGGTGTTTTTTGTTTTTTTATTTTGCTTGACTCAAGTTAATAAAAGTGGTTTAATTAAACATTAAATATAGGTCTTTAAAAAATAAGGTTATATTTGGTTAATTACCGAGTTCATCTAAATTTAGGTGAAGTTAGTAATTAATCAAATAATCAATTAATCAATAATCTTAAAAAAAGGAACTTTTCTATGAAAACAATTAAATTATTCTTCGTGTTGATAGCCATAGTATTGCTGACTGGCTGTCAAAAAAATGAATCAGTAGTTGCGCCGGAATCGGAATTACAACCGATTATATTAGAAGATGTATATTATACTGGCTCATTTAAGTATGACCAGACTACTGATAAAACACAACTTCAGCTTTATTACCTAGGAAAATTGGGCGACAAGTTCATTTTCGATGGTTATTTTACCGGTAACCTCCTGCGACAAACAAAAGATAATGTTTATATTGGTGCCAGCGCCGCTATGGGTGGCTACATTCTATACGGTAAATACACGGTTATTTATAAATACACTCGGGCTAATCATTCATTAATAACTCTTAGCGAGAACGATGCGACTGATGTGGATTTTGATTCTAAATTGGAATTTATGGTTTATAGTCGAGATAAATTCTTAGTTATTAAAAGATTAGTTGACACTTCCGAGCAGGTTTTTACTCCGACCTGGGCACAAGACAATAGCCAAATGGGTGATTTCAAATTTTCACCAGATGGCAAAAAAATTGCTATAGCAGTCGGCTGGGGTCCGGACAATGAACATGGGGCTATATATACCCTGGACTTGATAACTAATAAATTTCAATTAGTTAAAGAAACATCTGGTATTCCTCAGGTTATTGGTTGGGGTTTGTATAAATAATTGAACAGGCAGTTGTAAAGGAAGTCTAGAACATCAGACTTCCTTTTTTATTTGTCTAAAGCTATAATATCAACATATCTATTATTAACGAGCCAGATCCCCAAATCATATCAGGCTCCCCGACTATATGCCTTTTATTAATCCGGAAAAAATCGGTCTCGGTCTTCTTAAAATTTTTGTCGTGGAAATTATTGTCCTAACTATTGTCATTATTGCTTTAGTCTCTTTTTAATATGCCTGAAATGCCGGAAGTGGAAACTATCGCTCGCGATTTAGCCTTTAGTCTTATTGGCCAGAAAATTGAGTCGGTTAAAATTTTGTCGGCTAAAACAGTCTCTCAATCCGAGACTTTTTTTAAAAAAAATTTAGTCGGTCGGAAAATTATAAAAGTAGCGCGTCGCGGTAAACTTTTGATTTTTTCTTTATCGCCCGCCCGCCGACAGTCGCCGGATTATTTATTGATTCATCTTAAAATGACCGGCCAGTTAATTTATTTAAATCGGCGAACTAAAATAGTGGGCGGTCACAGCTTAAACTCGAACCGCCGCACTAATGATAATTCTTTAGCGGCAGCGGTCGGAGGAGAACTACCTAATAAATATACGCGAGCGTTGCTTGGCTTTAAACCCAGCGGTCAATTATTTTTTAATGATCTACGAAAATTTGGTTATTTAAAATTAGTGACTGGCGTAGAATTAGAGCGATTATTAAAAAATAATTATGGTCCGGAACCGTTATCACCGGCCTTTTCACGGTCAGTTTTTCAAACAATTCTTAAAAATAGAACGACGAAAATTAAAGCCTTACTTTTAAATCAAAAGTTAATCGCTGGCTTGGGAAATATTTATGTGGACGAATCTTTGTGGGCGGCGCGAATTAATCCCGAACGACCGGCCGGATCCTTGAATCTGGAGGAAATAAAAAAATTATGGCAGGCGATTAATAGAATTATCAGACAGGCGATTAAGGAACGGGGAACAACTTTTAGCAATTATGTCGATTCTAAGGGGCAAAGAGGGAATTTTTCTCGTTTTTTACGGGTTTATGGGCGACAGGGAAAAAAATGTTCAAATTGTCAAAATTTACTGTTAAAAAAGAAAGTAGCGGGTCGAGGAACGCATTATTGTCCACATTGTCAAAAATAAGCTTAATTTAAGGGAAAACCACGGTCGGCCTGGTTGACTTTTATCTTATTTTTTTATATTGTTAAATTAAACTAATTAATTATTATTTATATTAAGGTGATATGTCTCAAGATAACATGATTAAAATGGAATGTACGGTTTGCAAAACGGTTACGCACCATTCTCATAAAAATAAAAAAATTCTTAAGAATCGTTTGGAGTTGTCTAAGTATTGTAATCATTGTAAAAAAAATACACTCCATAAAGAAACTAAATAAGAGTTGAGCCGATCTCTCGATTGGCGCTATAATTCTATGCCTAAAAATCTAGCCAAACCATTTATTTTAATTTTGGTGGTTTTAGTTTTGATCGGTTGTTATTTGGTATTCGCTCCTTTTTTAACAGAAATTTTAATGGCGGCGATCATGGCCTCGATTTTTTATACGCCTTACGAAAAATTTTCTAAATTTTTAAAAGGGCATAATCATTTAGCGGCAATTTTAATGTGCTTGTTGCTTTTGGTGATTATCATTTTGCCGTCGGTAGAATTTATAACTTATGCCGGCGAGAAATCGGTAACAGCTTATAATTTGACGGTCGATTTTTTCGATAATCATACTATTAATGATTTTTTTAAAAATGATTTTTTTTCTCGCGGCGCCCTGCATTATTTAAATTTAGGAAATTATAATTTTAATGACGGGGCTTTTAAGGAAACGGTTCTGAGTCTGCTTAAACAATCCAGCAATTGGCTGCTTTCCGGCGCTACTTTTGTTTTAAAGGGAACGACGGATTTTATGTTTTCTCTGGTTTTAATAGTTCTTACCATGTATTTCTTTTTTGTTGATGGAAAAAAAATGTTGGAACGATTAATGTCTCTGGTGCCGTTGCCGCTCGAATATAATCAGGAGTTATTTCGAAAATTCCGAGCGGTCAGTCGAACAACTTTTCTGGCAACTTTCGTGGCCGCTGCCGCGCAAGGCCTAGTTGGCGCCATAAGTTTTGCCGTAGTCGGTTTTCCGCTGTTTCTGGCTCTAATCATAATTACTTTTCTTTCTCTTCTGCCTCTAGGTTCGATGGTTTTCTATATTCCGATGGGAATTTACTATCTTTTAGTCGGGGATATTTGGCAGGGAGCCTTTGTAATTTTATGGGGTATTTTTGTGGTCGGTACTATTGATAACGTTATTCGGGCTTATATGATTAAGGATAAAGCGGAAATAAATCCAATTTTTGTGTTCTTTGCTGTCTTGGGCGGGATTATTATTTTTGGTTTTTGGGGAGTCATTATCGGTCCGTTACTGGTAGCCTTGGCCGTAACCGTCCTGCATATTTATGAATTAGAATTTTGCGGTTCATTGGAGAATGGACCCTGTGAAAAAATAAGAAAAAATTAATTATTAATTTTTTTAAATATTCGGCTTAGCCGAAAATAAAAATATGATGGGGCCTAAGACTAAAAAAAATTTGGAAGATGCTTTTGCCGGGGAGTCAATGGCGCGAAATAAATACGATTATTTTGCTTCCGTTTTTCGTCAGGCCGGTTATGAGCAGATTGCTAATTTATTTGCGGAAACCGCTTTAAACGAAAAAGAGCATGCTAAAATCTGGGCTAAACAGTTGGGTATTATTAGTTTCGATCTTAGCGTCGATTTGAAAGCGGCTATTGCCGGGGAACACTATGAGAATTCCGAAATGTATCCGCGCATGGCTGCAGAAGCTTTAGAAGAAAATCATCCCGAAATTGCTAAACTTTTTAAGGAAGTCGGTGAAGTTGAAAAAAAGCATGAAGCGCGTTATCAGAAGCTTTTGGCAAACATCGAGAAAGGCGAGGTCTTTAAGCGATCAGAAGTTAAAAAATGGAAGTGCCTTAATTGTGGTTATATTTATGAAGGGACAGAACCGCCTAAAGTTTGTCCGGCTTGTAACCATGCGCAAGGATATTTTGAAATTTGGGTCGAGACTTATTAATAATTTTTAAATATATGGCGAATCGAGTCGGTAAAATTTATTTTTGCCCGATTTGTGGCAATGAAGTAAGATTTGAAAAAGATGGCGGTGGAGTATTAATCTGTTGCGGTCAGGAAATGAAAATTAAGAAAGAAGGATCAGATGGGGAAGAATAAGAAAATTATGAATTAAATTTCGACCGCGGTCGAAATTTTTGCGGGATTCGTATAGTGGTAGTACAGGAGTCTCCAAAACTTCTAGCGGGGGTTCGATTCCCTCATCCCGTGCTTAAACAAAAATACAGAGCGTAGTTCTGTATTTTTGTTTATGTTTGGAAGGGAATCGGACAGGATTGAAGTGAGCTAGATATTTGCCAGCAGGCAAATATCGCAGTGAACGATCGACAAGCCCGCCCGGGGCGGGCTTGTCGCAATCCCGGACAACGAATGAGCGAGCGACGGCGAGCGAATGAGGCGGAAATTCCCTCATCCCGTGCTTAAACAAAAATACAGAGCGTAGTTCTGTATTTTTGTTTATGTTTGGAAGGGAATCGGACAGGATTGAAGTGAGCTAGATATTTGCCAGCAGGCAAATATCGCAGTGAACGATCGACAAGCCCGCCCGGGGCGGGCTTGTCGCAATCC
>JBAZBP010000001.1:234006-529534 GCA_041671365.1 Patescibacteria group bacterium
AGTTCTGTATTTTTGTTTATGTTTGGAAGGGAATCGGACAGGATTGAAGTGAGCTAGATATTTGCCAGCAGGCAAATATCGCAGTGAACGATCGACAAGCCCGCCCGGGGCGGGCTTGTCGCAATCCAGATTTACTTTGTCGCTATTGGTGCTATAATTATATTAATCCATAGATACAACAATATGTTTATGCCGCAACGAGTCCGCGCTATTATAATTAAGAATAATAAATTATTAACTATAAAAAGGGTAAAAAAAGATTCAACTTATTTTGTTTTTCCCGGAGGCGGAGTTGAGCCGGGTGAAAAACCGGAGGATGCTCTCAAAAGAGAATGCCGAGAAGAATTAGGGGTGGAAGTAGGGATTAAAGAAAAGTTTGGTTCGGAAATATTTGAACGAGGAGAAATTGAACAAGAAATTAATTTCTATATTTGCGAAATTATTACTGGAAAAATTGGAACCGGAGATGGCCCAGAATATGCGCCTAACACTAGTTATGAAGGCAGTTATGAAATAAAATGGCTCGCTATAAATAGTTTATCTAATTTTAATCTACAACCCATTAAAATAAGAGATGAAATAATGAGTAAAATTTTTACAGTCTAAATTTATGTCTCACGAAATTGAATCGGATTTTGTCAGTAATTGGTCTAACGAAGTTACCCAATGCCATAATTGTACTAGTTTTGAAGATCGCGGTGGTCAAGGATTCTGTACGGAAGCTAAAAGCGAGGTTCCGTTTTGTGCTCATTGCGATTTTTTTCAGTCTAAGGATTAAAATATAAATAAAAAATAATTATGCCAATATCCAGTCAATTACTTTATCTTTTAATTATTTTTCTCTTGATTAACCTTGGTGCTTTTTTGATTATGCTCGCAGACAAAATTAAATCTGCTAATTCGGACACGGAGAGAATTTCCGAGGGCTTGATGTTCTTTTTGGCGGCTGTCGGCGGCAGCCTGGGGGTCTATGCCGGCATGTTTGTTTTTCGTCATAAGACGCGAAAATGGTATTTTTTAATCGGCATTCCCCTGTTAATGATCCAGAATTTTTCTCTAATTTATTTAATATATTTATTTTTAATAAAATAGTTTAAGGCTCTCAGAAGTTATGGAAAATCATCATGACGATTTCTATAAAAAAAGTTCAAATAAATTCAAGAAATACGAATTTCATGGACAAGGAAGATTGATTCGAGGCGAAAAGTCGGATTTTTTTACATATCTTAAGAAATTTACTAACCAGAATTTTAGGGTATTGGATCTCGGTTGCGGATCGGGTGAATTGACACTCAAACTTTCTCACCTTTTTGGAGAAATTATCGGTATTGATCCTTTTGCGGATTATATCGCCACTGCCCGAAAACAGAAAAAGAGAGTTAAGGTTAAAAATGTTATTTTTCAGGTAGCTGATGGAAAAAAATTGCCATTTGCCAGTGAATATTTTGATTTGGTTTTTAGCTCGCGCGGCCCGCTTTCCGCCGACGGGGATTTTATAAAAGAAAGTTTTCGTGTTTTGAAAAAAGGCGGATTAATGATAGAGGAAACCATTGGCGAAAAAGATAAAATAGAATTAAAAAAGATTTTTAGACGGGGACAGAATTATCCGGTACTAAGCACAAAGATTGAATCAGTAAAAAAATTATTAAAACAAGCTAAGTTGAAATTTATAAAATCACAAAATTTTTTATTCTATCAGCTTTATCCGTCGATCACCGCGGTCACTGAAATTCTGGAAAGAGCCCCGATAATTCCACATTTTGATAAAATAAAAGATAAATTATATCTCGAGGAGCTTAATAAAAAGCTCTATAATAAAGGTCTAATATTAAGCAGTCATCGACTAATCTGGACAGCTAAGAAATAATTTTTATATTTATAAATAAAGTTTAATTAATTTAAAAAATATGAATGAAGTAAATCTAGCGTTAATCAAGTCAATTAAAAAAGGAGCGGTTGCGGGAATATTGGCCATTTTAATTTTCATTCTGATTTTTGGAAGTTTCGCGATTATTGGCCCGGGTCAACGGGGAGTTATTGTCCAGTTTGGCAAGGTTAGTGATCGAGTGATGGGCGAAGGATTAAATTTTAAAATGCCTATTAGAGACGAAATAATTAAAATAAGCGTTCAAACCCAGACGGTTCAATTCGACAATCAACTGGATAAGGGCGATAACACCGAAAAAAGTTCGATGTTTTGTGCGACTAAAGATTTGCAGGACGTGCAAATCGCGGTTATCGTAAATTATCATTTAGACGCCACTAAAGTAAACAGAACCTATCAGCAATATGGCTCTACTTACCAAACTAATATTATCGAGCCAATTATCAGAGAAGTTATTAAAAGTCAGGCGGCTCTATATACGGCAGAAGAGCTAGTGACCAAACGGGCGGAATTTAGTAATAAGGTTTCTTTGATGTTAAGCGAAAAAATCGGCAGTAAGGATTCGGTTTTTGAACGTTTAAATATTACTAATTTTCAGTTTTCCGATTCATTCAGTAAGGCGATTGAGGCTAAAGTTACGGCCGAACAAAACGCTTTAGCGGCCAAAAATAAATTAGAGCAGGTTAAATTTGAAGCTAATCAAAGAGTCGCTCAAGCCAATGGCGAAGCCGAAGCGATTAAAATTCAAGCGAATGCGATTCAGGCTCAAGGCGGAGCGGAATATGTGAAATTAAAATGGGTAGAAAAATGGAATGGCGCCCTGCCAACCACTTCTTTAGGCGCCGATTCCGTGCCGCTAGTTAGTATCGGAAAATAATAGAAATTTAATTTAATTTATATGTCATTTAAAATAAATTTAAATCCAGAAGAAATTTCCAATAGACGAGAAAAAATAAAAAATGAAATTGATAGCTTTAGGCAGAAAATATCGGAAAAATTTACAGGTAATGATAGGCAAAAAATTAACGAAGCCTTGGAATTCATGCTTAAAATTCATTTGCCGCAGAAAGATCGAATGGACGGTCAGCCGTTTGCTAGCCATCCGCTGGCGGTGGCGGAGGAGGCCTTAAAATTAAGCGATAATCCGGAATTAATTATTGCCGCGCTGATTCATGACAGCGTCGAAGATCAACCCGATTATATTTTTGTCGAACGGGTCAATAGAAAATATCCCAATCGGAATTTTGTGCCTCTTGAAATTGGTGACACTTTAAGGGAGCGGCATCGAGATGTTTTTAAAGCTTGGAGTTTCCGGGAAATAGAGGAAAGATTTGGAGACAAAATTAAATACTACACGGAGAACATGACTAACCATGATTTTAATTCCCTGGCCGAAGATCTGGGTTTAAACGGAGAAGATCGGCAAGATTTTATTAATAAGCTGTACGCCGAACACGTTCAAGATATTATTAATGACCCGGAATTATTTACTTTGAAATTAGCCGATTTATCTATTAATATTGATCTCCATTCTTTAAGTCCGGACAGCGAAAAATATCTCAAGTTAAAAAGAAAATATAAGTCAGTCATTGAAGCGATTTTAGAAAGGTTAATTAATCTCGAAGAAGGGCACCCTATTTACAATAAGAAAAACGAGATTATGGCCAAACTTAAAAAAATTTATATTGAACAATATAAATAGTAAAAACATGTCTCCAGAATTAAAAATTTATATTAAATTAATAATTGTTCTAATTTTATTTTGGTTTACGGGTTCTTTTATTGATTCAGCTTTATGGTTTCATACTTCTTATCAGACTCCAGTTTGGGTGGTTAGTCATTTAGACATTATCTGGTTGGCTTTATCGCAGTTTATTTGGCCTCTATTGATTGTCTTAATTTTAAAACCGAAATTTAATACCTTGTTAGCGTTTATGTCAGCGGCGTGTTTTGGTAGTCTAGCTTGGGATTTGACCTATTCTTTA
Source organism: Patescibacteria group bacterium (assembly GCA_041671365.1). Taxonomy (GTDB): domain Bacteria; phylum Patescibacteriota; class Patescibacteriia; order Patescibacteriales; family UBA12465; genus UBA12465. Next base: position 237,877 of record JBAZBP010000001.1, read on the forward strand.
TTAACCAGAGGAACACTTATCAGTGATAGCATGAAACGCTGGTTTTCTTTAGATGATTTTGGTTTAGTCATCGGTATTCCTCAGGAGTTTGCTTGGACTTTTCATCTTAGTAGACTGGTAATTGGCGGGTTGCTTTTTTTCTGGCTTTACCGGAGAAGCAGCGAGTCAAATTAGTTCAAGAAAAAAAATAAATTCGCGTATTACTAGGTAGTTGGTGGTGAAATAATAACGCGATAATATGAAAAAATATCAACAAGCGGCGGCTAGTATTGCCCTTTTGACTATTATGCTCTCTTTTGGCCTTTACAGTGATTATTCCAGCGACCAAGAGCACCGCCCTAGAAAACGGCCGTTGGCGAAGCAGGAGGTGATTTTAAAAATTTTTGAGAATCATGATTATGAAGCTTGGCGACTGATTATGGCTAGAAACAATAAAGATTATACGATTCTTGCTCGGTCCGATTTCGACGCCTTTATCCAGGCGCGGCAGGCGGCGCGTTCCGGCAATTACGATCAGGCAATTGAAATTTCTAGGCAATTAGAAACTAAGATAAAAGATAAAATAGACTATTTAAAATTAAGCTAGAATTATTTATAATTTTCTCTTTTAACGCGCGATCTGAAGAATTCGTCATTTTTAAGCGTATTATAAGCTTCGGTTAAGTGTTATAATGATTTCATGATTGATCTCAGTAGCGCTGAAAGCGCCAGCGATGAAGAGTTGGTTAAGCTCACCCTGGAAAGCCAGGATAATTTTTTATATTTAGTGGATCGATATAAGGGACGATTAACCAGTTATATTCGTCGTTTAACTAACATTAGCGGTGAAGACGCGGAAGACACTCTTCAGGAGATTTTTATTAAAGTCTATTTGAATCTTAATGATTTTAATCGAGATCTAAAATTTTCTTCTTGGATTTATCGAATCGCCCATAATCAAGTAATCAGCAATCACCGTAAATTAAAGGCTCGTCCGGAAGGCTACAAGGTTAATATTGATGATGTGGCGGCGCGTAATTTAGCGGCGGATATTAATATCATGGCCGGTGCCGATTTACAAATTTTAAAAACTAATATTTTCAAAATTTTGAATAAGCTGGAAGAGAAATATCGAGAAGTCTTAGTATTAAAGTTCTTGGAAGAAAAAAATTATCAAGAAATCTCCGATATTCTTAAAAAGCCGGCCGGCACCGTTGCTTCCACCATAAATAAAGCTAAACAAGAATTTAAGAAGGAACTAGCCAAACAAAAGATTATTTTATAAATATATGGATATTGACGGTTTTGAACAAAAATTAGTCGCTAAAATTCGGGATGAAAAGATTACTCCTTATCCGCGCTGGCATTTTTTATTAAAAAATTATGTCGTTTGGGTGGTGGGTATCGTCGCTCTTTTTATTGGTGCGGCAGCCGTGTCAGTAATGATTTATTTTTTTAAGTATAGCGGTTGGGAGATTCGCGAGGAAGCTCATAAAAGTCTGGTTGATTTTTTGTTATTAACCCTGCCTTATTTTTGGATTATTTTTTTGGGGATATTCGTTTTTATTTTATATTATAATTTACATCACACTAAACGCGGTTATCGTTATCCGATTTGGCTAATAGTGGTCGCCTCGGTAGTACTCAGTGCTATTCTCGGCGGTATTTTATTCTTAGCTGGTTGGGGACAAAAAATTGATGATCTTTTGGGCGAGCAAGTGCCTTTTTATGATACAGTGATTAATCGTCAGCTGGGTTTTTTATTTAATCCCGATGAGGGGCGTTTAGTTGGTTTAGTTTCCGGTCAGAATAATGATCAAAGTTTTAATATTATTGATCCTCTGGGTAACCAGTGGCAGGTATTTAGCAAATCCGGCAAACGGTCTTTGGACGTTTTAGAATTACATCAGCCGATTGGTTTAGTCGGCAAAATGATAAGTGAAAATATATTTGAAGCCCGAGTGATTAGGCCGATTCACCCCGGCAGGAGATTCTTGTCTCGTCCTCATGACCATAATTGAAGAAACTATTTTAGATCGGCGTACTAATAAAAAGAACGACACGGAAAGAGATCTCCGCCCGTTAATTAATTAGAGTTAATCAAAAATTCTTTAAAGTTCGCTTAGGGGCAGCGATTATTAAAGAATAATAATTTTATGAAATATCATAATATTACTAAAGGAATTGTGGCCTTCTCAGTTGTTGCTTTACTTTCCGGAGGTTTAGTGGCCGTGAATGCCGCGACTAATGAAACTTCTAGTCCGGTGGTAAATACTAGAAATAAAATGCATAATAAAAATTTTACCGCATTGACCACATCTCAGAAAACAGCTATAGAAGCCAAACGAGCTGCCAATCAAGCGGCGATGACCGCTAAACAAGTAGCTATTAAATCGGCAATTACTAATAATGATTACCAAGCCTGGGTTAAGGCTGTCGGTACGAGTAATCCGATTGTGCAGAAAATTAATGCTACTAATTTTTCTCAATATGTTCAGGCCTATAACTTAAGATTACAGGCTGATCAAATTATGACCAATTTAGGTTTAGGCAAAGGGGAAGGATTGGGCCTGGGTTTAGGTAAAGGAGAAGGCAACGGTGTTGCTTGGGGTCGGATGATGAATAATGGTCGTTAATTTTAATTTAATAAACCATTTTTACTGATTGTTAATAAGTGTAATAAAAAGCGGCTAAAAGAGCCGCTTTTTGCGAATAATGAAGAAATTTTGATTAACCGGCGTACTACTAACAAGATTACTGGTTGATAATTGTATTTATTTTTTTATTCATCTAGTATTATATATAATATTTAAAATAAGTAATATGAAAAAAATTTTAACTTTTTCCACCCCTCTTTTGGCAATTTTGTTAGTTTTGACCGGTTGTAGTAGCACCGGCCAAAATACTAGTAACAATATTGGAGCCACGGCTAACACCGTTAAGAGCGGCAATGTTCGTCGGCCAGATTTTGGTCAGCCGGATCGTCCGGCAGATTTGCGCGGTGTGGTTACTTCGATTGTCGGTAATGAAGTAACGGTTTTAAAAATTGCGCTTAACGGCGGCCGCCGAGCCAGCTCAACTCCCGAGAATGCCACCAATAATTCAACTACTTCTAATACACCCAGTTTTTCTTTAGGTGGTGCGGGAGCGGTGCGGGGTGGAACTGACGGAGGACCGAGCGGCTTTGTGCGTGGTACTGGCGGAGGCGGTGCCGGTAGACCGGGCGGTCCGGGCAGTTTTGGCGCAGGGGGGACTACGGATCGCGCAACCATGATTGCCAATTTAAAGGCAATGAGTACCGGCCAGGAAAAAATAATTATTCCTGTCGGGATTAGAATGTTAAAGGTAGACACCAGCAATAACACCAGAACAATGGTCGAAGCGACTCTGGCTGATATCACTGCCGATAAAAGTATTACTGTTTGGACTAACGCCGCTGTCGCGGATACGGCCACGAATGCTACTGCTAGTACTACTACCAGTGTTACCGCTGAAAGAAAAATAGCGGAATTTGTGCTTATTAACTAATAAATATATGGCTCAATCAATTCTTGAAGAAAGTAAAAAGGCCAAGCGGGGAATTTTTGGTTTAATTTTTAATAAAAAATTTTTAATTATTGCCGGTATAATTTTAGTTATCGCCGGAGCAGCTTATTATTTTTTGGTTCCCAGCGCCAGTAAACCAGTTACCGCTATTCAACCGAAGCAGGCGACTGTTAAGAAAGAAGATTTGAAAATATCGGTCAGTTCCAGTGGTAAAGTTGTCGCTAAAGACGGGGTTACCCTATCTTTTCCGGTTAGCGGCAATCTAGAAGTAAATAATGTCTACGTAAAAGAGGGTGATAAAATTAAAAAGGGTGATAAAATTGCTTCCGTTAAAACAGAAAGTTTGGATTTTGAACTACGCAGCGCCTACGCCAACTATCAATCCGCCTTAGATAATTTTAATACCAGTAACGCTGCTCCTACGGCCAGCGAACTTAATAAGTCGAAAGCCGCCGTTGATCAGGCGCAAGTGTTGCTAGATCAAGCGAAAATAAGCTTAGAACAAACTAAATCTAGCACAGCTCAGAGCATTGCTAATTCAGAATTGAATGTTTCTACTGCGGAAAACAATCTAAAGATGAATAAGGATATTAATAATAGTGAAATCGTTACTGGCGCTTATACTAATTTAGTGAGCCTTATAAAATCTATTAATATTTCTCTACAGAAAACTTTGCGAGATTCTGATAGTATCTTGGGCGTTGATGATGCTATGATCAATGCTGATTTTAAATCGGTTTTAGGAGTGAAAGACTCAAGCTCTTACGCGGTTGCAAAAGATAGTTATAATAGAGCCAAACAAGCTAGAACGGAATTAGATTTGACGATTAACTCCTTATCGATATCAGACATGACCAATGTCGACAATACGGCCGTTAAAGCTAAAACAGCTTTAGTTATTTTTCAGAATCATTTGTACGATATGCAGGCTTTGCTAGAAGCTACGGTTACGTTTGTTGATTTGTCCCAGACTAAACTAGACGGATTTAAATCAACCATCAGCTCCAATCGGACAAGTATTAATTCAACAATCGCAAGTCTCGATAATTCGGTCCAAGCTATTAGTGATGCTAAAAGTAGTTTGAATCAGTATCAGTTAGCTTATAATAAAGCGGTTAACGATTTAGCTACTACCAAAAGTCAAGCTAGCCAGAACGTTAATAACGCGACTATCACGGTTAAATCTCGGGAAATTTCTCTGGCTCAAGCGAAGAATGATTATAACGACTTAATTGCGCCGGCCTCTGAATCTGATTTAGCCTCGGCTCGATCTCAATTAACCAATGCCGCTATTTCCGTAGATAAAGCTAAATTTAATATGGAGCAAGCGACGTTGACTTCGCCGATTGATGGTGTAGTTTCTCTGCTCAATTATAAAATTGGCGATATAATTATGAGCGATGCCGCCGATAAGACTGTAGCCACTATTATTAATAATGATACTTTATTTATTGAAGCGAATATTGAAGAGGCTGATATTAGTAAGTTAAAGGTTGGCGATCAGGCTCAAGTAACTTTTGATGCTGTCGATGGAGCCGTTTTGCGCGGCGAGATAAGTTTTATCTCTTTGACTTCAGTAACAAGTTCCAACGGTATTGTTACTTACTTAGTCCGGGTTCTTTTAACCAATACCGGCGCTTCGCAAATTCGAGAGGGGATGACTGCTTCTATTGATTTTATTACTGCGGAAGCTCCTGGTGTTTTAGGTATTCCGGTCACTGCGGTCAGAAATATAGGCGGGAAGCCCTCGGTTGAATTAGTGAGCGGGCAAATTGTTAATGTCGTTACGGGATTTACTGACGGTAAAAATGTGGAGATCATTAGCGGTTTAAAGGAAGGTGATGTCGTTATTTATTAAAGAGATAATTAATTATTATGTCCGGGGATATTGCTATAAAACTAGAAAACGCTAAGAAGTCCTATTATTTGGCAAACGGAGAAGAAATCCCGGTTCTTAAAGGGATAAATTTAGAAATAAAAAAAGGAGAGTTTGTGGCCATTATGGGAGAGTCCGGCGGCGGAAAAACCACCCTTCTTAATATTATTGGCTGTTTACATCCTTTAGGCCAAGGAAAATATTTTCTATCCGGAGAAGATATCGGTGGGGTTAAAGATGATTTTACCTTAGCTTTTATTCGTAATAAAAAAATGGGTTTTGTTTTTCAACAGTTTAATCTATTTTCTCGCTTTACCGCGCTAAAAAATGTCGAGCTGCCGGCTTTATATGCTGGCATGGCCGCCTCAGAGCGGGAAGAAAAAGCACTGCTACTTTTAAAATCTCTCGGCATGTCGGAACGGGTTCATCACAGACCGACAGAATTATCCGGTGGGCAACAACAACGCGTGGCTATTTGCCGAGCCTTAATTAATGATCCGGAAATAATTTTGGCGGATGAGCCGACCGGGGCCTTAGATTCTAAATCCGGCTTTGAGGTTATGGAAATATTTAAAAATTTTAAAAAGCAGGGCCGGACGGTCGTTATGGTGACACATACGTCGGAAGTGGCAAAATACGCTGATCGCATTATTTATTTGCGGGACGGGCAAGTGTTGAATGAAGATTATAAATTAAAAGATAAATATTGATTTTATGATTTGGGAAATTATCAAAATGTCTTTTGAATCGCTGCTGGCTAAGAAAACTAGGACGTTTTTGTCGATGCTCGGTATTATTATTGGCGTGGCCACGGTAATTGCTGTTTTTGCCGTTGGTAAAGGAGCACAAGATTCGGTTAACTCCCAATTTCAAAATTTAAGTGCTAATTCCATATTAATAATGCCTAATCGAGGGCGCGGATTTACCAGTAGTTCTAAATTAAAAACTGCTGATGCCCAGTTATTGTTAAAAGCCGATCATATTACTTCGTCTACGGGGGCTGTTCAAGGTGATGTCTCTGTTTCTTATGGTTCGACTGATCAAAATTATAGTGTCGTAGGCGTGGATCAAAATTTTATTTCTATTTCTAATTTAACAGTAGAACAGGGGCGAGGAATAGAATCTGCTGATATTGACGATAAAACTACTGTGGCGGTTATTGGTTCGACGGTTGCTTCCGATCTTTTTGTCAGCGACCAGAGCCCTCTCGGTAATGAAATTACCGTCAGCGGTAAAAAAATGGAAATTGTTGGAGTTTTAAAGAAATTAGGTTCACGTATTGGCAGGGTCTCGGTCGATTCGGCGGTTATTATTCCTAGTAGTACAGCAGAAAAAAGTATCTTAGGTTCCAGAGGACAAGTAATGATTACGACCGCCGTTGATAATGTTAATAATACTAATTTAGCCACTACCAGTATAACGGAAATTTTACGAGCAGAACATCAGTTGAAGGCTAGTCAAGAAAATGATTTTTTAATTATGGATGCCGGTAGCATGATTTCGGCCGCTCAAGAATCCGCTAAAACAATGACTGCTTTATTAACGGCTATTGCGGCGATTACTCTTTTAGTTTCGGGAATAGGCATTATGAATGTTATGTTTGTGACTGTGGCCGAAAGAACTAAAGAAATTGGCATCGCTAAAGCAATCGGCGGTAAACGAATAGATATTTTAAGCCAATTTTTATTGGAATCCGTAATTTTATCGATGGTTGGTGGTATTATCGGCATGATTATCGGTCAGGGAGCAATACCGCTTATTTCTTATTTTAATTGGTTAGCTGTGTCTAGTTCGGTGACCGGTCCGATTATTGGCTTTTCATTTTCAGTAGTTATTGGTATTTTTTTCGGTTTTTATCCGGCCTTTAAAGCTAGCCGCTTAGATCCAGTCGACGCTTTACGAAGCGAATAAATTTTGTGGGTGAATAAATAAAACATAATTTATGCTGAACAATCTTCCGCTCGCCACTTACTTTCGACCTAAAACTTTAGCTGAATTCGTCGGGCAGGAAAAAATTATTGGAATTCAGGCTTGGCTTTACCAGGCCATTAAGAAGGACCAGGTGCCTTCATTAATTTTTTGGGGTCCTCCGGGTAGCGGTAAAACCACCCTCGCCTTCATTATTGCCTCGGAAACTAAAGCGGAATTTGTGGAGTTTTCCGCCACATCAAGCGGAGTCAAAGATTTAAAAAAAACAGTTGATCGGGCTAAAGAAGGAAAAAGACTAGGAACTAAGACAATTTTATTTATTGATGAAATTCATCGCTGGAATAAAGCGCAGCAGGATGCGCTTTTGCCGCAGGTAGAAAATGGTACGATTATTTTAATTGGCGCGACCACGGAAAACCCAAGTTTTGCCGTTAATGGCGCTTTGCTTTCGCGTTCTAAAGTTGTAGTTTTAGAAGCGTTAACAATAAACGACTTGGAAATTATTATTAGTCGAGCGGCTAAAGCCTTGAAAGTTAAACTGAATCGAGAAGTTTTAGGTTTAATAGTTAGATTTGCTAACGGTGACGCTCGTAAAGCGCTTAATATCTTAGAAAGTGCGGTAGAGACTGGCGGGATAAGCGACACTGAAGAAAAAATTACGGCAACTTTAATTAAAGATATTATTAATAAGCCGAATTTACTTTATGACAAGAATGGAGAAGAACATTATAATTTAATTTCTGCTTTGCATAAATCTATGCGTGGCGGCCAGGCTGATGCCGCTGTTTATTATTTAGTACGCATGATCGAAGCGGGAGAAGACCCTCTATATATTGCCCGGCGCTTAATTCGTTTCGCCTCGGAAGACGTGGGTGTTGCTAATAATAGCGCTTTAATCTTGGCTACGGCCGCTTACGATGCTTGTCAAAGAATTGGTTTGCCAGAATGCGGTGTTAATTTAGCTCATTGTGTTATTTATTTAGCTAAATCAGCTAAAAGTATTAGCGCTTATGCCGCTTATAACCGAGCGAAGCAAGAAGTGGAAACAAGCGGTAATTTACCCGTGCCGTTGCACTTGCGTAATGCCCCGACCAAATTAATGAAGGAATTGAATTACGGTAAGGGTTATAAATATACCCCGCTAGAAGATGATTCTAACCAAGAATATATGCCTAATGAACTTAAGGGTAAAAAATTTATTTAGACAATTTTTTAAGTTGTGGCAGGGTTTAGCCGAATATGAAATTAAATTAGCTTTAAAAAAATTGGATCAGGAAACCAAAGAGCATGCGCTGCGTCTTCAGCACTATATTAATTTAGTTGGTTATGATAGCCCGGAAGACAGCTATTGACTTGATATCGTAAAAATCCGTTTCAGTCTAGCTTATTCAAAGCTAATTTATAGCCGCGGCCGGTAAAAGTATGAATTAGATTGCGATTTTTATTGATATTTAGTTTTCGACGCAGACTGGCCATATGTGTTTCAATGGAATTAGAAAAGGGGTCGGCGTTATAGTCCCAGACGTGTTCTAAAATTTGGTTACGGGAGATTATTTGGCCGCGATTAGCCATTAAATATTCTAGAAGAGCAAATTCTCTCCGAGTGAGATAAACTTCTCGTCCGTCACGACGAATGATTTTACTAAGCGTGTTTAAAGTCAAGTTATCGATTTTAAAAAAATCCCCTTCGGTTTTAGCCGGTCGTTTCAAAAGAGCTCGAATGCGCAGTAAAAGCTCTTCAAACAGGAAGGGTTTCGTTAAATAGTCGTCGGCACCGCGAGAAAAAATTTCCGTTTTATCTTTTATTTCTGATTTTACAGTAATCATTAAGACCGGTATGTGTTTTTTTTCGCGGCGAATTTCGCTGAGCACCTCGGCACCATTTAATTTTGGCAAATTATAGTCTAAAATAATTAGATCATAATTACCGGTTCGACCCAGGAAAGCGCCGCGCTCACCGTCCTCGGCGGTTTCAACGCCGTACATATTCGCCTCCAGGCCATTTTTTAAAAATTGGACAATGGCCGGTTCGTCGTCGATGATAAGAATTTTCATAAGTTTTTAAATTAATTATTAATTACTTAATTATACAGAATCGGATGTTAAGAAAATATAAATTTTTTTTAAATAAAAAATAAAGTTCATAGATTTACTGAAAATTTGCTAAAAATGCCTGGAAATAGTAAGCTTATAATAAGTCATTAGTTAATATGTATTTCCTAAATTTATTAGAAGTTTGGATAGTATGAGTCAATTTTTATCTAATCAAGAGCCTAAGGGTACTTCCGACTGGTTGCCGGAGGAGTTTTTAATCAGAAAATATATTTTTGATACTTGGCGGCGCGTTTGTCTGCGTTATGGCTTTGAAGAATATTTAACACCGCTGGTCGAAAGCGCTGAAATTTATCGAGCTAAGTCCGGAGAAGATATTGGTGGTAAAGAATTAGTGACTTTTACGGATTTAGGCGGCCGAGAATTATCAATCCGCCCAGAAATGACGCCGTCGGTTACGCGTTTGGTGACAAAAATATACGCCGCTAGCCCTAAGCCTTTAAAATATTTTTCTATCGCTAATTTCATGCGCAATGAAAAGCCACAGCGTGGTCGTAATCGGGAGTTTTGGCAGCTGAATTGCGATATTTTCGGTAGTGATTCCTTGAAAGCGGATACAGAAATTTTACAATTAGCCTTAGACTTAATGCTCGAGTTTGATCCGCCGCAGGATTCTTTTATTTTAGCGGTTAGCAATCGAAAACTAATTGACGCCGTTTTAAATTTAGGCGGTATCAAAGAATTAGCGGTTGACAAAAAAATATTCGTAGTTAGGACTTTAGACAAATGGGCGAAATTAAGTTCCGAAAATATTACCGAGCGTCTGACGGAGGCGGGATTAAATAAAGATTCTTCCGCGATAATCAGAAAATTCATGAATAGCCGCAGTCTAGAAGAGCTGGTTAAAGAATTGCCTGAATTAAAAAACAGTGTCGGTTTAGTAGAAACAGCTGAGACATTGGCTCTTTTAAATGATTTAGGTTACGGTGACTTGATAGAATTTAATCCGACCGTCATTCGCGGCTTTGACTATTATGACGGTTTAGTTTTTGAGGTATTTGATAAGAGTCCGGAAAATAATCGAGCGATGTTCGGCGGCGGACGTTATAACGGTTTGGCGGAAATATTCGGTGAAAAAAATTTTCCGGCTGTCGGTTTTGCGCCTGGCGACGAAACAACCCGATTGTTCTTAGAGAGTTGGAATTTATTGGATCAGATTAAAAATAATCAGTCGGAAAAATATTATTTACCCCTGTTAAGTGCTACTCTGGCGCCCAGTTTAAATCGTTTAGCTAAAGAGCTCCGCGGTCAAGGAAAAAACATTCTTATCGGCTTAGAGGAACAAAAGATTGGTAAAGCTTTAGAGTTTGCCAATAAAAAGAAAATAACGCAAGTGATTATTTTAGGTGAAGAGGAGCTTAAAGAAGGAATATATAAAATTAAAGACATGAAGAGCGGTCAGGAAAAGAGGGAACAGCTATAGAATTTAGTAAATATTAAAAAATGGCTATAGTTAGCTATTTTTTTAATATTAGGAAGTATTTTTTGCTCTTGACTATATTATTAGATTGTTGTAGTATAATAAACGTTTGAATTATAAAAATTTTTTGTTCATTAAAAAGAAAGGAAATAGTGAAAATGATTGTGATCTTTAAAGAAAAATCTATCTATAAATATTTGCGCGTAAGCAAAAAGTCTCTAGCAAAAGTGTTTAAGATATTTTCCGAAAGAGATAATCTAATTATTGTCATTATGGTCGCTAAAATACAGGGTTTTTATTCCAGGATGTGTACGACAAACTTGGATATTAAAAAAATGTTTTTAGTTACATATAATGAGAATGACGTTGTTTCAGTCAACGATTTGCAGACGGCGGTCGAAATGTTTAAGGGGAAGGGCAAGCAAATCAAATTGGTTAGCGATCGCGAATCAGATCGGCTGGCAGCGGAAGCTTTAAACGTTTCGTATATTTTTTTAGGAAAGAAAAGCAAAAAAAACCAAATAACGACAATAAAAGATATATCCTTATTGCCTAATATTTTGGGTATCAACTCAATAATCACTAAAACAAGAGGTTAAATTGGACACATCATCACAAGTTTTTTTTATTTTTACCGATCAATTAATCAAAAAAAGTTTTCAAATTAATAAAAAAAGTCTGACAAATTTTTTTGAGACCATGAACAAGGCTAATTATGGGGCGATATTTTTTCCAGAAAACCTTGACGGGTTTTACGACAAAATGGAAATCGTGATAATTCAGCTTTCATATCCAGTTATGCTCAGTATTGGAGACATCATGCTTCATGGTAAAATCTCCTTTGCACTTCTGGAAACAATGATTAATTACCGTAAGGTAAAAATAAGAAGAGGAATAGTAATTGCCGGTTGTGAAACCGACTTTTCCATATTTGATGAGAACTTTGAGTATATCTTAGTTGATTCCGCAAAAAAGGCGGAAAAAACTGAAAATTATACGATAGTAAACAAACTTGATGATATTTTACCTATTTTAGTTTCACAAGAAGCGAAATAGGTAAATAAAATATCCGTTTAAATTAAGCGACTTCTCACAAGGAAGCGCTTTTTTTTTATTTTTTTATAGCCTCTTTGATCGGACGAAAACTAAAACGATGAATTGGGCAGGGACCATAATCAGCGATTTTTTCGAGATGTAATTTAGTTCCATAGCCTTTGTGCTGGGCAAATAGATAATCTGGATATTTTCTATCAATTTCGGTCATTAACCAATCACGACTGACCTTGGCGATAATAGAGGCGGCGGCGATACACCAGACACTGGCGTCGCCTTGGATAATAGCCGTTTGAGAAGTTTCTAGTTTGGGAATTTTAAAGCTGCCGTCTACTAGAATATAATCCGGTTCAACTTTTAATTTTTTAATCGCTCGGCGCATCGCCAGAAAACTGGCTTGTAAAATATTAATTTTATCGATGATTAAATTATCAACCACTCCAATTTCAACAGCTAAAACATTTTTTTTAATTAGACCGAAAAGTTTTTCGCGTCTTTTAGCGGTTAATTTTTTAGAATCGGCGACCAATTCTAAATCGCCAGGCGTAATTTTAAAATCCGGACCGATGACGACGACTGCCGCGACAACCGGTCCGGCTAGGGGGCCGCGACCCGCCTCATCTACACCGCCGATTAGTTTATAACCGAGGTCAAAATACTTGCTTTCTGTTTTTAAATTAAGCATAATGTTATAATTATATTATACAGTAAAACGCCCGGGTGGTGAAATTGGTAGACACACAGTGTTCAGAACGCTGCGGGAGAAATCCCATGGGGGTTCAAATCCCCCCTCGGGCACTAAAATTTTAAGCTGGCGAAGCGAGCTTAAAATTTTAATTCTGAGAGGGATTTGAACAGGTCGGAAATGAGCTTAGCCGAAGGCCAGCAGGCCGGGGCGTAGCGAATGTCGACTAAAGCAGAGCTTTAGGCGCCGACCGCGACAACGAAGGAGCGAGCGACGGCGAGCGAGTGAGGCGAGAATCCCCCCTCGGGCACGACCCTATTATGGTCGTTTGGCTCAGCTGGTTAGAGCGCTGCATTCACATTGCAGAGGTCAGTGGTTCGAATCCACTAACGACCACCATTAAAAATGACCGAAATGGTCATTTTTTAGAAACCTGCTATTTTCTGGAAAATATGATAAAATAAAGTTATAATTTTTAATTATAATTTTTATGAAATTTATTATTCGTTTAGTTATTAACGCCTTATTTATTCTAGTTTCCCCCCTGGTTTTTAGCGGAGTTATTGTGGCTGGTTTTTGGACTGCCCTGGTAATCGTTGTTTTTTTAGGCCTGGTTAATGCCATTATCCGTCCGCTCTTAATAATTTTAACCCTGCCGATAAATATTGTGACTCTTGGTTTATTTACTTTAGTTATTAATGGTTTATTAGTTCTTTTAGTTTCTAGCGTTGTTAAAGGATTTTATGTTAGCGATCTTTGGACCGCAGTCGGCTTGTCTTTATTTTTATGGATTGGATCTTGGTTTAGCAACTACTTAGTCAGTGATAATAAATTGGCGCCTTTAAATTCTTAGTTTTCTGGTCTTAAATTATTTTAAATTATTAATTTTTAATTATTATGCTAATCGCTGATATAAATATTTCTGACTCCCGTCAGCCGGAGCAGAAAATTAATCCCTTGATGTTGAAACGCTGGTCGCCGCGTGCTTTTAGCGGCGAGTCTCTGACTGACGAAGAAATAATACCGTTATTCGAGGCCGCTAAATGGGCCCCCTCCGCTTTTAATAGCCAGCCCTGGCGTTTTATTTATGCGAAGAACGGAACGTCGGTTTGGAATAAACTATTTTCCGCTCTAGGAGAATTTAATCAGGTTTGGGCCAGTAAGGCGTCAGTTTTGATTTTAGTTATTACTCAGAATAATTTTGAGCATAATAATAAACCGAATTTTACCGCCAGTTTTGATGCCGGCGCCGCTTGTGAAAATTTAGCTTTAGAGGCGGTCAGTCGCGGTTTATTCGCTCATGCGATGAGCGGATTTGACTATGATCAAGCCCGAACTAACTTAAATATTCCACTAGATTATAAATTAGAAGTTATGATAGCTATCGGTCGGTCTGGTAAAAAAGAAAATTTGCCGGAGAAAATGCAGTCTGCCGAAATCCCGTCTGGACGAAAAAAATTAATTGAAATAATTAGTGAAGGCGAATTTAAGTTTTAATTATTAATTAAATTAAGTTTTGTGGAGAGTCAAATAATTAAATTGAAAAAATCAGACCTGAATAAGGCCGTTATCCGCGGTTTATCGCATTCTGCTTGGCAGACCAAAAAAACGCTGGCAGTTAAAGAACAGGTTCACGCCAATCCAAAATTTAAGAAACCGAAACACTTGAAAATTTTTATTGGTGAGGATTAAGGGTTTTAAAAAATTATATGAAAAAATCTCAATTTTTGTTAGCTGTTGTTATTTTGATTCTGCTGTCCGCCGGTTTTTTGAGATTAACCGGTTGGGGAAAAATTGTTGTAAAAAATGAGACTATTGTGGCGCCTAAGCCCGCCGTTTCAATATCGTCCACTTCCGAAGTGATCGTTACTAATCCCGTAGTTGATGAAATAATTAAATCTCCATTGACTGTCAACGGCCAGGCCAAAGGAAATTGGTTTTTTGAAGCGAGTTTGCCGGTAAAATTAGTGACCGTCGATAATGAAGTAATCGCGGCGGTCCCCGGCCAGGCGCAACGAGATTGGATGACCGCGGAATTTGTGCCGTTTATCGCGACTTTGGATTTTACTACGAAGGCGACTCGCGGTTATTTGATTATCGCTAAAGACAATCCTTCCGGCTTGCCGCAGAATGATGCTTCTATAACCATACCAATTAAATTTAAATAATATGGACTACGAAAAACCTCGCGGTTTAAAAATATTGGGTAAAATTGATTTGACTGTCCCCAATGAGTTTGATAAGAAAGCAGAATTTCCTAAACCCGAAAGTTATTTACAGCGGCTGAAGGTTGCTTTAGCTGATATGACCGAACGTTTAAGTTCTGAGTATGGCGATTTTTTTACGGTTGGCGGACAGATGAAAATGATTAGTCGAGACGCCGATTATGACCAGGACCGGATGAAGGAGAAAATTAAGGGGTTTGCTGAAGATGAATTTAAGACCCCGGAAAAATTTTTAGCGGATCGTGAAAAGAACTCGAGTAACATTACGGAGATTGCTATGACCTTATTATTTGATAAGGTTTTAGGCGAGGAATTTATCATTGTTCGCGCCTCTACTTATGATGATTATGAAAATGGCGCCGATCAATTGATTATTGATAAAAAAACTGGAGCGGTCGTCTGCGGCGTTGATGATGTTATCGGCAATATCGGTGATGACGGCGGCGAGAAGAAATTAGAAAAAATGCGCCGTAAAATGATGGTTGGCCGGGGAGCCAGCATCAAATATGGGGCCACCTGCCAAGACGGAAAATTAATTAGGAAAGAGCTTAGCCATATTCCTATATTTTATTTGGCTTTAAGTAAGGATGAGTTAAATAATTTGTTAAAATCTTTAACAGCTAATCTGTCCGTTGCTGCTCCCGATCAGACAGAGAAATCGGTTTATGCCAAATTAATTAATTCTTTAAAACAACAAGCCAAGGAATATATTCATATTAATTTAGATCCTCGGCTTCGAGATAATTTAAGAAACTTTGAAATATCTTTAGCCAAAATGGTTGAAGCGGCGCATCTTTAAATTAATTGTTTAATATTTTTTATGGTTACCTTATTTTTATACGACACTTTAACTCTAAAAAAAGAGAAATTCAAATCGATTAAGGCAGGCTGTTATTATGAATAAAAATTTTTGGTTAAAAATAACCCGGCCGATTTTGGCGCTCGCGCCTATGGCCGGTTTTACCGATTCCGCCTTCCGGCAAATCTGTAAAAAATACGGCGCCGATGTCTTATATAGTGAAATGGTTTCGGCCACGGCGCTGTTTTATTCGGTTAGAAAGAATAATGCTAAATTGGTTGAGACAATTAAAGATGATGCTACCTGGAAGTTATTGAAATTTAACCGCTCGAAAGAGAAATATTATGTCGTCCAACTCTTTGGCTCTAATCCGGAGCATTTCGCTACGGCGACTCGCCTAATTTCCGAAAAGATAAAACCGGACGGGATAGATATTAATTTCGGTTGCCCGGTTCCTAAAATTATTAAACAAGGAGCCGGCAGCGGCTTAATGAAAGATTTAAAAAAGTCTCGCGCTGTCATTGAGGCGGTCTTGGCTAATACTGATTTGCCGATTTCCCTAAAGATCAGAGCTAAGTCGGGAGAAATTGACGCGCTTAAATTTTTAAAAAATATTTCTGATTTGCCGATCGCGGCGGTTATGATTCACGGACGGACTTTAAGCCAAGGATTTTCCGGTACGCCGGATTATAAAATTATTAAAGCGGCCCGAAAATATTTTAAGGGGATTATTTTGGCTAACGGAGGAATCAATGATTTAAAAAGCGCGACGCCGGCCCTTAAAGAAAGCCGCGCCGACGGTTTAGGTTTAGCGCGCGGTATCTTAGGCCGGCCTTGGCTATTTAAAGAAATAAAAATCGGGAAAGTTATTAATTTAAAATTGAAACAGATTTTTAAGATCGCTTTAGACCACGCCGCCTTGGAACAAAAGTTAAAAGGGAAGAACGGTCTTATTGAATTGCGTAAACATCTGGTCTGGTATGTCCAAGGATTGGAAGGCGCGTCGAAATTGAGGGAGCGATTGGTGAAAATTAGCAGTTTAAAAGAAATTAGGAATATTTTAAAATAATTTATCAGCTAATAATTAAATTGCTTATGATTCTCTATATTAACACCACTTCTCACGATGAAATAATAATCGCTTTGCGTGATAGCGCTAAAATCATTGCCCAGAAGAAGATTAACGCCCCCCGCCGTCAGGCGGAAAAACTGATGCCGGCGATTGATCGTCTCTTGAAAGAGAAAAAAATAAAATTAACGTCTCTGAAAAAAATAATTGTCGCTAATCAGGGCGGTAGTTTTACGGCGCTTCGTATCGGCGTCATTACCGCTAACGCGCTAGCCTATGCTTTGCAGATTCCCGTGGAAGCGGAACCGAAAACTGACAAAAAAAATAAAAAATTTGGGCGCTATACTATCGTGGAACCGCTTTATGATCGCGAGCCGACCATTGGAGAGTCTAAAAAATTTAAATTATGATGCTGTGTATTACTTGTTGAAAACTTTGTAATAATTTTTTTAAATTATTCTAATTAGTAAAAAGCTACTTGTTGATAAGTAGTTTTTTCTTTGTTTTTTGGCTTATATAGAACAAAACAATAATGTTGACCCTAGGTGATAAGTGGTGTATAATCAAACTTGTAAGGTGAAATGTGGGGAACTAAGGTGAACTTTGCTTGTCATAAATTAGTTCCCTAAATTATTTTTTATGTTTATTGGTGAATACAATCATAATTTGGATGATAAAGGACGTTTAGCTATACCGGCTAAGTTTCGGGCCGTCTTTAAAAAAGGAGCAGTTGTAACCAAAGGTTTAGACAACTGCTTATTTTTATATGCGCCGGAACAATTTGAAAAAATTGCCGCCAAATTTGCCGCTCTGCCTATTAGCCAAGCGAAAGCGCGCGCCTTTACTCGGCACATGCTGGCCGGAGCGATGGAGGTAGAATTTGATAATCAGGGTCGGATCACTTTGCCTGAATATTTACGCCGTTTCTCCGGTTTGAAAAGAAAAGTTGTAGTAGCCGGTTTGTATAATCATTTAGAAATTTGGGAAGAAGCCGCTTGGAATAAATATAAAGGCGAAGCGGAAAAAAATAGTAACGCCATTGCCGAAGAATTGGGGGATTTGGGTATTTAATTGAATAATTGTTTATGCCTTATTTTCATGTACCGGTAATGCTGAAAGAGACTCTGGAATATTTACAACCTAAATCCGGTCAAAAATTTATTGACGGTACCTTGGGTGGCGCCAGTTACACTTTAGCCTTAGCGGCGGCCGTTGGCGAGAAGGGAAAAGTTGTTAGTCTTGATTTAGATGAATTAGCTCTAAAAAATGCGGCCTTAGAAATCGCCAAAAATAAATTTAATAATGTAATTTTGGTATCGGGTAATTTTAAAAACATAAAAAAGATAATTGCCGATCGTTTTCCCCCTAGTACTAGGTTTGATGGCTTTGTCCTTGATTTAGGACTGTCTTCGGCCCAGTTGGACGATGAGACGAGGGGTTTTTCTTTTAAAGGTGAACGCCCCTTGGATATGTCATTCGGGACAGAAAATGAGCGGTCAACCGAACAGATTATCAATCAGTATCCACTTTTAGAATTAACGAGAATTTTTTCTGAATATGGGGAAGAGCGTTGGGCTTACCGTTTGGCGCAAGCGGTCGTCGCGGCGCGGCGGGTTAAACGTTTTAAAACTACCTCCGACCTGGTTAGTCTGATTGAAACCGTTTCTCCAGTTCGATATCATTCGAAGATTCATCCGGCGACTAAAATTTTTCAAGCCTTGCGGATGGAAACTAATGAAGAGTTATCGGCTTTATCCACGGTTTTACCGGCTGCCCTGGAACTCCTTAAACCGACTGGACGCCTAGTGGTCGTCTCTTTCCATAGCGGAGAAGATCGTATTGTAAAAAGATTTTTTAAAGATTCTGTTAGTTTACAAATTTTAACAAAAAAACCAATAGTACCGACAGCCGCTGAAATAAATATGAATCCGCGGGCTCGGAGCGCGAAGTTGAGAGTAGCGGCACTTAAAATTAATAATTTTTAAATTAATATTTTCAGTTTTATATGACCAAGATTATCAATGGGCATGCGGCCCCCCTAAGTATCCCAGTTAATCGTCATTCTTTTAATCTTAAGTATTTTAACGCCGTTCTCTTTGCTTCGTTGGCCGGTTTAGGTGTTTTTTATTTAGTTCTTATTAACGATTTAACGGTACACGGGTTTTTGTTGCAAAAATTAAATTCTCAAGAGGCTAATCTAGTCAGTATTAATATGAGTAATCAAGAACAGGTTAATATGGCTCAATCTTATTTATCTTTGAAGGATCGTCTTCAGAATTTGAATTTGGTCGCCGTCGATAACGTGGAATATTTATCTGTTCACGATTTGGCTGTTGCTAAAAAGTAAGTATTTATGTGGCGTAATTTAAGGAATAAATCTCAGTCGGTTAAGACTAAAATTAGTAGTGGTCGCTGGCGTTTAGTCGTAGCGATTATTTTTTTGTTTGCCGGTTCTTTGCTTTATAAATTGTTTAGTTTACAAATTAAAGAATGTGATATTTATACGGCCTTAGCCGCGAATCAACAGCAATTTTCTAGTAAATTAGCGCCGGAACGCGGCCATATTTATTTTACGGGGGACGTAAACGGCCAGGAAAATCTTTATCCCGCCGCCACCAATAAGGAATTTGCTATTTTATATGCCGTGCCTAAAGACATAAGTAACCCTCATGATTTAGCGGAGAAATTTTATAAATTTTTTGACGAATCATCACTCAAAAATGCTACCGCTATGACCGCTAGCGGTTCCCCCCGTGTCGCCAGTGGAACTGCAACGGCGATTATCGATATTGCCGCTAAAGACCGCCTGATTGCTGGTTACGAAAAACATTTTAATCGACCCGGCGTCATTTATGATTCTCTGGATAATAAAAAACTTGATAATCAGGAAATTTTAAAATTATACGCTTGGTTGGCGAGTTCTACTTCCACTCCGGTAGCGGCTAATGATTTGGAATTAAAAAATAATTTGGTTGTTTATAAAAAATCCACGAGTAGCCGTTCGGTCGAATTGATTATTCCGGGTATCGGTTTTCATTTGGAGCAAAGGCGTTATTATCCGGAGAATAGCTTAGGAGCTCATCTTTTAGGTTTTGTGAGCTATGCTAACGGTGATGGCCAAGGACGCTATGGTTTGGAAGAATTTTTTAATTCTGAATTATTCGGTAAATATGGATCATTGCAGTCGGATAAAGCGGCGGGTAGTAATATTATTATTGCTGATGGCCGTAAATATGTTGAGCCGATTAATGGCGATGATCTGGTTTTGACGATTGATCGCAATGTTGAATCGTTCGCTTGTACTAAGCTCCAGGAAGCTATAAAAAAATATCAGGCAATTGGGGGCTCGGTTATTGCTGTCAATCCGCAGACCGGAGCAATTATCGCCATGTGTTCTTTTCCGAGCTTTGATCCTAATAGTTATCAGGAAGTTGGTAATATTAGTATCTATAATAATCCAGCTTTGCTTTATCAATATGAGCCCGGATCGGTTTTTAAGACTATGACGATGTCAGCCGCCCTTGATTCCGGCAAAGTGACGCCAACGACTACTTATAAAGATTCCGGCGATATTATGATTCCCGGTTGGTCGAAACCAATTAGAAATTCTGACTATTTTACGCACGGTGGGTACGGAATAACCGACATGACCAAAGTTTTGGAATATTCTTTAAATACGGGAGCAATCTTTGCCATGAAGCAAACGGGTCCGGCGGTCTTTACTGATTATGTTAAAAATTATGGTTTCGGCGAAAAAACCGGAGTTGAGCTAGGCGCTGAAAGTGCCGGCAATATTGGCAGTTTATTACAAAAAAGAGTCCCGGAAATTGATGTCGCTACCGCTTCCTTCGGTCAAGGTATTGCCGCTACGCCGCTGCAAATGGTTATGGCTTATCAGGCGATTGCTAATGAAGGAGTTTTAATGAAACCTTATATTGTTAAAGCCATAATTCACAATGGTCGACGGGATGACACGGCGCCCAAAGAGATTAGACGAGTTATTAGTGCTAAAACGGCGGCTACTATTTCAGGAATGCTGGTTAACGTCGTTGAGTTTGGTCATGCTAAACGAGCCTATATTAATGGATATTACGTCGGCGGTAAGACGGGGACAGCGCAGGTTGCGGATAAGGGTGGTTATAGTACTAGTCAATATTTTCATACTTTCGTTGGTATTGCTCCGATTGATAATCCGGCTTTTGTGATGTTAACAAAATTGGATAGTCCTAAAGTTGCTTGGGCTGAAGGATCTGCTCTTCCTCTTTGGGCGGAAATCGCTGATTTCATGTTAAATTATTATCAGGTGCCTAAAACGCGAAGTAAATAATATGTTGAACAAAATTTTACAATTTATATTAAAATTTGTTTCTAAGCTAATTTTGGAAAAATATCAGCCGATAATCATTGGTATTACCGGATCAATCGGTAAGACCAGCGCTAAAGAGGCAATATATTTACTTTTAAAAGATCAGCAGAATGTTCGAATGAGTTCTAAAAATTATAATAATGAACTAGGTCTTCCTTTAACTATTATCGGCGAGATTTCCGCCGGTCATGATTTGCTAGCTTGGTTATTGTTGTTTTTTCGGACAGTCAAATTAATTTTAATTAAAGATAAAAATTATCCGCGGGTATTAATTTTAGAAATGGGTGCGGACCGACCGGGTGATATAGCCTATTTAACGGCAATTGCTCCGCCCGCGGTCGGGGTAGTTACGGGAGTCAGTTATTCGCATTTGGAATATTTTGGAAGTTTGCTCGGCATTAAAAAAGAGAAACAGGTTTTAATCGAGAATATTACCAGCCAGCATAATCGAGGTTTGGCGGTCTTGAATTATGATAATGATTCAACCCGGGACATGGCCACGGTTAGCAAGGCTCGTGTTTTAACTTATGGTTTACAAGCCGGCGCGGATTTACGAGCGCAAGACGTGGTTTTTAATTTTGCCAAGGGTAATTATGAATTATCCGGTCTTAATTTTAAATTAAATTATAATGGGTCGGTGGTGCCGGTTTTTATGCCGCAGGTTATGACTGAAAGCGCTATTTATGCCGCTCTGGCCGCGGCCGCCGTGGGTATTTATTTTGATTTGAATTTAGTAGAAATTGCTCGTGTTTTAAATGATTTTAGTTTGCCGCCCGGCCGGATGAATGTTTTGCCGGGAATTAAACATTCTTTTATTATTGATGACACCTATAATTCTTCGCCGGCCGCCGCTTTGGCGGCGCTAGACATTTTAGGTCGAATTAAAGTTGATGAGTCGGCGGCCAAATATGCTATTTTAGGAGATATGCTAGAATTGGGAACTTATACCGAGGAGGGACATCGTCTGGTTGGCGCTAAAATTGTGGCTAGCGGCATTAGCCGCTTAATTGCCGTGGGTGAAAAATCTAAAGATATTATTTTTGGAGCGACTACCGCCGGTTTAGCTGATGATTATATTTGGCACTTTGATCGGTCAGAAGCGGTCGGCCAATTTTTATCAACCAGACTTAAAGCCGGTGACGTCGTTCTGGTTAAAGGTTCGCAAGGAATGAGAATGGAAAAAGTAGTTAAAGATATTATGGCCGAACCTAGTCGTGCCGCAGAATTATTGGTACGCCAAGGATCAGAGTGGACCAAATAAATTAAAGATTAATAAAGCCTCTGTTAATTCCGAGGTTTTTGTTTTATACTAATTTCTATATGGTTATTCTTATTCTTGGCGGGCGTGGTAATTTAGGTACGCAGTTGACTGAAGTTTTTTCTTCAGATTATGAAATTGTCTCTTGGGATCGGGACGATTTGGATGTTTTAGATTCTGTCCTGCTGGTAGAAAAAATTAGGAAATTGCGTCCGGCGGTTATTATTAATACCATTGCTTTTAACGCTGTAGACCTTTGTGAGAATAAGGCCGAGTATCTTCTCGCGGCCAAACTTAATGAGGAATTGCCGGCGATTTTAGCAGATTTAGCTTTAGATCAACAGGCAGTTTTGGTCCACTATTCTTCGGACTATGTTTTTAATGGGACAAAACTGAAACAGTCATTTACCGAAGAAGAAACACCGAACCCGATTAATAAATACGGAGAAAGTAAGGCCCAAGGTGAAAGAGAAATTATCCGTCGGGCCTCTCTTGGATTAAAGTATTATTTAATCCGTACCTCTAAACTTTTCGGGCCGGCCGGTCTTAGTTCGGCCGCTAAACCAAGTTTTTTTGACATCATGTTAAAATTAGCTCAGAGCAAATCGGAGTTAACTGTGGTTGACGAAGAATTAAGTTGTTTTACTTACACCCTTGATTTAGCTCAAGCGACCAAACGCCTTTGGGAATTGGAAGTGCCTTTCGGAATTTATCATATAATTAACGAAGGTCCTTGTACTTGGTACGAAGCAGCCGCAGAATTGTTTCGTCTAAAGAAAGAAATTATTAATATCAGAGCGGTTCGCAGCGAAAATCTTTTACGAGCGGCTCGCCGGCCAAAATTTTCGGTTCTGCAGAATACTAAAATAAAAAAATTACGTAATTGGCGGGAAGCGTTAAAAGAATATTTACATACTTGACCGCGCTGGATATTGCTTACTCGTTAATTTGAGTTTTAAATTAATAATTATTTAGATATGAAGGGAATTATTCTTTCGGGCGGCTCGGGCACGCGCTTGCGACCGCTCACTAAAATAACCAGTAAACAATTATTACCGATTTATCATCGGCCGATGATTTATTACCCGCTTAACACTTTAATTCAAGCGGGTATTAAAGAAATTTTAATTATCGTCGCTCCGGAACGAGCCGGTGATTATCTTAATCTTTTGGGCTCTGGCAAGGAATTTGGTATAAAATTAACTTACGAAATTCAAGATCATCCCGAAGGCATCGCTCAAGCTTTTATTATTGGTCAAAGTTTTATCAGCGATGAAAATGTGGCTTTAATTTTAGGCGATAATATTTTTGAAGATAATTTTACGGCGGCGATTAAGGATTTTAGAAGCGGGGCAAAAATTTTTGCTAAAAAAGTTGATGATCCGTCCAGATTCGGAGTGGTTAAATTTAATGAACAAAATCGGGCGGAAAAAATTGTGGAAAAACCTCAAGAATATTTAAGCGATTATGCCGTGACCGGTTTATATCTCTATGATTCTCGAGTAATTAACATTGCCAAAGATATGAAACCGAGTGCCCGGGGAGAATTGGAAATTACCGAAGTAAATAATTGGTATTTATCTCGGGGAGAACTTGAAGTGGTTTTAGTTAACGGTGAATGGTTGGATACCGGCACTTTTGATAGCCTACTTAAGGCCCAAACTTTGGCTAAAGAAAAATTAGCCGCTAAAATGGTCATATGAAATTAGCTGTTGGCTTTTTGACTTATAACGAGGCGAGTGCTAAATATTTGGCGGATTTTTTGCCTAGTTTAGAGGCGGCGCTCGGATTTTTAAAAGAATCTGATTGTCAGGTTTTGGCTTTTGACAACAGTCCTTCTTCAAATAATGTTAATCGCTTAACGCTCGAAGCTTGGAATGGAAGCTGCGACGAATCAGGACGACTACACCGACTGATAAAGTATTTAAGCGTAGGGAAAAACTTAGGTTTTGGGCGAGCTTATAATTTTTTACTCAATTTAGCCACTGATAATCAGGCTGAATATTTTTTAATTATTAATCCCGACACACTGCTGGACGCTAACGCCGTCAGTGAACTGATCGCGGCGTTAGACAAACAAGCAGATTTAGCGGCGGCGGCTCCTAAAATTTTACGTTTTGATTTTGTCCGTCATCTAAAAACCGAGATAATTGATTCCTTGGGCTTAATCTTGCGTCCGGGTTTGCAATTTTTAGACTTAGGTCAAGGACAAACAGATAACAGCAGCTTGTACTCGACGGAAATTATCGGACCGTCGGGAGCGGCCGGCCTTTTTCGATTAAGTGCTTTGATAAAAATAGGTGAATCAAATGCCGTTGATCAAACTGTTCATTATTTTGATGAACGGTTTTTTATGTATAAGGAAGATTGTGATTTAGCTTATCGTCTATTTATAGCTGGTTATAAATCGCGTCTCGTAGTGACGTCTGTAATTTATCACGATCGGACCGCCACTTCATCCGGCCGGAATTTATGGCAAATTATTATTGATCGCCAGAAAAAAAGTCGGCAAATTCGCTCTTGGTCTTTTAAAAATCAGCACCTCCTTTTTATAAAGCATTGGAAAAAACAAAATATTGTCAATCGTGTTTTTATTGTTTTCCGTTTTTTATCTATGTTAATATTTTCTCTTATATTAGAACAATTTAATTTAAAGCAATATTATTATATCTGGTTATCCCGTAAGGAGTTGACTAATATAAAATAATATGATAGATTAATGTAAATTAAATAGCTTGACTGTTTTATTTTTTTATATAGCTAATATGGATAATTTATTAGAAAAAATGATTAACGAAAAAAGAAGTCAAGAGTTAATGCGCTTAAACGCTATTAATATTGTTGACTCTTTATTTTCTGAGTTGCTTGATCGGGAGAAAGATATTTTATCTCGTCGTTTTGGATTAAAGGGCAATAAAGGAGAGACTTTGGAAAAGATTGGCGGTTTACATAAATTAACTCGAGAACGAGTGCGCCAGATTGAAGTCGCTAGTATTAAAAAAATTAAAAAACTTGATAAGTTAGAAAGTTCTATTGTGACCTTAAGAGAGGTAGTACAAAGCTTATTGACTGATCATGGTGGTTTAATCAGCCGGGATTACATGTTAGATATTTTAACGGTAATTTGTCTGGAAATTGACAGTGAGTCAGCCAACAATCAAGCTAATGCGGCGGACGATAGGTTTGATTATGGAATTAAGCGGCAGGCCTATCGCAATCATTTTAATTTTTTACTTTCTAAATTAATGAATGAGGATTTGGAACTAGTGGAAGACTCCGATAATTTTAATTCTTCTTTTAAAAATAAAAACGAAGATGTCCATCATTTAGAAGAACTGGCGGAAGATTTATTGAAAAAAGTGGATGGTTTGAAAAAAACTTTTACTACTGAAGAATTATTCAATTTGCTGAAAAATCTTGAAGCTTATAATAAACACCAAACAAAGCTGGAATCTCGAGTCGGCGCCGACATCCCGGCGGTGTTTAAAAGTCAAATTTTTCCCGACAAGGCGGATTTAATTAATAATAATAAACTTCTATATTCTTTAATGCAGGCGATTAAAGACATAGAACAGAATAAATACGGCGAGTGGGGTTTGGCCGATTGGGGAGAAATTAATCCCAAGACTGTTAATGATAAGATTTATTTGGTTTTAAAGCACTCCGGTTCCCCCCTGCATTTTACAGAAATAGCAAAAAAAATTAATGAGATGAAGTTTGATCGGAAAACCGCTAATGCCGCGACGGTTCATAATGAATTAATTCTTGACGATCGGTATGTTTTAGTTAATCGCGGTACCTACGGATTGAAAGAATGGAAGAAATAATTATCAATAATAAATTATCGATTAAAGAAATCTGCTTTCAATGACGCAGATTTCTTTTTTTGTGGGAATATGATAAAATATAGCTATAAAATTCATAATTAGTAAAAGTAATTGGGGTAATTTACTATGAATATTGTCATCAATACCACCGGTATTAATAATTTTTTAAATTTACCGCCTAATCAGATGTTTTGGGTTTTTTTAGGTAATGGGGGTTGGTTATTTTTGGCGGTGATTTTTTTGTATGGCGCGCGTTTGGTTTATTTATCTTATATCCAGCAGAAATGGGCCGAGACTCATAAAAATATTCTTCTGGCTATTGATATTCCGCGCGGTAACGAACAATCGCCGAAAGCGGTCGAGAATATGTTTACTTATTTAGCCGGCGCCCATGGCTCTATTAGTTTTTTTGAAAAATGGTTCGAGGGTAAATTTCAGAAATCTTTCAGTTTTGAGATTGTCAGTTTAGAGGGTTATACGCAGTTCTTGATTCGTACGCCGGTTGAATTTACTAATTTGGTGGAGTCCGCGGTTTATTCGCAGTATCCGGATGCGGAAATTTCCGAGGTTGATGATTATGTCGGAGCGGTACCCAGTAGCGTTCCTGATGATGAATATGATGTTTGGGGCACAGAATTTATCCAATCCCTCTCTTTTGTTTATCCGATTAAATGTTATCAGGAATTTGAGCATCAAATGGGCCCGAGCGAAACGCAATTTAAGGATCCGATGGCCAGTTTAATGGATTTATTTGGTTCTCTGCGTCAGGGCGAGCATCTTTGGTTCCAAATGATTCTTATCCCTACTGGTTTTACCTGGATTAAAGACTCTATCAAAGAAATCAATAAAATTTTTGGCCGAAAGGAAAAAACTAAACCCGGTTTAGTTGATAAACTTATTGAAGGGATAGGAAATGCCAGCGAACTAATTTATTCGATTTGGGGAGACATCGAATCTGGCGCCAAGAAAGAAGTTAAACCTAAAACGATGATGGATTTAACACCGGACGAAAAGCGTAAAGTTGAGAGTATCCAACTTAAGGCGTCTAAGTTAGCCTTTGAGGCTAAATTCCGCATAGTTTATGTAGCTAAACATGAAGTAATGAACAAGGCTAAAGTGGTCAGCGGTATAGTTGGCTATATGAAACAATTTGCCTCATTGGACTTGAATAATTTAAGGCCTGATATGGACATGACTTTCGTTAAGGCTATTTATTTTTTCACTAAATCACGCCTGCTAACCAGAAAACGCAAGATCTTCGGGGCTTATATCGGGCGTTCGGGTTGGCGCGGGCGGCTGCCCGGTCTATATAACATTGAAGAACTAGCTACTGTCTGGCATTTTCCTTTAGAGGCAAATGTTAAAGCGGCGATGATGCAGAAAGCCCCGGGAAGAAAAGCTGATGCGCCCGCATCTCTGCCTTTAGCCGAAGAAACGGTAGTGCCGTTACCCGATATTTTTAAACAGCCGTTAATGTCTTCGCGGCGGAACATAGCGGCGGAAACGACCAAGGAGAACAAAACGTCCAATAAAGAAGATATTTTAATTGATAAAAATGTTGATCCGCCGGCTAATTTGCCTTTTGTTTAATTTTTATTCTACATAAATGAAAATAGGGATTGATGCTCGCTTCTACGGCCCGATTGGTAAAGGTTTGGGCCGTTATACTCAAGAAGTGGTGGAAAACATCATAAAAATTACAAATGACAGCTTGCCGGCCGATAGTCGGCTGGCTATTGATTATGTCATTTTTTTAAGTCCGGATAATTTTGATGAATTTGATGGCAACCGACCGAATGTTAAAAAAGTTAAATTGACTTGTTCTTGGTATTCCTGGTCGGAACAATTATTTTTTCCTTATTATTTATGGCGCGAACACTTGGACTTGATTCATTTTCCTCATTTTAATGTACCCCTCTTAACGCCGATAAGATTTGTGGTCACGATTCATGATTTAATTTTAACTCATTTTCCGACTGTTCGGGCTACGACTCATCATCATTTTTGGTATTATTTTAAAAATTTTGCTTATCGTTTCGTGATATTAATGGCTTTAAAGCGGGCGCGTCGAATAATCACCGTTTCGGAGTTTACCAAAAATGATATTGTTAAACGATTTAAAATTAATTCGTCTAAAATTATCGTTACTTATGAAGGGGTAGCCAATTTATCCGCCGGTCGCGATTCTTTGTTTGTGGCCAAACTTGATAGTCGGGAGATATTGGCGCAATACCATATTCCTCAAAATTTTTTGTTATATGTCGGCAATGCTTATCCTCATAAGAATTTAGAGATTTTATTGCAAGTTTTTAGTAAATTACACGTGGAGCGTCCGGAGTTGCGTCTGGTCCTGGTAGGGAAGATAGATTATTTTTATGAACGGGTACAGGCGGTAGCGCGTGTCCTGAATCTCTGGCAGAGTGGAAATATTAATAGTCCAGTAATTTTTCCGGGCTATGTGCCGGATGCTCAATTAGAAATTCTTTACGCGGAAGCGCGAGTTTATGTTTTTCCTTCATTGTATGAGGGCTTTGGTCTGCCGCCGCTGGAAGCTATGGCTCAGGGTTGTCCGGTAATTAGTTCTGATAGAGCGTCGTTGCCGGAAATACTAAGCGACGCCGCCTTATATTTTAATCCGGAGGATAAGACCGATATATTGTCTAAGATTAAAATAGTGCTGGAAGACAATGTCCAGCGAGATAGTTTAAAAAAACGTGGTCCAGTCCAAGCGAAAAAATATAATTGGTGGGAGTGTGCCCGCCTTACTTTAGCAGTTTATCGGGAAGCGCTTAAAATGTAGTTGGTAGAACATTACAGCTGTATGGCTAAAAAAGATAAAATTTCTATTATTGATTTAGAGCGGGAAAGGTTCTCTAATTTTGTAGTGGATTTAAGAAGGGCTGAACATAGAGCAATTCCAGATAAAGGAAAAGAATCAAAAAAATTCGGTCGAAAGTTAGCTAATCAATTGGAAAAAATAGAAATCGCGGTAAAAAAGATTAAACCGAATCTGCTCCAAGCCGATAAACCACGTCGTTCAGCTTATTTAAATCAATTGAAGCTCCGTTCTTTTTTTCATCGTTGGCGACCAGGGTTGATTGTCAAAAAAGCAGAACAAAATCCTTGGTTAAAACTAGTCAAAGAGCGGGAACGGATTTTTAATGCTCCACCGAGTTTAAATTCAAAAAGAAAAAACTTTTTTTGGTTTAAGCGTTTTATCTTTAAACATTCCGACTCGGCTGAAGATCGAAGCGATTGGCAGCTCCCTCTTTTTTCCTTCGTTCTTGTTCTAGTGTTAATTATTTTTTTCTTTAATGTTTTATCCCGGTGGCCATTATCTAGTTTGGCCGATTGGGAGGAACGAATCACCGGTCGTTCGGTTTTAGCGGTAAACAATCTTTTAACGGCCACTGATTTTGCGACCAAATTAAATTTCCAAAAAGCGGATATAAATTTTCAACAAGCGAGCCTGAATTTTTTAGGAGCGGCCAATGATTTAAATCGGATAAATGATAATATTCTCTCCTTAGCTACTTTATCTAATAATCCTAAAATAAAATTAGCGGCGGAAAGCAAAAAATTTATAAACGCCGGTGTTTTAGCGGCTTCTCTGGGCCACAATCTAGTCTTGGCCACAGATAGCCTGTTTAACGGTAATACAAACAGTTTTTCCGTTTCTCTCGATAATTTTTTAAATTTTGGCCATCAAGCAGTCGGCAACGCTCAAAGCTTAAAACAGGAAGTAAATCAAATTAATCTGGCTAATTTACCTCCAGATTATCGGGTTAAATTTGCAACCCTGAGAGATCAGGTTAGTTTATTGGCGGATAATTTAAATAATTTTGTGACGCTCGGCGATAAGCTGAAAGAATTTTTCGGTCTCAGTCGTGATAAAAGATATTTATTGGTTTTTCAAAATAATGCCGAACTGCGAGCGAGCGGGGGTTTTTTAGGTAGTTATGCCCTCGTCGACTTAAGGGACGGTAAAATTATTAATTTAGAGGTGCCGGGTGGCGGTTCCTACGATACCGAGGGAGGCATGAAAGTTAATGTGGCGGCACCAGAACCGTTATGGCTAGTTAATCCGCTTTGGCATTTTTGGGATGCTAATTGGTGGCCGGATTGGCCGACTACGGCCCAAAACTTAATGTGGTTTTATGAAAAAAGCGCTGGACCGAGCGTTGATGGCGTTATCAGCGTTACTCCGACAGTAGTCGAAGGTTTATTAGAAATTACCGGTCCGATCGATTTGTCTAAAGAGTATGGTTTAATTATTGGAGCTGATAATTTTTGGGAAGCAGTCCAGACTATAACTGAACAAAAAAATTTAATTAAGACTAATGCGGAGGCGTCTGTCGCTCTATCGGCAGTTTCTTTGCCGTTACAGTCGACGCTTCCTTTACAACAGGGGCTGGAGGTTAATTCCGCGAATAAACCTAAAAAAATTATTGGCGATTTAATGACTAAAATTCTAGAAGTTTTACCGCAAAAATTAACCAAAGACAATCTTTTAAAAATTATTAATCTTTTTGAAAAAAGTTTATCGGCTAAGCAAATTTTATTTTATTTTACCGACCCCAATTTAGAGGCAACGGTGGCTAGCCGCAATTGGGCGGGGGAAATCCAGACAACCGCTCGGGATTACCTTTTGGTAGTTGATACTAATATTGCTGGTCAAAAATCCGATCGTTTAATAAGCGAAAAGATAGATCAGAGCAGCGAGGTTGAGAGCGACGGCACTATTATTAATACTGTTGAAATTACTCGGACGCATCATGGAATAAATCATGCACCCTTAACCGGCGTTCGCAATGTTGATTGGCTTCGGGTTTATGTGCCGGCCGGAAGTGAATTACTGTCTGCCACCGGTTTCCAGAGCCCCGATGCTAAATATCTGCAGGAAAAACCAGATCCAGGCTGGGAACATAGCCCCTTATTAGTCGATGAAAATAAAACGACGGATCCGCGAACCAATACTAAAATTTATCAGGAGAAAGGGAAGACGGTTTTTGCTAATTGGACCATGCTTGACCCTGGCCAAAGCACGATAATTACTTTGCGATATCGTTTACCTTTTAATTTCTTCGATTCGGTTGTCGATTCTGGTTGGTTAAAAAAAATTAATACTTGGTTAAATCCCGACATGGCTCCGTCCTTAGCCTATTCTTTAATGGTTCAAAAACAATCCGGAGCTACTTCCCGTGAATTTACCGGTCGTTTAATATTGCCTCAAAATCAGCAAATTTTTTGGCGCTATCCCGAGACGCTTAATGGTATTAATGGTTGGGAGATCAAGGACCAGCTTGATAGCGATAAGTATTATGCTATATTATTTAAGACAACACATAATTACTAAAATATATGCCAGAGATAAAAAAAGTAAAAAAAGTTCTGCGTGTTGGTCAAGAGGAGTCATCAGGTCTCTTGTCTTTTGTGGAGCGTCCGGTGCCGACTGCCAGCGAAGTGACCAACTTTGAACGGGTCATTGGCCGAGAATTGCGCGAGCAGGAAATTGACTCCAATTTAGATGAAATTTATAGCGATCGAAAGGGCGGACGAGTGGACGTCAAAAAAATGAAAGTAAAAAAACGTCCGATATTTTTAGTTCGTTTTTTCCGAATTTTGTTGGCCATCACTCTATTGTCTCTAACTGCTTATTTCGCTTATTTTTATTTATTCAGTAATAGCAACGATATCAGTAGTATGGATTTTAGTATTAGTTCGCCTGATAATATTATTGCCGGCCAAGAATTTTCTTATCAAGTTTCTTATCATAATCCGACTAAATATCCTTTTTCAAAATTACATCTCGAACTGCAATATCCGGAAAATTTTATTTTTGTTTCCGCTTCCCGGCCGCCGCTGAGCGGTAATGCTAGTTGGGATTTGGCGGATTTAGCGGCTGGTGAAAATGTTACTTTGACCGTCACCGGCCAGCTAATCGCGCCGCCGGATTCGGCTAACGTTATTTTTGGACATTTGAGTTATCTTCCCAGTAGCTTTACCAGCCAATTTAAAAAAGATGCATCATTTTCTACAATTATTAGTAGTTTGGGCTTTAACGTTAATTTGGATTCTTCTGGCACGGCTTTTCTTAATTCTAACAACGATTTAACGCTTATTTTTTCGGAAGTTAAAAATAATTATTTAGGAGATTTTAATATTACTTTTTCTTTACCGGAACATGCTAGTGCGGCGGTTGTCAGTAAAGATGTCGGCGGTAATTCAACCTCAAGTGCGATTCTCACGGCAACTTCTAAACCAGCCTCTACTAGCTCGCCTAATTTGGTTATTGCTCCCGATGGAGGTACTAGTTGGCGGGTTAGCGGTTTGTATCCGCCAATTGGTCGCCAAGAAATTCCTTTAACTTATAAAGTTACCCAAGAATCGGATAAGGCTATGATTACTGTTCGTTTGGAAAAAAGATTTGATAATGGACAACCCCATATTTTTTGGGAAAAAACAATTCAGCCGCAATTAGTTAAAAGTAATTTAAATTTAACCTTATTGTTAAATAATTCTAAAAATGATGGGGCGGTTATTTTCGGACAACCGCTTAACTATTCCTTAACTTATGCCAATCAGGACAGCAATACTTATAAAGACGTAGTGATTATGGCGGCGCTTAGCGGCGACTTTTTAGATTGGAATTCTCTGCAAGCCGGGAATAACGGTCAAACGCAAAATAGAACGATAGTTTGGACTAAAAATGAAGTTCCAGGTTTAGCGGCGATTAAATCGGGCGACAGTGGTGTTCTTAATTTTAGTTTAAATTTATTACCATTTACCGCGGATGATCTGGGAAAGAAAATGTCTATAGTTTCTTATGGACAATACAGTATGGATAGTCAGCCGATAAGCGGCGAGAGTAATAAAAGCAATACGATTACCAGTCAAATTAATAGCGACCTGTCTTTAAATGAACAGATTCGTTATTTCGATTCTAATAATATTCCGGTCGGTTCCGGGCCTTTGCCGCCGACCGTCGGGCAGACGACTAGTTTTAGAGTACACTGGACGATAAAAAATAGTTTACATGAATTGACCGATACGCGGGTAGTCTTGAATTTGCCTGCATATATCACTTTAAGCAATAATACGGTCGGTGTCGGTAGCTTATCTTATAATAATTCTAATAACCAAGTTGTTTGGGAAGTTGGTCGTTTGCCGGTTTCGGTTTCTCAGGTTGAGGCGTCTTTTAATATTAGTCTTACTCCGACTGAAGAAAATCGTAATAAAATTTTAGTTTTATCTCCGGGTTCGACGGTAACCGCTATGGATACAGTGACGATGGCGGAGATTAGTCAAACAACGCCGGCAAAAACAACAAAATTAGAAGATGATGATATCGCCGGTTTAAGTAATTCCGGTATAGTTAAATAGAATTTATATAAAAATAGTGATGATGCCTTCAATGGTCTAATTTTGTTTATGTTTAAATTATTAAAAACAACTAAATCCGGAATACGTTTGGGTTTGATAAAAACCGTCCACGGTCTTATCAAAACCCCGTTTTATATGCCGGATGCGACTCGTGGTTTTGTTAAACTGACCGACAATGAAATTTTGAAGAAAACAAAAACAAACGCGTTAGTGGTGAATACTTTTCATTTATATTTACAGCCAGGTTTGGATATTATTAGGCGCGCCGGCGGAATTCATCGTTTTATGAATTGGCCCGGTCCGTTACTATCGGATTCCGGGGGTTTTCAGGTTTTTTCGCTGATTCATAAAAATAAGGCTTTGGGAAAAATTACGGACGAAAAAGTAATTTTTAAATCTCCGCTTAATGGATCGCGGCACGAATTGACTCCGGAAAAATCTATTCAAATTCAATTTGCTTTAGGAGTTGATATGATGGTTTGTTTGGATGATTGCCCTCCTAATGAATTTTCTCGCGTTGATTTAGAACAAGCAGTTGAGCGGACTATCGCTTGGGCTAAAAGATGTAAGCAAGAATATAATCGGCAATTAAAAATTAAAAAATTTAAGGAAGGACAGCGGCCATTATTGTTCGCGGTAATTCAAGGCGGGGCGGAAATTGATTTGCGTCAACGCTGTGCCCGGGAGTTAGTAAAAATCGGTTTTGACGGTTACGGATTTGGGGCGCGGCCGGTTGATCATAACGGTAAATTTTTAAGCGAAGTTTTAGTTAAGACGGCTAGTTTTATTCCGACCAATGCCTTGCGCTTTGCCTTAGGCATTGGTACGCCGGAAGATATTATTCGTTGCGCTAAAATGGGTTGGGATATGTTTGATTGCGTTATTCCGACCAGAGAAGGGAGACACGGAAAATTATTTTTTGCTTCAGAAACCCAGGGATTATTTCGATATAAAACTGTAAATATAAAAAATGGAAAATTCGGGCGTGATTTTAGCCCGATTAATAAAAATAGCCAGTTATTGGAGCTGAACACTAATTCTCGCGCTTATTTGCATCATTTGTTTAAACTCAATGAGCCGCTGGGGCAGCAGCTGGCCAGCTTGAATAATCTAGAATTTTATCAAGCATGGCTGAGAAAGATTGTTAAGGAAGGAGCCAGTAAAAAGCTTAAAATAGAAAATAGTTTAAACTTGGCAAAAGTTTAAATTTCCTTTATAATACCTATTGTAATTCTTAAAATTTTTAGTGCTATGATTACCAAGATTATCGCCACGGTTGGACCAAAAACCGATGATTCGACTAAACTTTTGGCTTTGATTCGCGCGGGAGTTGATATCGTTAGAGTCAATTTTTCTCATGCCAGTTTTGAACAATATAAACGAGTTAAAAAAATAATTGATCAATTTAACGAACATTCGGAGCGTCGAGTCGGAATTCTTCTGGATTTACAGGGTCCGCGTATTCGTGTCGGTCAGATGCCCGCTGCCGGTTTATTTTTGGCAGATGGTGAAAAATATAATTTTACCTATTCCTTGTTGCCCTATAAGCCTGGCGGAGCGATTCCGCTGGATAATCGGGAGTTGTATCATGATATTAAAAAAGGCCAGCCGCTTTATCTTTGTAATGGAGAGATTGAATTAATCGTCTTAGAAGTAAAAGGTAAAATTATATTTGCCGAAGTAATTCATGGCGGCCTACTCAGTTCGCATAAAGGAATTAATGTCCCGCATACGAATTTAAAGAAAGGCGGCTTGACCCCGAAGGACATTAAAGATTTAAAATTTGGATTAAAAGTTGGAGTGGATTATGTCGGCTTGTCTTTTGTTCAAACGGCGAACGATGTAATTCGTTTACGCCGTTTAATCGGAAGAAATAAAAAGATTAAAATAGTTTCTAAGATTGAACGGGCAATCGCTTTAAAAAATATCGATAAAATTATTGTCGTTTCCGATTTGATTATGATCGCTCGGGGTGATTTAGGAATTGAAACACCGCTAGAAGATTTGCCGATTGTTCAAAAAAATTTAATTAGGCATGCTCATTGGCATAAGACGGCGGCGATTATTGCGACTCAAGTCATGACTTCCATGATTAAAAATCAGGGTCCGACCCGGGCGGAAGTTAGCGATATTGCCAATGCTGTCTTGGACGGCGCGGATTATATTATGCTTTCAGACGAGACGGCCGTCGGAGATTATGCGACCGCCGCCCTGCAAATGCTTAAAAAAGTTATCGTGCGAACCGATCGTTATATTAATCGAGAATGTATTGTCAGTTAGTAGGGGTAATTAATTTATTTTTTATGAAAATAATCGATATCAGTGCTTTAGAAGTCTTAGATTCTCGCGGCAATCCGACGGTATCCGCTACGGTATTTTTAGATAATGGTGCCAGCGGCACATCC
The DNA here is from genome assembly GCA_041671365.1 of Patescibacteria group bacterium. Taxonomy (GTDB): domain Bacteria; phylum Patescibacteriota; class Patescibacteriia; order Patescibacteriales; family UBA12465; genus UBA12465. The sequence continues at coordinate 273,809 of JBAZBP010000001.1, forward strand.
CTGGTTCCTTCCGGCGCCTCGACCGGAAGTTATGAGGCAGTGGAGTTGCGCGATAATGACGCCGCCCGTTTTAATGGTTTGGGGGTGTTAAAGGCTATAAATAATATTACGACGAAAATTAAACCGGCACTTTTAGGATTTAATCCGGAAAATCAGAAAGAAATTGACGAGTTGATGATTAAGTTGGATGGAACGGAGAATAAAGCAAATTTAGGGGCTAATGCTATTTTAGCAGTTTCTTTGGCGACTGCCCGAGCGGCCGCCAATGGTTTGAATATTCCGCTTTATGAATATTTAACTAGATTTAATCCTAATTTTATCGGTAATTATGAAATGCCTATACCGATGATGAATGTTTTAAATGGCGGTAAACATGCGGATTGGGCGACTGATATTCAGGAATATTTAATTTTACCGATTGGCGCTAAAAATTTAACGGAAGCGGTTAGAATTGGCGCTGAAATTTATCAACAATTGAAGAAAAATTTGAAAAAACAGGGTTACAGCATTATGGTCGGAGACGAAGGTGGGTTTGCTCCGACGGTAAAAAGCAATGAAGAGCCTTTTATTTTATTATCCGAAGCGATTAAGGCGGCCGGTTATCAGTTAAAGAAAGATGTTGTTTTTGGCGTTGATGCCGCAGCCACGGAATTTTACGCCGCCGGCGTCTATACGCTCAAAAAAGAAAATAAAAATTTAACCGCCGCTAAGTTAGCCGATTTTTATTCCGACTTGCAAACAAAATATCCAATTTATTCCTGGGAAGATATTTTTTCCGAAGACGATTGGTCGGGTTTCCATGATTTTAGCGTCGCTCATCCCGAACATCAGATTGTCGGCGATGATTTATATGTTACCAGTATTAAACGATTAGAGCGGGGAATAAAAGAAAAAACTACTAATTCAATTTTGATCAAATTAAATCAAATCGGCACTTTATCGGAAACGGTCGAGGCGATTTTATTGGCGGAAAAAAATGGTTTAACCGCGGTTATTTCTCACCGTAGCGGTGAAACCGAAGATACTTTTATTGCCGATCTGGCTGTGGCTTTAGGCACTGGTCAGATTAAGACCGGTGCGCCGGCTCGCAGCGAGCGTTTGGCTAAATATAATCGGTTAATAGCGATTGAAGCGGAATTAAAGACTAGAGCGAGTTATGCTCATTGGCCGTTTACTATATGATGCAATTTATTTTTTTCGCCTTGGCCACCATCGTGCTTATCGCCGGACACGCTTTGTTCTGGTATATTTTTATTAAATTATTCCATATTATTGCGCTGCATACTCAAATTATAGTAGCACTGGTTATTTTTGGTTTATTTTTAAGCGCCGTCGTTTCGTCGTATATCAGTCATAAATGGGATAATTGGCTAACCCGTACTTATTATATTTTTTCCGGCTTTTGGATTGGACTATTTATAAATTTATGTTTGATGGCGCTTTTGATTTTATTATTAAAACTCGTCGGTCTAATTTTTGGTTTTATTCTACCATACTGGTTGATTAAAATTATTTTTTTTGGCGGCGCTTTAGTTTTTTCACTTTTTGGAGTTTATCGCGTTTGGATGCCGCAGATCACGAATTATGAGGTGAGTATTAAAGATTTGCCGGAAGCTTGGAATAATAAAACGATTGTCCAGCTTTCCGACGTCCATCTGGGACCGGTTTATCAGGAAAAATTCTTTTATCGTTTAATTAAAAAAATCAATGAGCTTAAGCCGGAGGCAGTTTTCATTACCGGTGATTTATTTGACGGGACAGAGGCAGGCTTTACTTGGTTAAATCATCCCTTTGCTAAATTACAGGCGCCGAAAGGAATATATTATGGCTTTGGCAATCATGACTTGTACTTAGGTTTTAATCGGGTGATTGCTCTGTTAAAAGAAAATCCGGTAAAAATTTTGGATAATAAAATGGTGGTGGTGGACGGTTTGCAGATTATCGGAGTTAATTATTCTTTTAATAGTTCGTTCGATTTAGAGGAGGAGATTTTAAAGCAAGTTAACTATAGTCGGAATAAACCCAGCATTCTTTTATTGCACGCCCCACATAATATTGAGTTAGCCAAGAAGGCCGGTATCGATTTGCAGCTTTCCGGCCATACTCATGACGGACAACTATGGCCGTTTAATCACGTCATTCAGTGGGCGCACAAAGGTTATGGTTACGGATTTTTTAAAGAAGACGATTTTTCTTTAGTTGTTAATAGCGGCGCCGGAACTTGGGGTCCGCCCATGAGAACCGCGGCTCGCAGCGAAATTGTGAAAATAACTTTGAAACGGAAATAAAAACTATATGAATTTAACTCAGCTCTCTACAATTTTAGCGACGGAGCCTAAATTTCGTTATGCTCAAATTAATCAAGCTTTATATCAAGACTTTATTTCTTCTTGGACGGAAGCGTCTAGTTTATCTAAGATCTTACGGGAAAAATTAGAATTGGCTTGTCCTTTAGAGATTAAGGTGGAAATTTTTAAAGCCGTTAACGGACCTAAAAGTTCTAAGGCTTTAATTACCTTAGACGATGGAGAGATGATTGAAACGGTTTTGATTCGGCAACACGGGAAAGATCATGACGGTCGTAATACGATTTGTATTTCTTCTCAGGTCGGCTGTCCTTTGGCCTGCGCCTTTTGTGCAACCGGACAGAATGGCTTCAGCCGTAATTTAACGGCCGAAGAAATAGTGGAGCAGGTAATTTTTTGGGGCCGTTATTTAAAGCAAGAAGGGAAAGGAGAAAAAATTGATAATTTAGTTTTCATGGGCATGGGGGAACCGTTTTTAAATTATGAGCAATTTATTAAAGCGGTGAAGTTTATTAATAATCCCGAGACTTTAAATATCGGCGCTCGTCGCCTGTCGGTTTCTACGGTGGGGATTGTTGAAGGCATCAAACGATTGGCCGGCGAAAAAATTCAGATTAATTTAGCAATTTCTCTTCATGCTCCTAACGATAATTTGCGGAGCGAGTTAATGCCGGTAGCCAATAAATATTCGCTTTATGAAATTTTTAAGGCGGTCGATAATTATATTATTAAGACCGGACGGCGCGTCATGTTTGAATATTTAATGATTAAAGGTATAAACGATCATGACCAAGAAGCGCGGGAATTAGCGGATAAGATGAAAAAACCTTTGTATTTAGTTAACCTGATTCCTTATAATTCAACCGGAAAATTTCGTCCCTCGGATCGGGAACGGATTGAGAAGTTTAAAAAGATTTTAGAAGATAATAATATACCGGTCACCGTGCGTTTAAGTTTCGGATCGGATATTTCCGCGGCTTGCGGGCAGTTAAGAGGAAAAAAATAATTACTAATAATTTAATTTTTAATCATATGTTTACTTTAGCTCCGTTACCCTATGAGGCGTCGGCTCTAGAGCCGCAAATATCAGCACAAACTTTATCCTTTCATTACGGCAAGCATCACCAGGCTTATGTGGATAATTTAAATAAATTAATCACCGACACTGATTTAGCTGCCGCCCCGCTGGAGGAAATTATTTTAAAAACCGCCGGTAATGCCGAACAGGCGGGTATTTTTAATAATGCCGCCCAACACTATAACCATACTTTTTTTTGGTCCGGGCTTGAGCCAATGGCGGAAAAATCTGAACCTACCCCGGAATTATTAGAGCTTTTGAATAAGAGCTTCGGTTCCTTAGAAATGTTTTATACCGAATTTAAAGTTGCCGCCGTCAGTCTCTTCGGTAGTGGTTGGGTGTGGTTAGTCAAGGACGGAGAAACGTTAAAAATTATTAAGACTTTTAACGGTGATAATCCCTTGACTCATAAACTGAAACCGCTCTGGTCTCTGGACGTCTGGGAGCATTCTTATTATTTAGATTATCAGAATAAACGAGCTGATTTTGTCGAAGCGGTTTTAAAGAATCTAATTAATTGGAAATTTATTGCCGCTAACCTCTAAAATATTTTTTATGTATCAAAATCCCTATGTCAAATTAAAGCCCTCGACCCATCAGCCCTATACGGAAATTTTTTTAATTCGTCATTGTCACCCCAACTACGCTTTGGAACATAAAGTCGGGGGATATAATATGCCCTTATCAACGACCGGTCGCAAACAACGGAAGTTTTTGACTAAAAAATTATTAACGATGAATATTGATAAGATTTACGCCAGTGGTTTGCTCCGAGCGCAAGAGACGGCTGCCGTTTACGCCCGACTGGCCAACAAAAAAATTATCATCGATAAAGACCTGGATGAAATTGATTGGACTAACTGGTATAGTTTGAAATATTTTAATATGTCGGAAGAAACGCGAGAGAAAAAATTAAAAAATCATTTAAAATTAGATCGAGAACTAGACAAAATACAAACCGTTGTCCGGCGATCTTTAGCCGACTTATTTCGTTCTAATCGGGGTAGGCGGTTAGCGATTTTTTCTCATGGTAATTTTATAAAAGCCTTAATTACCGGAGTTTTGAATGCCGATGTTATTGGTTTTTTGTCTCTGGAGATATTTCAATCGTCTATCAGTAAACTGATAATTGATCAAGACGGTTATATTAAAATCGCTTATATCAACGACGTGAGCCACTTGCCTCTACCGCCGACCGAGGATTTATTTATAACCATGTCCGATTAACTATGAAGTCTAAATTTTTATCAACAATTTTTATTTTTTTAATCGGCGCCCTATTGTTTGGCGCTGATTTTAATGGAGCGCTTTCGTTTAACTCGTCATTAGCTCGAGCCGCGGCCAATTTAAACGGTCGAATTTTGCTTCAAGTTCAGGCTCAAGGACAGGCTTGGTATGTTAATCCTGTAAACAGTCAACGTTATTATTTAGGCCGGCCCGCCGACGCTTTCGCCGTTATGCGTTCCTTAGGGTTAGGCGTGACTGACGCTGATTTAAGTTCTTTTAAGGTTATGGCGCCGCGTCGTTTAGCCGGTCGAATTTTGCTTCAAGTTCAGGCTCAAGGACAGGCCTATTATGTTAACCCGTTAAATTTGAAATTATATTACCTTGGTCGCCCGACTGACGCCTTTAATTTAATGCGGTCGCAGGGCCTAGGCATTAGCAACCAAGATTTGGCGTTGATTCCTATAGCGCAGACAGCGATAATGTCGGACGCTTCTATCTCGGTTAAAGCCACTTCGATCATCGGTCATTGGTTATTTAAATATCAAAATAATAATTACGAAATTTTTCAGAATCTTTCGCCGGCTTTATATCAGGCTTATGCCGGTATGCCTAAAATTTATTCTTATAAAATCGGAGATGAACCGACGAATTTACGCGACTCTTTTTATGGTTTGTTTCTAACTTTAAGGTCCGGAGACACATCACTGGATGATTTGATTTCCCGATTGCGAATTATAGCCGTTGAAAATAATTGGACGAGCGATCAGTTATTGGAATTTACTTTAGCCTTGGTTCAATATATTCCTTATGATCACGCGAAGCTGGCGGCGGACAGCAATCGCAATACCGATCCTTATTATCCTTACGAAACTTTATATTTAGACCGAGGCGTCTGTTCCGATAAAACATTCTTAGCCGTTTCATTGCTCAGAAAATTAGGTTATGGCGCCGCTATTTTGGATTTTCCGGATTTAAATCATTCGGCTGTCGGCATCGCCTGTCCGGTCGCCGATTCTCTTAACGGTTCGGGTTATTGCTATGGCGAAACTACTAATTATTTTCCTTTAGGAGTTATTCCGCAGAGCATTAATTCCGGTCAGGCTCAGACTTCGGAAAATGGATTTACGACTTTATTTAATTCTTCTAATTTAGGTACGATTGAAATATATCAAAAAACTATTGGTAAAATTTATCAGGGGGTGCCGGCCACTCGCGCTCAAGTAGCCTTGCTCGCCGCGTCCAAAAATGATCTCGATGCCCGAGAAACGGAAATGACGGCCATACAAGCCGATATCACCGCGCAAGAAAAGGATTTAACGGCGATGAAAACACAAATGGATAATTATTATAACAACGGTCAAACTAGCCAATATAATAGTCTGGTAGCTAGTTATAATGATTTAGTTAACAAGTATAATGCGGCGATTGTGAATTATCAGTCTAAAATCGCTGATTATAATCAAAAAGTAGTAGATTTTAACTTGGCCGTAAATAAATTTTATCAGAAATAAAGATATTTATGCTAATATTGGTTAGTTTAGATTATATGTTAATAATTTAATAAAATTTTGATTGACATGTAATAAACTTTGTGATGTAATATTTCAATACTCAAATATTGAATATTAACCCAAATTCGCCGGGTAAAGCGCGATAAAATTCTTTAACAAAATACTGGTGAAAAAAATGAAAAAGCAAGACAACACTGGTCTTGGACTCATCAAAACAACTATTGAGAGAGTTCAAAACGACAAGTCACTGTTTAACAGCGCACTTAATAAACTTGTTAATTCTTCGGAGGAAGAATTGGGCGACTTTCTAAAAAGGAAGATTGCGGGAACAGTTAAGGGTAATATTCTCCGCCTGATTTCCGGAGGACATGTTTTAACCCTCAAAGCTTTGAACGGCCAGTGTCTTATTTACAATTCCAAAAAGATTTTTAATTCTTTCATTGATTCGAATTTCGTCAATTGGAATTTAAATAAGACGGGCGTCGCTACTCCAAAAACTCCGGTGCAGGTACACAAGATAGTCGGCGATGGTACAATAATGGAAATATTTAGCTCTATGCCAGGCAACTGGAACCAAAAATGGCTTTCGCAAAATCAAGTAATTGATTTCTGTGAGACGCTGTCCGATTGGTTGAGTCAGGACCATTATTCCACATTGTTTCTTATCAAAAAAGATGAGAATAAGCCGATTGACGAAGCCAAACCGCAGAATAACTTAGTTGCGGTAGACGTGGACGTGAGTTCAGGTGGACTGCATGTCGACGTGCGCCACCTTACAAATGGCAGTTCCTGGCAAGGCGAGTCTCGTCATCGCGTGGTCTCCCCGAAACTATTGACATTTTTAGCCGATAACGGCGAACTAAAGCCTTCAATTCTTCGTCTCATTTCTAATGGACAGACTTTGACTCTCAAAGCTTTGGACGGTCAGCGCCTCATCTATAATTCCAAAAAAACTTTTAAGTCCTATATCGACCAGAATTTCGTCGATTGGGATTTAAATAAGACGGGCGTCGCTACCCCCGAGACTCTAGTACAGGTGCATGAAATAGTTGATAACGGTACATTTATCGACATTTTCAGTTCCATCCCAGGTAACTGGAACCAAAAATGGCTCTCGCAAAATCAAGTAATTGATTTCTGTGAAACGTTGCCCGATTGGTTAATTCAGAATAGACACGCCACGATGTTTCTTGTAAAAAAAGATGAAAATAAATCAGTTGACGAAGATAACCCACAAGAGAACTTAGTCGTGGTCAACGTGGATGTGCTTTCGGACGGTTTGTATGTGCGCGTGTCTTGCCTTGAGCATAACCTTGTCTGGCTTGGCGAGTATCGTAATTGCGTTGTCTCCCCACAACTTATACCTTTGGTTTCTTAAGCCCTAGTGTTTGTTCCTTTGTCCCTCGGATTCTTTGAACTTAGTCTAAAACTAAGCTCTTGGATTCCGAGGGATTTTTTTATTATGAAAGCATGGTTTTGCTTTGTCTGCCGACCAAGACTGTTGTAATTTATATTGACATTAGTCAAAATTTACTCTATCTTTAATATAGAGGTTTAACCTCCGACCGCCGAGCGGTCATTTTATTAATTATCATGCTCTCAGGGCCTTTTTGGCCATTATTTTTCTTCCTTGGTTTTCCGAGGCAGGAGGGCAGATGTAACAGGCTTTGGCCTTAAAAAGAAAAAATATGATTAACGTTCCTAGCGTGGAAGAGATGTTAAAAGCCGGTATGCATTTTGGCCATCGGACTAACCGTTGGCACCCCAAGATGAAGCAATTCATTTTTACTTCTAAAAACGGCATTTACATTATTGATTTGCGCAAAACGCAAGAAAAATTACAAGAAGCTCTGGAATTTATGGCTAAATTAGTCGGTGAAGGAAAAAGCCTTCTTTTTGTCGGCACCAAGAGTCAAGTATCCGCTCCCTTAAAGAAAATGGCGGAAGAAACTCGCCAGTCCTACGTTGTCGGGAAATGGCTTGGTGGTTATCTTACTAATTTCGCTATCGTAAAAAAATCTGTCAAAAAATATTTAGATTTAATTGAAAAAAGAGAAACCGGAAAATTAGAAAAATATACTAAAAAAGAACGTTTAAATTTTGATCGGGAAATAAAAAAATTAGAAATGCGCGTCGGCGGTTTGTCTGCTTTGACTAAATTACCGGATGCTTTGTTTGTTTGGGATATTAAAGAAGAAGAAACGGCAGTTAAAGAAGCGCGTCAGAAAAACATTCCCATTATCGCTATTTGCGACACTAACGTCAATCCGGAAGAAGTTAATTATCCGATTCCGGCCAACGATGATTCTACTAAAACTATTAAACTGGTTTTAGACGCAATAAAAAATGCGATTCTGGAGGGTCAGAAAAATCTTAAAAATTAAGAATTATTAATATGGAACTCATAAAACAATTACGCGAAATAACCGGGGCGGGCATGGTCGATTGTAAAACGGCTTTGATTGAAGCCGGCAATGATTTGACCAAGGCCGTGGAAATTTTGCGCAAGAAAGGAATTTTGAAGGCCGCTAAACGTACCGGTCGCGAGGCCAAAGAAGGCGTGGTGAAGGTGGCCGTTAACGCCGCTAAAACCGAAGCTTATATTTTAGAACTTAATTCTGAAACCGATTTTGTTTCGCGCAATGAAAAATTTGTTGCTTTAGCCGACGCTATTTTAGCGGTGATTATCGCGCAAAAGCCGGCGACTTTAGAAGTCTTATTGTCTTTGGATTTAAACGGCGTTTCGGTGCAGGATGCCCTAGCTACTTTAAGCGGGACAATCGGTGAAAATTTGGCTATTAAACGCTTAGCCATTATTTCCGGAGCGACCGTAGCCGCTTATTCTCATTTAGGCGGTCGGCTTGGCGTCTTAGTCGCGCTTGATCAGCCTGATCAAGACATGTTGGCCGCGGACATTGCTATGCAAATAGCAGCGGCTAATCCTAAATATCTTTTACCGGCAGAAGTTGATCCGACGGAAATGGCGAAAGAACAGGAAATTTATAAAGAGCAGTTATTAAAAGAGGGTAAACCGGAGAATATGGTGGAAAAAATTGTGGCCGGCAAGATGGGCAAATATTATTCTGAAGTTTGCTTGATGGAACAAGAATATATTAAGGATGAAAAGAAGAAAGTTAAAGACATTTTAGGCGCGGTGAATATTTTAAAATTCGTGCGCTATTCTCTCTAGGCTCAATTAAATTATCATGCTTATTGCTCAGGTCCAATTTATTTCTTGGGACAAGATTTATAATTTTTCCGTTGGCCAATTAACTCTGGCCGCCGGTGATTATGTAATTGTTAAAACTGAATTAGGCTTAGAGTTAGGTAAGATTGTAGCTTTAATTGAAGAAACCGAAGCCACGTCTATTAAAAAAGAACTAAAGCCGGTTATTAGAAAAGCATCCAATGATGATTTGTCTAAAATTCCGGAAGCATCCCAAAAGAAAGAAGCTCTGGAGTTTTGCCGGGAAATGATAAAAAAACATAATTTATCCATGAAACTGGTTGATGTTCATTTTTCTTGGGAAGGCGGCCGCCTTAATTTCGCTTTCACGGCCGACGGCCGTGTTGATTTCCGCGATTTAGTTAAAGATTTATCCGGACATTTTAACGCCAGTATCCGCCTGACGCAAATCGGGACTCGGGATGAAGCTAAAATTACCGGTGATTGCGGTTCCTGCGGCCTGACTCTTTGCTGCCGGGGATGCTTGAAGGATTTCTGTTCTATTACTTCCGAAATGGCCGAAACTCAGCAGGTTGTCCATCGCGGCAGCGAGCGGATTTCCGGAATGTGCGGGCGCCTAAAATGCTGTTTGTCTTTTGAATATGAGGGTTATAAATTTTTGGCCGGACAACTACCGCCAATCGGAACTAAAGTTAACGCAGATGGTATTCGGGGAACTATTATTAATCATCATGTCTTAAAACAGACGGTTGATGTTCGGATTCCGGCCGAGCGAGTGGACGAGCGCGATACGATTATCGAAGTGGATATTAATCGCCATAAGAAAAAATAATTATATTTTTATTAACCGCCTAAATGGCGGTTTTTTGTTTTTAGTCGATTTTAATCTTTCACGGGGATATGTTATAATAACTACGTTAATAATTTAATTATTCTTAATATTAATATGAAAAAAATGAATATTGCGATTAACGGTTTTGGACGAATTGGTCGAGCCGTTCTTAAAATAATTTGGTGGCGTTTTCCAAATTTACACATCGTTGCCATTAACGACTTAACCGATCCGGCGACCTTAGCCCATCTCTTGAGCCATGATTCCTGCTATGGCTCCAGTCAACAAAAAATTAGCGCGACTAAAGATTCTTTAATTATCAATGGTCATAAAATTCCTGTTTTAGCGATTAAAGATCCGAGTATGCTTCCCTGGAAAGCTTTAAAAGTTGATGTTGTTTTAGAATGTACCGGTCGTTTTACCGATAAAGCCGGTTTAAGCTTGCATTTGCAAGCTGGCGCGAAAAAAGTCATTTTATCGGCACCGGCGAAAAAGGGCGGAGTTAAGACTATTGTACCGGGAGTGAATATGAATAAAGTAACGAAGTCAGATAATTTATTGAATTGCGCTTCTTGCACGACAAATTGTTTAGCACCGGTAACCAAGGTAATTAAAGACGCCTATGGTATTAAAAAAGCCTTGATGACGACGGTGCATTCTTATACCGCCGATCAGAATTTAGTGGACGGACCGCATAAAGATTTACGTCGAGCGAGGGCGGCCGCTATTAATATTATTCCGACAACGACCGGAGCGGCGATTGCCGCGACCGAGACCATCCCGTCTTTAAGGAATAAATTTGACGGACTGGCAGTACGCGTTCCTACCCCGGTCGGTTCGTTATGCGATACGGTTTATTTATTAAAGAAAAAAACTACTACGGGGGCCGTTAATCAGGTTTTTAAAAAAATTGCGCGTGGAAAAATGAAAGGAATTATTGAAGCTTCCGACGAAGAACTTGTTTCCAGTGATGTTATCGGTAATGCTCACAGCGCCATTGTGGATTTGAAAAATACGCGAATTGTCGACGGTGATTTATTAAAAGTTATTTCTTGGTATGACAATGAGTGGGGCTATTCTAATCGTTTGGTGGAATTAGCTGATTATTTAAAAAAATTTATTTAAAAAGAAGAACTAATTATTTTTAATTTAATAAATAAAAATTTAGATATTAGTAATTTTCTGGCTGCGGAACTCGCTCGCTCTCAATAATAAACTAACAGAGGCGAGCTCGGACAGTCCTCGCTGCAAAAATTCCTAATATCTGAATTCTTATTATAATTAAAATTTGCGAAAGGCCCATAAGAAAAATATTATGGACTATTCCAAATTTAGAACATTATGAAACTAACTGACAAAGTCGCGATAGTAACCGGCGCCGCTTCCGGTATCGGTCGCGCCATCGCTAATTTATTTGTAACCGAAGGAGCAATAGTTGTTTATACCGATTTGGCGCCCGGAGATTTAAAATTGGATGGGACGAGAGCGGTTTTTGTAAAATGTGATGTCGCCAAGAAAGAAGAAATGGTCGATTTAGTTAAAGGTACCGTCGCGAAATATGGTCGTTTGGATATTATGGTTAACAATGCCGGTATTGGTACCCTGGGCGGTGTTTTGGATGTTACCTATGAAGCCTGGGATAAAACTTTGGCCGTTAATTTGTCGGGAGTTTTTTATGGCGCACATTTAGCCGGGCTAGCGATGAAAGATTTAGGCATAAAAGGATCAATTATTAACATGAGTTCAATTTTAGGCAGCGTTGGTCTGGCCGGTTCGATTTCTTATTGCGTGTCTAAGGGCGGGGTGGTGCAATTAACCCATGCCGGCGCTTTGGATTTAGCGCCGCTGGGAATAAGGATGAACGCCATTGCTCCGGGTTTTATCGAGACAAATATGACCAAGGGAATTCTCACCGATGATGGTTTTAATAATATGGTTAAAACCAATACGCCTCTTGGTCGGGTCGGAGAACCGGAAGATATTGCCCAAGCCGCTTTATATTTAGCCAGCGACGATTCTAAGTATGTTACCGGTACCGTAATTTATGTTGATGGCGGCTGGACAGCCAGATAATTTTCCGTATGATTAATTCGCGAAGTATTATAAAAAAAATAGAAGCCGCCGGCCTGGTCGGCCGGGGTGGCGCCTCATATTCGACTGCGCAGAAATGGGCGGTGGTTAAGGCGGCTTTGAAAAATAAAAAATCCGGTTATATTATTTTGAACGGCGCCGAAGGCGAGCCGGGAGTTAAGAAGGACGGTTATATTATAAATCATTATCCGGCTGAAGTGATTGCCGGTCTTTATTTGGCCGATCAGTTTTTAGGAACAGCCAAAATAAAAAAAGTTTATATTTTTTTAAATCAAGAATATTATAAAAAATATTCTGCCGGACTAAAAGTAATTTTAGAGCGGCCAAAATATAAATTTTTAGAAGCCAAGACGGAATTTTTTGTAAAACCGGAACGTCTGGCTTATATTAGCGGGGAAGAAAGTGCCCTTTTAAATTTAATTGAGGGCAAAAAAGTAGAGCCGAGGTTAAAACCACCATTTCCGGCGGAAAGCGGTTTGTATGACCAGCCGACTTTGATTAATAACACTGAAACTTTTTATAACCTTAGTCTGGCCGTTAAAAATAAATATCGAGATACCAGATTTTATACCATTGACGGTGCCGTTAAGCATTCCGGAGTTTATAATTTAGCGGCCAATTTAACCATTGAAGCAGTTTTACGCCAAACTAATAATTGGCCGACCAGTTTGTTTTTTGTCCAAGCGGGCGGAGCGGCGAGCGGGGAAGTTTTAAATTCTCACCAGTTAGAGCGTCCGGTGGAGGGAGCGGGGTCTATAAGAGTTTATGATTTATCTTCGACCGTGGGAAAGAAATTATTTCAGAGTTGGATTAAATTTTATCAGGAACAAAGTTGCGGTAAGTGTACCGCCTGTCGCGAAGGAACTTATCGTCTAGCAGAGCTTGTTAGCTCTCCGACTTATGACGACGGATTGTTTTGGGAAATCGTGGATAATTTAGCAGATTCCAGTTTTTGTGCTTTAGGTTCTTCGCTGCCGGAGGCGCTAAGAAGTTATGTAAATAATTTAAAAAAGTAATGCAATTTAAGATTGATGATAAAATTGTCGAGGGTCGGGAGGGGCAAACCATTTTAGAAGTTGCTCGCGCTCAGGGAATTAATATTCCGTCTTTGTGTTACCATCCTGATTTGGATGTCAAAGCTAATTGTCGGGTTTGTTTAGTTGAGATTAAGGGTCGTCATAAATTAGTCACGGCCTGTTCCACACTTATTCAACCGGCCATGGAAGTTTATACAACCAGTCCTCGCGTCAGCGCGGCGCGGCGTTTAAATTTAGAATTAATTATTGCTGAGCATACTAAAAAGTGCGGAGATTGCCTGATTTTGCCTGATTGTCAGTTATTGCAATTAGCTCAAGAATATCAAGTTAAAACTAATCGTTTAACCGAACGCAAGACTCTTCGTCAGACTTATCGTTTCGGTTCAGCCGTAGAGGTCGACGGCTCCCAATGTATTGACTGTCAAAATTGCGTGGAGGCTTGCGCTCGTCAAGGAATTAATTATTTAAAAATTAAAGGATCGGGCAGTAATCAGGAAGTTATGCCCAGCCGCGACTCGACGGCCGCTTGTGTTTATTGCGGACAGTGTACTCTGCATTGTCCGGTATCCGCCGCTCAGGAGCAAGTCGCTTGGCCGGAGGTGGAAAAAATATTAAAAGATAAAAGTAAGGTGGTCATCGCTCAATTTGCGCCTTCTATTCGGGTCAGCCTGGGGGAAGAATTCGGTTTGCCTTATGGTGAAAATTGCGAAGGCCAAATTATTACGGCTTTAAAAAAACTAGGATTTCAAGAAGTATTGGATGTTAATTTTGGAGCGGATATTACCACCATGGTTGAAGCCGAGGAATTGTTAGCGCGGCTTCGAGACAAGCGAGCCGCTTGGCCCATGATGACTTCCTGCTGTCCGTCCTGGGTTTCTTATGTGGAATTTTATCATCCGGAACTTATTCCTAATTTGACGACGGCGCGTTCTCCCCATATTCATTTAGCCGGAGCGTTAAAAACCTATTGGGCTAAACAGCAGGGAATTAATGCGAAAAATATTGTGGTGGTTTCAATTATGCCTTGTACCGCTAAAAAAGAGGAAGCTCGGCGTCCGGAATTAAGCCTCAATGGTCAACCGTTAGTGGATTATGTTTTAACGACGCGTGAACTTGCGTATTTAATAAAAAAAGCCAAGATAGATTTTAAAAATTTAGTTCCGAGCACCAATCAATCGTTGTTTAATAGTGGTTCGGGTGCAGCGGCAATTTATGGCGCTTCGGGCGGAGTAATGGAGTCGGCTCTGCGAACCGCAGTTTCTCTAGTTAATAAGGAAAGCCAGAATAAAATTTTTGATAATCGTTTAGAATTTACCGAAGTACGCGGCCTGCAGGGGTTTAAAGAGGCAAAAATTCAATTTCCCGGTCAACGTTTAAAAGTGGGCGTTATTAATGGTCTTAGTAATTTTTCCTTGCTTCTTCCTAAATTAAAAGACTATCATTATATAGAAGTAATGGCTTGTCCCGGAGGCTGTATCGGCGGCGGCGGCCAACCTTTGCCGACCACCAAAGCTATCTGCGAAAAAAGAATCGCCGGTTTATATAAGATTGATAAGAGTCGAATTATTCGACGCGCGCATGAAAACACGGCGATGCAAACCTATTATCAATGGGTTAAAGACAACCATTTGTCTTTTCAGCTTATTTATACTAAATTTAAGAAGAGTAACGGTTCGTTAGTAAAGAGTGTTGTTAATAAAAAATCGATTTTTACTCAGCTTTTTAAATAAATGATTATACCCGATTATATAAGAAAAATTGTTAAAGATTTACGAGCCGCCAATTACGAGGCCTATATTGTGGGTGGCTGCGTCCGTGATTTTTTGATGAATAAGGAACCGCAAGACTGGGATATAACTACCAATGCTCGGCCGGAACAAATTTTAGAGGTTTTTTCCGGAGCTAAATATGAAAATGAATTTGGTACGGTTTTGTATCCGATTCGTCATCAAGCCAACAATCGGGAAACGGCCGATAAACCTTCAGAAACATTAATAGACGTAGTGGAAATTACGACTTATCGCAGCGAGCAAAATTATGTCGATCGGCGCCATCCGGAAATTGTCCGATTTGAAACGGAATTAGACAAAGATTTAGAGCGTCGGGATTTTACGATTAATGCTCTCGCTCTTGATCCGGAAAAACCGGAAGAAATTATTGATTTATTTGGCGGCCGGAAAGATTTGAAATTAAAGATAATTCGGGCGGTCGGCGAGCCGAGCGATCGCTTTAAAGAAGACGCCTTAAGAATGTTGCGGGCGGTTCGTTTTAGCGCTCAGCTTGGTTTTGAATTAGAACCAAAAACGCAACGAGCTATTTTTAAACTAGCCGGCAGCCTAAAATTTATTTCGCCGGAAAGAATTCGGGATGAATTAATTAAAATTCTTTCTTCATCCCGGCCCAGTGAGGGGATTCTATTACTTCATGATACTAAATTATTGCAATATATTTTGCCGGAACTGGAGCAAGGGGTCGACGTTAAACAGGATCGCCATCATATTTATCCCGTATTTAAACATAACATTTTAGCTTTAAAATATTGTCCGAGTTCAGGGTGGCCGGTGCGTTTAGCGGCTTTACTCCATGACGTCGCCAAACCAAAAACTCGTAAGATAATTAAAGGAATAGCCACGTTTTATAATCATGAATACTTGGGCGCGAAAATGACGGAGCGCATTATGAGTCGTTTAAAATTTTCCAATGAAGACCGTGGGCGCGTTGTTAATCTGGTAAAAAATCACATGTTTTATTATAATGTCGGTGAAGTTACGGCCGCCTCCGTTCGCCGTTTGATAGTTAAAACCGGGAAAGATAATTTACAAGATTTAATCCATTTGCGAGTGGCCGATCGTCTAGGTTCGGGAACGCCCAAGGCCATGCCTTATAAATTACGCCATTTGCAGTATATGTTGGAAAGCGTACAAAATGACCCGGTTTCCGTTAAGATGTTAAAGATTAATGGCCATGATTTGATGTCTGCCCTTAAATTAGAGCCCGGACCGAAGATTGGTGCTGTTTTAGACGTATTATTAGCCGAGGTGATAGAAGACCCGGAACGGAATACAATCGAACAACTTATGCCGGCCGCTAAAAAATTAGCGGAACTTGATTTAGCTGAATTGCGTCATCGCGCTAAAAATATTATCGCCGATAAGCGCGTCGAAGAAGACAAAAAAATTAAAAAACAATTTAAAGTTTAATAATTAATTCGATAAAATTATGCCGAGAAAAATTTTATTTATGTTAGCAATTTTAGCGATTGCTTTTAGCGTGTCAGCTTGTTCCAGCCCTAATACTAATCAGTCGACCGATCAGGCTGAAGTTAATTCGTTAACCGGCTCAGTTGAGCCAGATCCTAGTTTATCTAATAATTTAGCGACGCTCTCTTCGAGCGCCGCACCGGTTGCTAATTCTGAGATTAACCCCGATCAGTCGGTGTCGTCTCCGGTCGCGCCGGTTCAAAACATTACTACTATGCCGACTCCCGATCAGCAAGTTGATTTAACTAAAAAGTATTCACAAGCCGTGATTAAAACCAGTCTTGGTGATATTACGGTCAAGTTTTATGCCGCCGATTCGCCCGTGGCGGTCAATAATTTCTTGAATTTAGCCCAAGCCGGTCTATATAATGGAACTAAATTTCATCGGGTGATAAAAGATTTTATGATTCAAGGCGGCGATCCGTTAAGCAAGGGAAATGATACTTCTATTTATGGCACCGGTGGGCCGGGTTATCAATTTAAAGATGAATTTAATTCTCATAAATTAATCGCTGGGTCCTTGGCCATGGCCAATTCCGGTCCCGACACCAACGGTTCTCAATTTTTTATAGTTACTGCCCCAGAAACTCCTTGGTTGGACGGCAAACATGTAAATTTCGGTGAGGTTGTCAGCGGAATGGATGTCGTTAAAAATATTGAAGCCGAGCCGGTTAATGGCCGAGACCTTCCCTTAAAAGATGTTAAAATTATTAGCATCGAATTAATCAAATAAACATTTAATTCTCTATTTGTGGCAGTGTGAGCCAAACAGCCCTTAACGACCTATTGAGTCGTTGGGGCTGTTTTAAACAGTCTTCCAGGTTTAGAAGCATGGTAAAAAAACCAGCGATTTGCTAAAATATAAAAATAAGCTATAAAAATATGAAATTACAAAATTTTTTAAAATTATTGGCGGCCATTTTTATCTCTTTACTGGCCGGCGCCATTGGCAGCTTATTTACTATCCCCGCCATCTCTACTTGGTATGCGACCTTAGCTAAACCGGCGTTTAATCCGCCCAATTGGGTTTTTGCCCCGGTGTGGACGCTATTATTTATTTTAATGGGAGTTTCCGCTTTTTTAATTTGGCGGGAAGGGTTAAATAATAAAAATGTTAGGACGGCTTTAGTTCTTTTTATTTTTCAATTAATTGCTAATATTTTCTGGCCAATGATTTTTTTTGGCATACACAATACAGGTTTGGCCTTTATAGAAATTATAAGTTTGTGGTGCGCAATTTTGGCGACAATTTTAGCTTTTTATGAAATTTCTCGTATTTCCGCTTATTTATTAATACCCTATATTATTTGGGTGACCTTTGCCGGTTTCTTAAATTATTCTATTTGGCGTTTAGAGGTTAATGTCGCCAATGTTCCCGAAGCAGTGGCTTGTACACAGGAGGCAAAAATTTGTCCTGATGGATCAGTGGTTGGTCGGAGCGGTTCAAATTGTGAATTTACTGCTTGTCCTCCGGGAAAATAAGTTATACTTAGTTTTTTTTGGGTTACCAAAAACACCCGTGTTGGACACGGGTGTTTTTAAAAGTCAATCTAATATCGATTACGTGAAAATTGATTAGAATCTTTTTTCCAAGGGACGGGCTTCATTAACAACTACATTGCGTCCGTCTAATTCCTGGTTGTTATACATGGCGATAGCTTTGTCCGCTTCCTCGTCATTAGCCATTTCTACGAAGCCAAAGCCCTTAGAGCGATGGGTCATGCGATCGGAGATAATCACGGCGGAGACAACCTGGCCGGCCTTAGCGAAAGCTTCTGCTAAACCCTCTTCAGTTGTCTTGAAAGACAAGCCGCCGATAAATAATTTTTTCATTTCTTTTTTCTAAAAAAAATTTATTAAATTGTAAGACGACCTTTTTCTTAAAAAAAGAACGAAATGGTTCGCTCTTTCTTTAAAAATGCTTACCTGATTTAACTATATATTATTTTAGTTGGTCAGTCAAGAATTACTAAAATAGTTTATAGATTAAGAAACTATGACCTTGACGCCGGGACTCATTGAAGAAGATAGACTGATATTTTTGAGATAAGTTCCCTTGGAAGAGGCTGGCTTAGCCTTCTTAACGGTATTTAGCAGGGCTTGGTAATTATCCAGTAATTTTTTAGTTTCAAAACTGACTTTTCCGATAACAGTATGGACATTGGCCGTATCGTCATTTTTAAAGCTAATTTTGCCCTTTTTTAATTCTTCCACAGTTTTTGCCGGGTTAGTGGTGACGGTATCATTTTTCGGTGAAGGCATTAAACCGCGAGTGCCTAAAATTTTAGCGATTACGGCTAAATTTTTCATCATTGTTGGTTCGGCAATTGCTACCTGAAAATCAGTTTTTTCAGTTTTTTTAATTTCATTTATCAACTCCTCGCTGCCAACCAGATCAGCGCCGGCAGCTTTGACGGCTGCTTCATTTTCCGGAGTTACAAAAGCTGCAACGCGAATAGTTTTTCCGGTACCATGCGGCAGGCTGACTGCCCACGAACCTGTTGGTCTCCTTTTTTAGTATTAATACCCAAACGCATATGAACTTCAATGGAGGCGTCAAATTTAGTCTTTGTTAATTTTTTGACTATTTCCAAAGCTTCTTCGGCGGCATAAGTCTTGGATTTTTCGTAAATGGCGGAGTAATCTGTTTTTTTAGGAGTTTTTATTACTTTTTTAATTTTTTCTGTTTTCATAAATTTTAGTCGTGGTTTAACGTTTTTAAGCCCGAGGCCAAAAAACTCCCACAATTTAGGTAATTATTTAATTTCTACGCCCATTTGTCGGGCGGTACCGGCAATAATTTTTTTAGCCGCTTCTAAATCGTTAGCATTTAAATCGGGCATTTTAGTTTTAGCAATTTCTTCTAATTGAGCGTCGCTAATTTTTCCGACTTTTTCCGTTAGCGGTTTGCCCGAACCCTTTTTAATACCGGCCGCCTTTTTAATTAATTCGGCCGCTGGTTGGGTTTTTAGAATAAAATCGTAACTGCGATCTTCATAAACGGTAATTTCTACCGGGATGATATCGCCGACTTTATCCTTAGTTCGATCATTGAATTCTTTACAGAATTGAGCAATGTTAAGGCCATGTTGACCTAAGGCCGGACCGATTGGAGGCGCCGGATTAGCTTGACTGCCCGGAATTTGCAGCTTTATTTTAGTTTTTATTTTTTTAGCCATATAATTTTAGATTAAAAATTTAAATTCGGAAATTAAGAAATTTAGAAGCTAATTTTTCAATTTTCAAATTTTTATCGTTTTTTTATACTTTTCTTATTTGCAGAAAGTCCAGTTCGACCGGAGTTTCCCGTCCGAACATGGAAACGGAAACTTTAATTTTCCCTTTGGCTTCGTCCACGGCCGTAACCTTGCCCTCCATGTTTTTAAACGGTCCTTCGTTAATATGCACCGGAGTTCCGACCACCACGTCAATTTGGAATTTCGGATCGTCCACGCCCATTCTTTTCTGCAGCGATTTGATTTCGACGTCGCTAATCGGCGTCGGAATCGTCCCTGTTCCGATAAAACCGGTGACGTTAGGCGTATTGCGGACAATATACCAGGATTCATCAGTTACTTCCATTTCCACTAGAATATAACCAGGGAATATTTTTTCCTCCACTACTCGTCGTTTACTATTTTTTATTTTAATTTTTTTTTCAGTCGGAATCAAAATATTAAAAATTTTATCCTCCATATCCAGGGACTCTACTCTTTGTTTTAAGTTTTGGGTAACATTTTCTTCGTAGCCGGAGTAAGTGTGAATTACATACCAGCGGCGACCCTGATTCAAAAGTTGCTTAGCCATACGTTTGATATTAAGAACGAATATTTTTTATTATTTTATAATAAATTGAAAACCTTGAGTAAAAATATAATCCAGGATGCCTAAAAAAATTGCCACGCCTAAACTAATGCCAATAACGAGCACCGTATAATTATAAGTTTCTTTTTTGGTTGGCCAAGTAACCTTCTTCATTTCGGCGATAGATTCTTGGATATAATTGGTGATTTTGTTCATATTATTAGTATTTAAAAAAAAGCCTTCTGGGCCAAGTTTTACTACTCAAATATTACAAAAAAATTATTAGTCTGTCAAGGGCTTGTATTAGTCTTGTATCGGTCTTGGCTGGAGTTAGAATTTTTAAGATTATTTTGCTAGAATGTAATAATTGGGGACATTAATTAGGTTCAACCAAGTTCGTCCGAGTTAAGATCATGATGAAAAAACCATTTAATTTTTATAAGATAAAATTTTATTGCTCGGCTTTTGGGTGGCCGGTAGTTTTAGCGTTGCTGTTTGTTTGGCAGAATCAGGCTTATAATAGTTGGTTGAATATTTATCCGCAGCAATATATTATCCGCAGAGTTTTAGTTACTTTTTCTCTGGGTATTATTGTTTATGGTCCCGCCTGGTTTTTTAAAAAACGCGGTCAGTATCTATATCTGTTTCTAGTCTCTATTTTAATTTCTTTTATTTTTGTGGCGCAGTTTATTTATTATGAATACGCTACGGCCTTTTTACAGGTTTCGGCTTGGAAATATGCGTCATTAGCCACCAGTCAGACCGGCACAATTGTCACGCTTCTTAATTGGCGGATTTTACTGTTTGTCGCCAATTTAATTTTGCTTATTTTAGCTTTAATTATTGATCGTCAGATTAAATTTACCGATTTTAAAAAAACTAATAGGGAAAAGTTGGTTATTCTAATGATTATCTTATTTGTTGGTTTTAGCGGTTATTATTATTTATTTCAGCAAGAAACGAAAGAATGGGGTGACGGTAGCCGTTTATACAGTGATTTATATGATTTGGAAACTTTAGTGGCCAAAGCCGGGGTGATTAATTTTACCTTGGAAGACACAGCCAAATATTTAACACGCGATAATCATCCGTCGGCCGCCGAGCTGGCTTTCGTTCAAGCTTGGAATATAAATCGAGAGGCTACGATTCAGACTGTCACCACCCCAAAATATTTTGCTTTAGCAAAAAATCGTAATGTTATTTTTATAGAGGTTGAATCCTTAGAAAACGCCGTGATTGGTCAATCTATCGGGAATCAAGCTATCACTCCGTATTTAAATGAATTGGCGCGCCGTGGTCTTTATTTTGATAATTATTATACCCAGGTTGGCCAGGGCAATACGGCCGATGCCGAATTTGTAACCATGAATTCTATTTTCCCCCTGCCTACCGATGTGGTTTTTATTGATTATGCTCATAATAATTATCAAGCTTTACCGCAATTATTAAAAAATAATGGTTATCATACCTATGCCCTGCATGGTGATGTGCCGACTTTTTGGAATCGTTCTAATATCTATCCCCAGTTAGGTTATAGTGGTTCATTTAGTAAACAAGATTATATAATTTCTCGTAAAGTTGGACCAGGTTTTGCCGAATTAGGCGATGAAGATTTTTTAAATCAATCCGCGTTAAAATTAAAAAATCTAGCGACGCCATTTATGGCCACGCTCATTACTATCAGCTCTCATACACCTTTTGAAGTTCCGCTGGATTTGCAAACTTTAAAAATACCGACGGATACCAAGTTTAACAAGACTCAGCAGAATTATTTGCAAAGTATTCATTATGTCGATCAAGCTATCGGAAAGTTTTTAAATCAGTTAAAAACTTTAGGGTTATATGATAATTCATTGATTGTTATTTATGGTGATCATGGGAGCTACACTTCTATTAGCCGGGCTTTAAAGGCAGATAACGCTATTTCGGTGGGGCTGAGCGATAATCAAGTTCCATTAATTATTTTAGCGCCAGATACCAATTTGTCCGGGACTATTAATAATCCTTCCAGTCATTTGGATTTTTATCCGACGATCGCTAATCTTCTGGGACTGAAGATTCCACGCAGCGTCTTGGGTCAAGATATTTTAAATTCCTCGACTCCAGTCATGACGCGACGCAATAGCGGTTCTGGTACGATTAATTCGATTTTAACGCCTAGATTGGCTTATGAGGCCTCTAGTGATGGAGTTTTTGAGCGTGGTCGATGTTTGACGTTACCGAATAAGCAGTTTTTACCTAGCCAGAATTGTCGGTCTCTATATGAAGAACAAAATAATCTTATTAAGGCTTCGGATATTATTGAGCGCGGCAATTTAATTACGACGATTAAGTAATTATTCAAATTAATTAGAATATCGAGAGGAGTTGTGTTATAGTGATACTAATATATTTATAATATGATTGATAATAAATTAAATATACCGCTACACGTTGGTATTATCTTGGACGGTAATCGTCGTTATGCTAAGGCCAACGGTCTGCCGCGTTTTGAAGGGCATCGCCGCGGTTTGATGAATGTTAAGACGATTGTTAAAGCGGCCTTTTCCCAAGGTATAAAAATTTTAACTGTTTACGCTTTTTCGACCGAAAATTGGAATAGAGAAAAAGTTGAAATCGATTACTTGATGAAATTATTTAAGATTTTTGTTAATCGGGAAGTTAAGACTTTGGTAGCGCAGGGCGTCAAGATTAATTTTTTTGGTCGATTGACCGACTATAATGCCGAGATCCAGGCAGATATTAAGAAAATAGAAGCACAAACTCGCCGGGGTCTCAAAGGAATTTTAAATATTTGTCTTAGCTATGGCGGTCGCGATGAATTAGTACGGGCAGTTAAAAAAATTGTTAATCAAGAAATATCAGTCTCAGAAATCTCGGAAAGTTTAATTGAAAAAAATTTGGATTCAGCCGGGTTACCCGATCCGGATTTGATAATCAGAACTTCTGGGGAGCAGCGTTTATCGGGATTTTTAACTTGGCAGTCGGTTTATAGTGAATTATATTTTACAAAAAAATATTGGCCGGAATTTTCTAAGCTTGATTTGATAGAGGCAATTAATGAATATAGTCGAAGACAAAGACGATACGGCGCAAATTAGCTGTATAATTAGCCGCTTGTTTAAACATTAAAAGACATAAGCTCGATATTCCCCGGAGCTTATTTTTTTAGTCAATTTTAATAATTTTATATTCAATTTGACGATCGGCCAGTTGAACTTTAATAATATCGCCGACTCGTCGATTAATTAAAGCGGCGCCGAGCGGAGAATTATGAGAAATAACGCCGATGTCCGGATTAGTTTCGGCTGAACCGAGCAGGCGGTAAGTTTTTTGTTTTTTTGCCGTTTCAACAGTTACTAAATGTCCGAGTCTGACAGTGTCATTATTTCCATCCCCATTAATGATTTCAGCAAACTTAAGCTGTTCTTCAATATCAAGAATTCGTTGATTAATTCCGCGTAGACGGCCTTTGGCTAGTTGATAGCCGGCATTTTCGGAAAAATCACCCATCAGAGCTAATCTCTTAACTTCTTGAGATTCACGGGGACGGCTCACGGTTTTTAATTTTTCTAATTTTAACGTTAATTCCCGAAATTTTTCCGGAGTAATGTAAGGATCGGGTTTTGGACGCCGGTAGGTTTCGGCTTTTCTGATTGGTGTTTGCATAAATTTTATTTGACAAAAATTAGTGTATTATGATATTTTAAACATAACAAATCGTTATTTCAAATATTTAATCAACAAATTACGGAGATACAAATAAAAGTCAAGTTTTTTGTTACTCGGATCGCTCCTGGAGAGACATTTTCGGATGTCCTTCGGAGGTATAAATTGGCCACCGATGTGAAGGTCAAAAAAATTTTATTTCGCTGGTTAATTTCTCAGGTTAAAATCGCGCATGACTCGATAGCCACGAATGGCGTCGCTTTGGCCGAAGAATTATGGCGAGCTACGCCGTATGACAGCGAAGAAGAAACGCAGTCTGGCGCCCTAACGGTAATTTTTGTGTAGAACCTTGATGCTGGATTATTGCATTTTAGCTCGATATAATGTCGGGCTTTTTTATTAATTTAAGTCAAGTTGATATAGCTTAACCCTTGGTGTTAATTTTTGTTTCGTTATTAGTAAATTTTTTTTCTGATTGCACTATTAACCATTCAGTCCAACTTATTCCCAAAATTAGCCAGAGAAGTCCGGAAAGGTAACCGGCCCAAACATCACTTAAATAATGAACCCCTAAATATAATCGGGAAAAACCAATAGCTATAACTAAGGTTAGTCCGAGAAATAAGATTAAAATTTTGTTGATTAATTTTTTGGTCTGACGAAGAAAAAAATATATTATAAAACCATACATAGCCACTGCTACTGAGGCGTGACCGCTAGGAAAGGAGAAGCCGCTTTCTGTATAAACCGGATATAATGGTCGGGGGCGATGAAAGGCTAATTTACTTAAAAAATTTACTAAAGTAGACCCCATTAGAGATAACCAAAAAGTCGGAATATAGGTTCTTTTTTTCAATAACCAGAGGATTAAGAAAAACGCTACAGCTACATTGACCACGATTAGCCAACTGCCCAGAGAAGTTATTTCCATAAATATCTTGGTCAGATAATCGGAACGGAATAGAATCATTAATTGATTAAAATTGTTATCGACGGCGACAATCGGATCAGAATGAATAAAATCTTCTACTATGCCTAACAATAAGAATAAGGCATATATAAAAGTCAGGCTTAGCCAGGTGGCAGTCAATCCCCAAAAAGACTCCCGACTAAAACGATTTTTGATGAATCTGTAAATATTGGTTGATATATGAGTAGTATTCATAAATATATATTCTTTTATCATTATATCAGATTACATCTTTTTTGCTTAGCTTTGGACAAGTGGTATAATAAAAATATAAGAAGTAAGGACAAAAGAGTATGAAAAAAGTAGCTATCTATGGTATCGGTAATTTTGGTTATGCGGTTTTAAAGCATTTAGATAAAAAAAATTCTTCTGATTTTGATTTATACGCCTGCGATCGCGACCGGGAACTTATTAATTTTTTAGACAAGAATCGCGAACATCCTTATTTCCACCCCGGCAAGAAAATAAGCGAAAAAGTAATTTTTGTTTCCGGCGTTCGGGAACTTTTAACAAATTGTGATATTTTAATCGTGGCGGTTACCTCTAGTTGTATTAGTCAGGTTTTTAAAGATATTAAAAAGTATTTGGAACCCCAGACTATTATTCTTAATACTTCCAAGGCTTTGGATTGGAATTCAGGCAAAAGACTCTCGACAATTATCCAGAAAGAATTATCCGGTCGGGTTTATAAATATGCCGTTTTAGCGGGAGGGACTATCGCTCAAGATTTATTTGATCATGAACCCTTGGGAGCCAATATTGCCTGTGAGAATCGCCTAGTTTTAAAAAAGTTGGTCGCTTTATTTAGTTCAGCCAATTTATTTATTTATCCGACAAGTGACGTCGTCGGGACAGAGTATGCCTCGGCTTTTAAAAACGTGATTTCTATTTTAGCTGGAATCACCAAGGGTCTGGGTTTTTCCTATGGCGCGGAAACACATATTATTTCCCGAGCGGCGACAGAGGTGGAAGATTTAGTGGTTAAAAAATTAGGCGGAAAAAAATCAACTTTCGCCTTGGGCAGCCAGTGCTGGGGCAATGATTTGTGGATGAGCTGTACGGGAAATACGAGAAATCGAGAATTTGGTATTTTAGTAGGCCAGGGGAAGAGCACTAAAACAGCCTTAGCCAGAATGAAAAGTGAGAATAAGACCGTAGAAGGTATTAATACTATTAGAATCCTTAATAAAATTAGGGGCATTAAGGATTATTATATTCTATATTTAGTTTATCGTTTATTTGCTGGAGAAATAAAATTAGAAGCTTTTAAAGATTTAATTTTTAGAAATCACCGCTAGATTATGGTTTGTATGTCTGTTAAATAAAATCCCGTTAATTAATAAAAATTAACGGGTTTTAAAGTTGTTTTAAAGTAAAATTTGTTCCTCTCCCATTTTGGGGATGACGATTTTATGTTTTTGATTATGAGAAACACTATCTAATAAAGCCAGTTTAAGGAAGGCGGCGCTCATTTCTTCACCGTGAATGATAAATATTTTTTTAGTATCATCGGGATTTTTAGCCATCACTTCGTTAGTATATGATACTAAAAATGTTGAATCGGCGTGCGCCGAAAAGCTATCAAAGCTCACTATTTCCGCTTTGACGATAATTTCTTCGTTGTTCATTTTGACTATTGGCAGTCCATCTTTGAGTTTCTTTCCTAAACTATCTTCGGCCATATAACCGACAAGACAAATGACTGTATCTGATCTCCCTAGGCCCGCCCGTAAATGCTCCCTGATACGTCCGGCATTACACATTCCTGAGCCAGCTATGGCTATATATGGGCCAGCACTGGCGATAAGAGCCTCGGAATCTTCCCAGCTGCCGATAATTTTTAAAAATTTATTCTCTTTGATGTCAAAGGGATTAAATTTTAATTTTTCTTGACCGAGAAACATTCCGGTTTGCCAATTGGCGGCAAAAATTTCTGTAATTTTTGCGGCCATAGGCGAATCTAGGTAAATCGTAATCGGCGATATTTTTTTGTTTTGAATATAATAAGAAAGTAAAAAAATTATTTCTTGAGCTCTTTCCAAAGCGAAAGAGGGAATTATAATTTTTTGTTTTTTTTCTTGAGCTTTTCTTATTAATGAAATCAGTTTATTGATTTCTTCTTCGCGTGGCGGATGAATTTTCCCGCCATAGGTCGATTCAATAAACCAGTAATCGATTGGTTCTTGAATCATTTCCGGTGGCGGCAGAATAACACCGTCTTGGCGTCCCAGATCTCCACTGAAACCTAAATAAACATCTTTAGTTTTAGTTTTGATTTTAATAACACAGATGGCTCCGCCGAGAACGTGGCCACTGGGGTAGAGTTTTAGGCTGATATTATTAGCTAATTTTATCCAAATAAAGTATTCAATTCCGTCGTTTTTTATCAGATTACATGCTTTTTTTACGTCCAACATAGTATAAAGTGATTCGATGGGGACTGTTTTGTTTTTAGCATGTTTTTTCCATTTTTTTCTTTCATAATTTCCCAGAGTTAAATCACTATGACTAAAATTTTTAGCCTTTTTTGAATTTTTTTTATTTTCTCTGGATTTCAGACGGCCAATGTCTACCATTTGAATTCTGGCGCTATCCTCCAACATAACGCTCAATAGACCACTTGTCGCCTTAGTACAAATTATTCTCCCCCTTTCACCAAAACCATATTTAATCAGTAGCGGTAAGCGACCGATATGGTCGATGTGGGAGTGGGTCAGAATAATTGAATCCAAGGTTTTAGGATTTAATTGGTTTAGAAGTTCTTTGTTCCTTTCTAGAAAATCTTCCCTGGATTGAATTAATCCGATGTCGATTAATGTCCTGGTAATTTTCTTTTCGTGCTCGATCAGTAATAAGATGCATGAACCGGTTAAATTTTTGCCGTCGGCGACGCCGCCCAAAAATTTAACAGTAATACGCGTATTCATTTTGAGCCTCTTTGAATTTTTGAATGTTAAAGAATGGTTATTTATATAATCATTATCTCCTAATTTTGGATTATATTCAAGTTTTTTTAAAATTTTCCGGGTAAGCGATTATTTATCCTTTTTAAATTTTAGATTAATGTGCTAGAATAGATAAATCTTAATTATTAATTTAATAAATTTATGAAAAATATATTATTTATTTTACCGGTAGTTTTATTGTTGGCTGCCGGCTGTAGCTTAACCTCAAATGTCGACTTGAATTCGAGTAATAATCAACCCAATACGCCGACCAATAGTCCGTCGGTTACAACCGACACCGTCAGTCAAAAATTTGTCGATCAGCCCTATTATAGTTATTCCTATCTTATTTCCGGCGACACTCTAAGCACTGACGCTCAGCAGGCTTTAGCTGGCTTTGCTTTAACCAAAAAAGCTTTGCCGGACGGCACCACCCAAATTGATTTGAAAGCCCAAAAAGCCGAATATAAAGATCAGCAATATATTCTTAAATCCGGTGAGCAATTATATTTTGTGGAAAAATTCTTAGCGGATGATCAGAATAATCAGGAAAATAATATACTAGACGATCAGGCGGCCGTGGTTGATAGTCAGGGGAATGTCGTAACGGCGCCAATTTCTTGGAAATAAGTAATTAATAAAACTATGAGTGATATTTATCAAGAGGCGGTAGAATTGCATCGACGCAGTAAGGGCAAATTAGCGGTTTCTAGTAAAGTTTCATTAGAAACCCGGAAAGATTTATCTTTAGCTTATACTCCGGGAGTAGCTGAAGTTTGCCGAGTTATTTCTCGTGATTTAGCTCAAGTTCGCGAATTAACCTTAAAAAATAACACTGTCGCGGTTATTTCTGACGGTAGTGCTATTTTAGGTTTGGGAAATTTAGGAGCGGAAGCGGCCATTCCAGTCATGGAGGGCAAATGTATTCTGTTTAAAAAATTTGCCGGAGTAGACGCTTTTCCGATTTGTTTGCAGACTCAAGACGTTGAAGAAATTATAAAAACGGTTAAAAATATCGCTCCGGTTTTCGGAGGGATTAATCTGGAAGATATTTCTGCACCCCGGTGTTTTGAAATTGAAAATCGGCTGAAAGCGGAATTAAATATTCCCGTGATGCATGACGATCAACACGGAACAGCGACGGTCGTGTTGGCGGGTTTGATCAATGCTTTAAAGGTGCGCGGATCTAAAAAAGAAGAAATAAAAATAGTAATTAATGGTTGTGGAGCGGCCGGAACAGCCGTGACTAAATTATTGCTTGCTTATGGTTTTAAGCAGATTATTGTTTGCGACACTCAGGGTATAATTTATGAAGGAAGAAATAATTTAAATCCGATTAAACAAGAGTTAGCTTTATTAACAAATCATGAGAAAGTTTCCGGCCTATTAAGTGACGCCATTAAAGGAGTGGATATTTTTATTGGTGTGAGCGCTCCAGGAATTCTAAGCGTAGAAATGATAAAGAATATGGACGCTCGGCCGATAATTTTTGCGTTAGCCAATCCGATTCCGGAAATTATGCCGGATCTGGCGAAAGCAGCCGGAGCCTTAATTGTCGCGACCGGTCGCAGCGATTATCCTAATCAATTAAATAATGTTTTAGCTTTTCCGGGAATCTTTCGCGGCGCGTTAGATAATCACGTTACTGAGATTACTGATACTATGTTAATTAAGGCCGCGTCCAATTTAGCTGGATTAGTTCCTCGGCCGACCGCGGACATGATTTTGCCCGATCCGTTTGATAAAGAAATAGCCTTGACGGTAGCGGCGGCTATCTGTTAGTCTGTTGAAGTTATTATAATTAATTAGTTCTCTATGGCCGAAGAAGTCGTTTTAAGATTTGACGAAGTGAAATTTGAATATGCTCATAAAAAACCAATTTTAGATGAGGCGTCTTTTAATTTGCGCCAAGGAGCTAAAGTTACTCTGATGGGCCAGAATGGGGCCGGTAAGAGTACTATTTTTGGATTAATAAAGAAGGAATTGGAGCCGCAAGGCGGACGAATTTCGGCGGCTAACGGGGCGACAATTGCGACCGCCCGCCAAACTATGGCGCGAGAAGATTTAGGTCTGACGGTGGAAGCTTATTTTGCCCAAGCCTTTGATCCGGTTCCCGGAAATATAAAAAGTCGCATTGCTCAAGCTTTAAACGCGGTCAATTTCACTGTCCCCTTAGATCGAACAGTCGGCAGGCTTTCCGGCGGTCAACAAGCTCGATTATTATTAGCCTATGCCTTAATCCAGAACCCGGATATTTTACTTTTAGATGAACCGACCAATAATCTTGATAAGGCGGGAATTGATCATTTAATAACTTTTTTAGTGATGTATGATAAAACCGTCATGGTTATTTCCCATGACGCCGATTTTTTAAATTGTTTTACCGAGGGCGTTATTTATCTTAATAATTTTACGCACAAAACTGAAATGTATGTCGGAGATTATTATTCGGTGGTGGAAGAAATTACTAAGCGAGTCGAGCGCGAGCAGCATAAAAATGCTCAGCTTGAAAAATTGATTAAAGATCGTAAAGAAAAAGTTAATTTTTTCGCTCATAAAGGAGGGAAGATGCGTAAATTGGCCAAAAAATTAAAGGATGAGACGGAAGATTTGGAAGAAAACAAAATTGAGGTTCGACAGGAAGATCGGACAATTAGAAATTTTACTATTCCGGCACAGCCGAATTTAAGCGGAGAAATTGTTAATTTAAAAACTATCAAAATTATTAGAAATCATGAGCCGGTTTTACAGGATATTAATAAAGTCTTGCGTAAATCAGACCGTTTATTAATTGTGGGACCTAACGGTATCGGGAAAAGCACTTTATTGCGTTCGTTGGTCAGCGGCGAGCAGGTTGGCCAGAAAATAAAAGATGGTGTGCGGGTTGGTTATTATAGCCAAGATTTTTCAACTTTAGATTTTTCGGAGAAAGTTTTTTCTTCTTTGAAAAATATTATGGCTGATGGTTTAGGCGAACAAGAATTGCGCTCGGTAGCAGCCGGTTTTTTAATTACCGGAGATTTAATGGAACATAAAATCGGAGATTTATCCGAAGGGCAGAAAGGATTATTATCTTTTGCTCGTTTAGTTTTAATGCAACCGGGAATTTTGATTCTTGATGAACCGACTAATCATATTAATTTTCGTCATATTCCGATTATTGCCGAAGCGATAAATAATTATGAGGGCTCTTTAATTATGGTCAGTCATATGCCGGAATTTGTGGCCGCTGTTAAGGTTAATGATGAATTAGATCTGGGTCGCCTCTAGACTTGACTTGTTTTTAGTTATATGCTATTATTCCTAATGAGCAAAAATACGTGATTAGAAAAGTAGTCGATTTTCAAAAACATATCAAATTGCCACTTTATTTATTTAAGTTTGAAAATTCCATGACTGGTATTATTAAAACTTTGACTGATAAAGGTTTTGGTTTCATCACCGTTGAAGGTCAGGAAAAGGATTTATTCTTCCATAGCAATGCTTTGGTTGGAGTCCAATTCAATGAACTTCGTGAAGGTGATTCCGTTACCTTTGAGTCAGAAAGATCTCCGAAAGGAATGAACGCGGTTAACGTTAAACGCGCTTAATGGCCTAGAGTAAGATCTTAAAAACACTCGCCGCTCGGCGGGTGTTTTTGTTTTTTTAAAAAGGCCGGTATAGCCAAAAAACCGGTCTGGCCAAAAGAAAAAAGAGATTGTAAAAACAATCTCTCTTTCAAATTTTTTTATTGAGGCAAGTTTACTTGAGCGAGTAAATCTTTAACTAAGGTTAAGACCTTAATTAAAATATCACTGGCTAAAGAAACTGCCTCGGGAGGAAGGAACCATTTTAGGACGACAATCATGACGATTATCCCTAAAAAACCATTTAATACCTTCATATTTTTAGTATTAAAACAGCTCGAGTTTCTAATGCTCGAGCCTCTTAGTTTTTTTAACTTTGAGTCTCGGAGCATCAGCTCGCTGGTTTTTATTCCTCCTATTTTAAAGAACATTATAATATACCAAAATTATCAGATTACGTCAAGAGCTAATCATTTCTACCCATTCAGTCCGCTTATTTAATATGTTTGACTATTATTTAAAAAAGATGTATGATAGGAACGACTTAATCGAAAATTACGTCAGGTGCGTAATTTTTTTATTTTTTAGATTTTAAGTTATAATTTTGTTAAATTTTATTTATAAACTATGGAAATTCGTAACATCGCCATTATCGCTCACGTTGATCATGGTAAGACAACTTTAACCGATGCTTTGATGCGCCAAACAGGCATGACCGATGGCAATGTCAGCATGGATTCTAATGATTTAGAAAAAGAACGAGGAATTACTATTTATTCTAAAAATACCTCGGTCTTTTATGGTAATACTAAGATTAATATCGTGGATACTCCCGGACATGCCGATTTTAGTTCTGAGGTTGAGCGTATTTTACGTTCGATTGATTGTGTTTTGCTATTAGTCGATGCTCAGGAGGGTCCGATGCCGCAAACTAAATTTGTTTTAAAAAAATCTTTGGAACTCGGTTTAAAACCGATTGTGGTTATAAATAAAATTGATAAACCGGCGGCGCGGCCAGAAGAGGTTTTAGAAATGGTTTATGAATTATTTTTGGATCTAGGAGCCAGCGACGAGCAATTAGATTTTCCGGTAATTTATGCGGCTTCCAAACAGGGAATAGCCAAGAAAGAGTTAAGTGATGAGTCCACCAATTTAGAACCCTTACTTAATTTAATTATTGAACATGTCCCGGCAGCTTCCAGCCCGGAATTAGAGACTAAACAGCTCTTAGCTCAGCCTTTTAATTTAGCTTATGATAATTTTTTAGGACGCTTAGCGATCTGTCGAATTTATGAAGGAGAGATTAAAGCGGCACAAACTATTTATATTGAAGATTTGGATGGGAGTACTCGGAGCGGAAAAGTTACGAAATTATTTACTTTTTCCGGAATTTCTCGTCAAGAGGTAACGGCCGCTTCCGCCGGTGACATTGTTATGGTCGCCGGTTTGCCTGATATATATATTGGCGAGACGATTGCCGAAAAGGCGGAACAAGGACCGCTCCCGGCGATTAAAATCGATGAACCGACTATATCTCTCGGATTTTTAGTTAATAATTCACCATTTGCCGGTCGCGAAGGGAAATACGTGACTAATCGTCAAATTAAAGAACGTTTAGAAAAAGAATTAGAAGTTAATGTCGGACTTAAAATTGATTTTTCCGACATGAATTCTTATCAGGTTTTTGGTCGGGGTGAACTACATATTGCTATTCTTTTAGAAAATTTACGTCGAGAAAATTATGAATTGCAGGTTTCTCAGCCCCAAGCGATTATCAAAGAAGAAAATGGTCAAAAAATGGAACCTTACGAAGAAGTAACTATTGATATTCCGGAGGCGATGACCGGTGTAGTCATCGACAAAATTTCCAAACGCAAAGGCCGGATGTTGGATTTAAAAACTCATAATGGTCAGTCTCGAATTTTATTTGAAGTGCCGACTCGGGGTTTATTGGGTTATCGCAATGAATTTGTGGTTGATACGCGAGGCGAAGGTATTTTATGCACCCATTTTTTAGGTTTTAAACCCTATGTCGGAGAGATTCAAAAAAATAAATTAGGTTCCATGGTTTCGATGATTACCGGCAAAGCCCTGGCTTTTTCTTTGTGGAATTTACAAGATCGTGGTGATTTGTATATTTCTCCTAATACCGAAGTTTACGAGGGAATGGTTATCGGCAATGCTGCCAAAGGTAATGATTTAATGGTCAATCCGATAAAAGGCAAACAGCTAACCAACGTTCGGGCTTCCGGTACCGATGAAGCGATTATTTTAATTCCGCCTTTAGATTTAACCTTAGAAAGAGCTTTGAGTATTATGAATGACGATGAATATTTAGAAATTACGCCGAAGAATATTCGCTTGCGTAAACAGTATTTAACCGAAAATGAACGCGTGCGCGCGAAGAGATAAAAAAATCTTTTTTAGTTTTTTAAAAAAGCGTCTGTCGAAACAGACGCTTTTATTAAACTTTTATTCTATATAAATGTGTTCGGGTGATTTTTTTATCCACATGATATATGAGCCGATTCCTCCGGCTAAAACATACCAGGCTGCATATTCCCAGATAAATCGAAAATCTGAGCTAAAGGGGTTGATTCCCATTAGATGCAATCGTGCAGATAATGTTCCGACACAGGTTCCTATAATAATTCCCGAGGTAATTATTGTTTTTACCAAAAGATTCGGAAAATTCATTATCACGATTATAAGTAACAAGAGAACTATAGAAATTGCTATAAATCCATTAGTTATTATTGAGCTGATTATTGCTCCTAGAAAAATTAAAATAAATATCCAGGTATCAGTAAAAATAATAAAATTACTTATTAATTTTTTATCATCTTTTCTCTTGATAAATAATGGTAATATCAGAATTGTTAAGACCGGCAAGTAAAAAGAAATTAGTGAAATATCTATAGCTATTTCCGCTGGTGAGATTTTGTTCTGAGTAGCAATTTTTTTTACTACGCCGGCATTACTTTTATAAGTGCTGACGCTGTATACGTCGCTAGCGGCGATTAGCGGTAAAACGTTATAGTTATATTGGAAGTTTAAAATTATAAATTTCCAAGATTTTATCGGAACAGCCTGACCGATGGCCAGGTTATTGAGCTCATCAACAGAAAAAATTTTAGCCTCAACTCCCTCAAAAGATAGATTCGCTCTCAGATTTGCCAGTTCCTGAGTCGCCAATTTTTTAGTGGCGTTTTTTATGATAATTTGGCGACTTTCTGGGGTGCGGACTTGATGGACTTGGGCATAAATCTCTGAACTTAATAAGAAAATAATTATTAGAACCGCTGTAACTGAAAATAGATTTTTCATGTTTTCTCCTGATATTTTGTGATTATTTTAATGAACTTTTTTAGTTAATAGAAAACTATAACAAAAAATCATAGGTATTGTCAACCTTTGAAAGTTTAGGTGGGGGTAGGGGGTTAAAAAAACACGGAGGGGCTGTAAAAACAGATTTTATGTTATAATAAATTTATGCCAGACCTAAAAAAATTAACTAAAGAAATAACCAATTATGCCAATCAATCGCAGGCGGCAATTCTGCAGCGATTTTTTAAAACCGCACTGGGCCAGTATGGCGCGGGGGATATTTTTTTAGGTCTCAAGGTACCGCTGCAGCGGCAAATCGCTAGAAAATATAGTGATTTAGATTTAGTGGCGATAGCTAAACTTTTGGCTAATAAAATTCATGAATTTCGCTTAATTGGATTATTAATTTTGGTTGAACAATACGCTTTTGCTCCTGATTTACGACATAAAAAAATAATTGTAGATTTTTATTTGCAAAACACATCTCGAATTAATAATTGGGATTTAGTGGATTTATCGGCCCCGAAGATTTTAGGGGATTTTTTATGGGAACAGAAAAAGTTGTCGAGTAGAAATTTTCGCTTAACTTCTAAAACCGAAAGTATTTTGTCTAAGCTGGCCATCTCTTCTAGTTTATGGGAGCGCCGGATAGCTATAGTCGCGACTTATGCTTTTATTAAAAATGGTCAAGCCGACGAAGCGCTGGGTATCGCTCAGAAATTATTAGGCGATCGCGAAGACTTAATTCATAAGGCGGTCGGCTGGATGCTGCGAGAAGTCGGTAAACGAGTTAGCGAACGGAAATTATTGATTTTTCTAAATTATAATCATTTAAGTGTGTCGCGGACTACCTTGCGTTATGCGATTGAACGCCTTAGTCCGTCGCTTCGAGCCAGTTATCTCGCCAAGTAGCTGTTTTTATTGTGGTTTTTAAAAGAAGTGTTATAATAATATTAATTATAAATATTAAAAAAAATATGTTTGAAGAAAATTCTCAAAATAATATTAGTGCCGGACAGAAAACAGCTATTATATTAACCGCCTTTGTCTTGTTGGCGTCCGTCATTATTATGGCTATTTTGCGTGATCGAATCGTTAATCAGCAATATAAAAATGTAACCGTGACCGGCCAAGGAAAAATAACCTATATACCGGACTTGGCGATAGTTAATCTGGGCGTGCAGATCGATAAAGTCGCTAAACCGGAAGACGCTTTAAATCAGCTTAACGCCAAGGTCGCCGGTATTATTAAAAGTGTTAAGGAGGCGGGAATCAGTTCGGAAAATATTCAGACGCAGAATTATTCTTTATATGCGCAGTATGACTACAAAGATAATGTTTCTCTTATTTCCGGTTATAATGCGAACGAACAGTTAACGATTAAAGTTAGCGGTTATGATAAAGATCAGAATAAATTAAGCCGCGTGATTGCTGCCGCAACCAAAGCCGGTGCAAACCAGGTCAACAGTTTAAATTTTGACGCCTCTAATATGATCGATTTAAAGCAGTCGGCTCGGATTATGGCAATACAAGACGCTAAAAATAAGAGTGCGGCGCTAGCCTCGGCGGCCGGTGTGAGCCTGGGCGAGATTACCGGTTGGTATGAGAATTTGATTAATCCCGTGCCTTCTTATAGCAGTTCGATTGATGCTAAAGGCGGTATGGGGGCCGGAGGAGGGGCGGTACCGCAGATTCCCGCCGGAAATCAGGAAGTTATTATTGAGATTG
The DNA here is from genome assembly GCA_041671365.1 of Patescibacteria group bacterium. Lineage (GTDB taxonomy): Bacteria > Patescibacteriota > Patescibacteriia > Patescibacteriales > UBA12465 > UBA12465. The sequence continues at coordinate 310,347 of JBAZBP010000001.1, forward strand.
GTTTAACATATAATATTAAGTAATTATGAACGGAAACGGTAACGCAGATTCCAACCGTAATCTTTTGGCTGGTAAAACGGTTATAATCGTGAACACGGCCAGTGCTCACGACCCTCTACACTCGAAGAAATCATTTATTAGAAAAGTAAAAAGTTTCGGACTGAAAATAATTGTTTTAAGTCGCGAGGCTAACACTTTTCAGCCTTACGTTGACTATTGTTTGACGGCCAACACTTTAAATTATGCCGAGGCCTTAACGGTTCTGGATGATTTCTTAAAAGATAATCCGGAGGTTAAACCGGATGGTGTCATTACCTTTTTAGAAGATGATGTTCTGTTAACCGCAAAAATTGCCGATAAGTATAAATTAATCAGCACTTCTTATAAAGTCGCTAATCGCGTTCGCAATAAGCATTCTTTTCGGGAGTTTTGTGCGGCCAATAGTTTGCCGGTAGTTAAATTCCGCGAGTTGAAGAGTAGTCGAGATTTAGAGGAGGTTATTAAGTTATTTCATTTTCCCTTGGTTGTTAAACCAATTTACGGAGCGGCTAGCGCTTTTGTAATTAAAGTGAATAACGAGGAAGAATTGCGGGAGAGTTATCGCGATATTAAAAAAGATATTTCGGCCAAAGTAGAGTCGGCGCTAAACGACGGTTTAGAAGTTTTTGTCGAAGAGTATATTGATGGCGATGAAGTTGATATGGATATCTTGATTCAAAATGGAAAAATTAAATTTTGGGCAATTAGCGATAATGGTAAAACTAAAGAACCGTTTTTTATTGAAACCGTCCGCGTTACTCCTTCAAACTTGCCTCAAAAGAATCAAGCCGAACTTTTAGTGATGGCCGATGAAACTCTAGAAAAATTAGGGATTTTAAACGGTTGTATTCATTTTGAAGCGAAATCAACGCCGCTTGGACCAATGCCTTTAGAAATTAATTTACGTCTTGGGGGCGATGAAGTCTATCCGAGCGTCAAAGCGGCTTGGCATGTGGATTTAATCGAGAATTTATTAAAAATTGCTTGCGGTTTATATATTCCGAAATTTGAATTTCCGTCGGGACCCTATGAATATTTAATTGCCGATACTTTTTCTTCGGATTATTCCGGAATTGTCGTAAATTTGGATATCGCCGATGATTTAAGACGGCGGCCCTATATCAAGGAATTTCAGTTTGAAAAAAAGATCGGTGATTCGGTTTTAACGCCGCCGGACGGTTACGAATACCTCGGTTGGATTTTAGTCAGCGGCAGCAATGCGCTCGACGCTCAAGATAATTTGCAGGAAGCGGAAAAAGCGGTTAATTATGAAGTCGCGAAATTTCACCCCGCTTCTTCAATAGGTAAGACGGCCAGAAAGTCGCCTTTTTCAGCTTCCGTGATTAATCGGGAAATTTTGAAGCGCGGGAGTAAAATTGAAAAAATTCGGCGGATGGCTATTTCCAGCCAGCGTAATTTACATATCGGCATCGCCTGTAATTTATACGAGGAAAACGCCGCCGATCAGGAAACGGCCGTTGAAAACGATTTAACGGTTATCGGCAAAGATATTGAAAAAACTCTTAAGGAAAGGGGTTATAAAATAAGTTTTTTTGATTTTAACGATTTACCGAAAGCCTTTAATGATTTAAAAAACAGCGACGTCGATTTAGTGGTTAATGTCTGCGAGCGGATTAATAATTCTAGTTTGCTGGAACCGCATGCGGCCTCAATTTTAGATACTCTGCAAATTCCTTATACCGGATCCAATCCTTTTACCCTGGGACTTTGTATCGATAAAATTAGGGTAAAAAAATTATTAAGTTATCATAAAATTCCTACCCCAGAATGGGATTATGTTTATTCGTTAGATGATGATATTCGTGAGGACTTAAAATATCCTCTAATAGTAAAACCGGCCAACACTGATAATTCTATCGGTATTACTAATGATTCCGTAGTTAGAAATAAAGAAGAGCTATACCGGCAATTAGAAGTGGTCTTAAAACAAATCGGTCGTCCGGCGTTAATTGAGGAATATATTGATGGCGACGAGTATGATGTGCCGATTATCGGCAGCGAAGATGATGATTTGCGCATTCTTCCTTTAGCACGCTCAATCTTCGATGAATTACCGGCTAATTTATGGCATATTTATCCCTTTGAGGCGAAATATACGGACGGCGGTGAATATAAAAAGATTGTGGTGCAGCGTCCGCCAAAAAATATTAATAAGAAGCTTGAGGCGCTGCTGGGAGAAATTGCTCTTGATACTTATAATATTCTGGATTGTCACGATTACGGACGGATTGAAATTCGGGTCGACAAAAACAATAACCCTTATGTTCTCGAACTTAATCCCAATCCATCACTCGACGCCGAAGGAACTTTTTCCGCTTCGGCCGAAGTTATCGGCCTGGATTATGGGGACTTTTTAGAAGAAATAATTCGACTGGCCATTAAGCGCTATAAAGACAATCCGCCTTATTATCATCTGCAACCGAACGTGATGTAACCCAATAATATGATTGAACTAAAAGTAATCAGCGACTTAGAGACGGCGCGTAAGGTTTGGGAAGCTTTATCGCCAGGGGAAACTATTTATGATCTGTGGGAATTCCGCCTGTGTTTTTATCGACAAGAGCCGCAAGCTCTATATTTTTATACTATTTATGAAAACGAGCAGCCGGTAGCGCTATTGCCTTTGCAATATAATCAGGAATTAGTTTGTTTAGAGTTTTTTGCGGAAAATTTTATGGACGATAATCGTCCCTTTTTTAGACCGGGATATGAATATTTATTGCCTCAATTATTTCAGATAGATTTTAAACAAACGGTTAAAATTTATGATCTTAAAGGCGAAGATAAATTTACGAGTGCATTGCCGCTGGAAGATTATATTTATTTTTTGGACACGACAAATCTTCGCAGTTTTGATGACTATTTAAAACAGGCTTTTTCTGACGGTCATAAGCGAGCTAATTTTAAACGTTTATTTACTCTTTTAGAACGAGATCATGAGGTTAAGGTCAACGTGAATGATTTTAATGACCTGTCGCTTATCATAGATTTAAATGTTAAGCATTTTGGTGATGAATCATATTTACGAACAGTTAAAGAACGGCAGGCTTTTTATGATTTATTGAAATTACCGTTGGATTGGCACCTCATAACTATCAGTGTGGACGGTCAAAAATTGGCCGGATCGCTGGCCATAATTTATCGAGGTACTTATTTTTATTTGCTGGTCGGTTCTGATTTGAGTATTTTTCCTAATGTTTTTAAATATTTAACTAAGATTAATTTAGAGACCGCTTTGGCCAAGGCGGTAAAAATTTTTGATTGTTCGCTGGGCGACTGTAATTGGAAGAGTCATTGGCATTTAGCGCGGCGGCCGCTTTATAAATTTATTAAGTCGCCGGCGACTGACATAAATTAAGATATTTATATGATCATGAAATACGTTAAAACTATACCGCGGTTGATGTTTGAATTGCGCCCCTCTCGGGCCTTACCTGGAGAGGTAGCGACTTTTGCGGTACGTAACATTAAAAAAGGGGAAATTATCGCCGATGTTGATTCGCCGGAAGAAGCGGTTATCATCTCGAGGAACGATTTAAAAAATTTGGATCCAATTACTCGCCGCAAGATTGCCAACTTCGCTCTTTTAGAGGATGATGAATATATCTTACCGGCTGATTTTAATAACATGGGAGCATCTTGGTATTTTAATCATAGCTGTGCGGCTAATGTCGGTTATGATAAAAAGGGAAATTTTGTGGCGGCGCGAGCCATCAAAAAAGATGAAGAATTATTCCTGGATTACGGACGGATGTTTACCGATCCGAAGTTTAAAATGAAGTGTAGCTGCGGGGCGCCCGCCTGTCGGCGGGTCATTACCGGCAACGACTGGCTAGATCCGGAATTTAGAAAAAAAAATATTACGGCCATGTGGCCGGCGATGAGAAAATTATCGCCTAAAAAATAATTTATGTTTTTATTACCACCTGTCTATTATCAAGTTAAAAAAACTAAGCACAAAGGGCGTGGTGTTTTTGCGCGCAAAGAAATACCGGCCGGAACAATTATCGGCGACTATACCGGCCGTTTAATTAAAGACGAAGAAATTGAGGCGATTGAGGAGAAATTTGGCCGTGCTTGTTATTCCATGGATTATAATAATAACGGCTTATCGATTTTTCCTTTAGATGTAAAAGCCTCGGGCGTTCATTTAATCAATCATTCTTGTTCGGCTAATTGCGATACTTATTTTTATTACGGCCATACTTTATTTTTTTCTTTGCGCCGGCTTTTGCCGGGTGAGGAAATAACCATCGATTATAGTTTTGATCCGGAAGATGGCGGCAAACAAGAGGGAATTAATCCCTGTTTCTGCGGCAGCCCATTTTGTCGCGGGACGATGTATACGAGTGATGAAAAGCTTAGACGCTACGGTGCATTTTGTCGCCAAGAAACCAAGGGGCAGAAGTTTACATTATTGACCGCCGGAGAATTTCTGTCGCCTTTGAAAAAATATCCCAAGAGAATAAAAGATAATAAGATTTTTAATTTATTTGCTGATTTAAAGATAAAATCTTTAAGTTACGACGATAAGAAGCTACCGTCGCTCACCGAATTAAGAAAACGTCTAAGAACTACAGGTAGGATTTTAAATTTTATTAGTTTAGGGTTAAAGGTTGTGGCCGTGGTTGACGGGAAAATAGTGGTAGAAAAATAATCATTGGCTGGAAATTTTTAGGAACAAGAGAATTAAAAAGCCTTGTATATTGGCATGTTTTTAGGAGGTGTGCTATAATAGACTTATAAACATTAGAGTTCTTAAAACAGGGAGTCAAAAAGGCTGATAAATCAAGGTAATTCCAGATCATTAATAATTAATTTCTAATTAATTTAAAATAGTAATCATTTTTAATTGGTATTATTATTAAGCAGTTTTAAACTACTTATTAGTAATCCCCATGCTAAAATTATGTCAAAAATGACAAAATCGCAGATGATCGCTTCCTTAGCGGAGACGACCGGTTTGAGCAAAAAAGACACTGTTAGTTTTATGGATAAATTGGCGGAATTCGTTTATAAAGAGGTTAAGAAATCCGGTGAATGTATCGTTCCTGGTTTTGGTAAATTAGTTAAGGCTAAGAGAAAAGCGCGTGATGGTCGCAATCCGGCAACCGGCGAAACTATCCACATTCCAGCTAAAACCGTGGTAAAATTTCGTTTAGCCAAGGCAGTAAAAGATACAGTTCTTTAGTTTGTTGTTAGTCTACTTAAAAAACCAGCCCGTCGGAATCCGGGGTGGTTTTTTTTGTTGATAGGTGATATTTATCATTTCCATTCAGCGACATATTGGCCCAAGCCGAAGTCGCGCAATTTATTTTTCAGTTTAGTATTCTTATTAAGAAAGATTAAAAGGGAGGCGAAATCAATTTGATAACGGTTCTTAACTATTTTATATTGTAGATTTGGATCGGTTTTAATGGCTCGTCTGATGGTTTTTCCTTGGACGCCGCCTAAAGACGCGGCTTCAGAGACTGAAACCCAGATAGGATAAGTTACTTCCTTAGTCTTTGTAGTAATTGCATTAATCATTTGCTTGAGTACTTATTATATATAAGTCTACAATGTTTTGGACTTAAATTGAATATAAGCTAATAAATAATTAAAAATTTATTTAAGTCTAAAGTATTATGGACTTAAATATAATAATTATTATAAAAAATGTCAAATTTAAAAAACAACAAATTGTATAACTCTGAATATTTAGCTTTAAGTCTATATATGTTTAGACTTAAGTTATAATATCTTAAATCTTTTATTTATATAAAGTCAATGGGCAAATCGTTCGGCACTTAGGATGGTAAAAAAGAAGACTGGATAAAATGATAAATATCTATTTAAAGCGCAATAAATGGGAAGGCATTACTTTAATTTTTAGCTCTAGAGCGTTTATTATAGAGGTTATTTTTCTTGCTTTTTAGCTCTTCTTTTGTTAACATAGGGAGCGTAAACTTAAGAGTAAATTGTAGCCGGGCAAAACTATTCTCGTTATTTTTTGTTAATATAGATTATTCGCTACGCCTGTCTGCCCTGCCTACCGGACAGGCAGGCGGCAAGCAGACTCAGAATAATAACGAAAAATTAGTCAAGATAATGGAGAAAAAAATTGTCATTAATAATATAGATGTCTATAAAATTAGTTAAAAAATTTAAAGATAAGCAAACCCTAAGTCGCTTAAAAAACCGCGATAAAGAGGCTTTTATTGCTGTTTATGACGCTAATGTTAAGGATATTAATCGTTTTGTTTATTTTAAAATCGGTAACCGGGAAGAGGCTAACGACCTCACATCCATGATATTTTTAAAGGCCTGGAACCATATTCAAAATAAAACCTTGGAAGATGCCAAAACTTTACGGGCTTTGTTATATAAAATAGCTCGAAACTCCATTGTGGATTATTATCGAGAGACTGGTAATAAAGTAACAATTTCTTTAGATAATGAAGAACATAAAATTGATGTCAGTGATGATACGAAACCGACGCCGGATCGTTTGGATGAAGAAGCTAATTTAGAATTAATTAGACGTCAGCTGCCGTTTTTAAAGGAAGAATATCGCGAAGTGATTGTGATGAAATTTATTAATGATTTAAGTTTAGATGAAATAGCTGATATTAGCGGAAAAAGTAAGGGAAATGTGCGCGTCCTTATTCATCGGGCCCTAAACGCTTTGCGCGAACTGGTTGAAGAAAGCGAATAACTGTAACATTTATGCGGTTTTTACGTATATTAAGGTGTCAGGAAACTAATACTAAAACAAATGAATAACCGCGATCTCATCTCAAAATTAAATAGTTTTAAAAAAGTTAATCCCGATCAAAAATGGCTCGACAGTAATCGAGAACTTTTGTTATCACAGATTTCTAATTCCGGTGCCGAATCTTTATCGGTGTGGAAAAATTTACTGATTACTCTGACTAGTCTGTCTAAAGCTGCGGCTCAGCCGGTTTACGCTTTAGGTATTTTTGTTTTACTGCTTATCGGCGGCAGCTTTTTTAGTCAAGGATTATTAGCCCAAACAAAACCAAACGACTCTTTATATATAGCGCGGATTATTGCGGAAAGCGTTAAATTAAATACGACTTTTGATTCGGTGGAGCGAAATAAGTTAGCGCTGCAATATGCTTCCGGCCATGCTCAAGATATCAGTTCGGTTTTAGCTAATCCGGAATTCAATAACGCGGAAAATAGTGCTCAGGTCGCGAAACTTAATACCAGTTTTAACGAGGAAGTTAAAACCGTTAAAAATCGAATCAAGAGTTTAGTCGTTCCGGCTACTGGTCAATCAGGAGAAATAATTAATAATTCCACTAAATCGGAAAGCGTCGATTTGGTTATCGCTGATAGTTTTAAAGATAGGCAAGGCATTTCTTTGGAGGAAAATAATTTATCGGAGAGTTTGGTTAACGGCGGTGAAAAAGTTTCTAGCGGAACGGAAAAAATTAAAGCGACCGGCACCGGAGACACCCTGAACTCCGGCGCGACTCTTACCGCCACGACTACAAATTTAAATTCCAGTACGACTTTAGAAATAATTAACCCCGCTTCGACGGCAGATAAAATTTTAGATGAAGCGCAGAAATTGTTTGATTCTAAAAATTATAGTCAAGCGGCCGATAAGTTAAAAGAAGTAGAGAAAATTATTAATTAATTTTTTAGTCGTTATTTTTAAGCGCTAGTTTGTTAGTTTATCTCAAAATTACGGTCAATCCTTTCCGGAAGATTTCCTTCATCCGATTACGGAAGAGCCGGTTCGAGATAAATTAACAAATTCGCGGTTAGAACTTCGGTTCGAAAAAGCGGATTAACAAACCAAAGCAAGGTCGAATCTCGCAGGGCGAGATGGTTTGTTCCTTATAAACCTTATTATTTCGATTCAAAGCTGAAACAAGATGAAAAAAAATTTAAACAGTACATCGGTTAAGCTTTTCTCCAGCCTATCGGCAACACGCACTAGGTTGGCAGAACTTATGATTTAAGATCGGTCAACCTTCGCTTTAAGCCTTAAGGGGCTGGCGGAGCGGGATTCCGACTGATGTACAGTCCAAGATTAAATTTCTCTCGTGAAAGCGGCGAATCGAACAACATATCATTTATAATTCGTTTAGACTCTAATGTCCTAGACAATTAAAATGATCTTAACTATTATTTATGAAAAAATTACGCAAATTCCTAGTCGTCGGCGTAATGGTATTATCGGTGATTGCTATGAGCGGCCTTGCGGTTGCTCCTTCAGCTAAAGCTTCGGCTTCGGCTGGTGATCTTATCAAGATGAGCGGTTTATCATCCGTTTATTACCTAGGTGCTGATGGCAAGAGATATGTTTTCCCTAATTCAGCTACTTATTTCTCTTGGTATCCTGATTTCAGCGGCGTGGTAACCATTCCGGCTTCTGAATTACAGAGCTATCCGTTGGGTGGCAATGTTACTATGAGAGCGGGTACAAAGTTAGTGAAAATTACAACCGATCCGTCGGTTTACGCTGTTACTCCTAATGGAGTATTAAGCAAAATCGGCAGTGAAGCTCAAGCTTCCGCTTTATACGGAACTGATTGGGCGAAAAGAGTCGTGGACGTTCCTGATGCTTTCTTCACTAACTACACAATTGGTGCAGCTTTAGCCAACGGTTCTGTTCCAGCCGGCTCTTTAGTAAAGAACGCCAGCTCGCCTGCCGTTTATTACTATGATGGAACCAATTATCTTTCCATTTCGAGCGAATCTGTATTTAATTCCAATCGTTTCGATTGGGCCAATGTCGTAGCTGTTAGCTCGACTATTACTGCCGGCGGTACAGCCGTTACTGGCAGCCAGTTCGTTAATGTCGCGCAAAATGGCGGTAATGGCAGTACACCTGTAACCGGTTCCGGTTTAATGGTTAGCTTAAATGCTAGTACTCCAGGAGCCCTTTCTGTACCAAATAACGGTGCTCGCGTTCCGATGGCTAAAGTTAATTTAACTGCAGCTAATGACGGCGCTATTACTGTTAACTCTATTACTGTTAAGAGAATTGGTCTTTCCACTTACTCTAACATTAGTAAAGTTTGGGCGGAACAAGACGGCGTTATCGTCGCCTCTAAGAAGTCTATGAATTCTAACGATGAATCTATTTTAACTTTCTCTCCAGCTTTAACTATTAACGCCGGCCAGACCGTTACTTTAGATTTGCTTGTTTCTTTGAATAGCGCTTCCGGCAACGTCGGCTTAAGCATCGCTACTGCTTCGGCGGTTAGTGCTACTTCCGCTTCTGTTTCCGGTTCTTTCCCGATTAACGGAAACTTAATGTCCCCAACCACTTATAGCGTTGTTAACTTATATATCGCCTCGACCACTGTTTCCACCACCGTTAAAGTTGGTGATGAAAAAGTGGAATTAGGTAAATTTGAGGTTGGCTTCAATAACTATTCCGGTGGTATAGCTAAAGATGTAGTTTTGACCTCTATCATGTTAAAGAATAATGGCACCGAGGATTTATCCAAGGCGACCATGAATCTTTTTCTTGAACAGGCCGGTAATAAAGTTTCTTCTAGCTACACCATTGATGGTCGCTGGGTAACTTTTTATTTCCCGGGCACAGGTTTAAATCTTTTGAAAGATGATTCCTCTAAGATCTTTTCGATCAAAGGTGATGTTATCGCAAAAGAGAATACCGGTGACAGCTTTGTCTTTACTCTTAATAAAGGTACTGACTTAGTAGCTTATGAGAAATCAACCGGTTTTGGTGCTAATGTTTATAACACTATCAGTGGTAACACGGCGGCTGATTCTTATGCAATTTCTACCATTACTATCGACGCTGGAGCGGTTTCAGTTTCTAAGAAATCAACCTCTCCTTCCGATACTACTATCGTTAAGGGTTCGGATAATGTTGTCTTATTGGCCAATGTCCGCGCTGATGAAGCGATTACAGCCGATGGTTTAAATTTGCTTTATAGCGACGACGCTACTACTACTAATCAATTTGAGAATGTAAGAGTTTACTTAAATGGTCTTCTTTTAGATTCTTTTGATCCTTCTGCCACCACCACCGATACATCCATAGCGATTGATAGTACCTTGACTCTTAACAAGGGTGATAACGAAGTAAAAGTAATGGCTAAAGCTAAAACAACGGCTGTGGCCAGCTCTCACTTCCAAGTTAAGTTAGGTAGTACTATCTTTAACAGTATGAATCCGGAATATGTAGTTTCTGGCAATCCGGTTACTGTCGCTGTCGGCGGCACAGCCACTGGCGGTATCTTTACTGTCCAGGGTGCTACTTTAGAAACCGTTAAAAATGATGGTTATACCGATGGCAAAACCATTGTTAAAGGTTCTACTGATGTTTCCTTAGCTAAATTTAATGTTAAGGCAACTAACGACGTTGTTCATGTAACTTCCATTTCTTTCGGTGATAACTTAGGAACTGTTTTATCTACTTCTATCTCTGATATGAAGTTGTATGTTGACGGTTCTCCGGTTGGCAATACCACTGATTTTGGCAGTTCCGGTGTTAATTTTTCTTCGTTGAACTTTGACATTGCCAAAGATTCAACTAAGGCGATTGAATTAAAGGGTTCTTTTGATTCTTCGGCGACTGGAACTTTCCAGACCCTGATGACTATTAGTGCCCAGGATTCTCGCGGTACCTCTATCAATTCCGGTAATGTTGCTACAACTACATCATTCACCGTGGCTGATGCTGGTACTTTGAATGTTGCCTTAGGCGGCAATACCCCGGCTGCCGGTATGTTAGCGGCCAAGAGTGCTGAACAAGAAGTTGCTCAATTTAAGTTTACCGCTATCAATGATAGCGCCAGCTTGACTGAGTTAAACGTTGTTAACACTGCTATCGACGCAACAACAGCTACTAGTACTTCTGCTACTAGTTCGGCTGATGCCAGAATTGCCTCCGTTAAATTATATGACGGAACAACTTTAATTGATTCCTTCGTACCGGTTAGCGGTGCTGGTAAATTTACTATCACCAACGACAAGGTAAAGGTATTAGCTAATCAGAGCAAGACTTTATCTATCAAGGTTGTATTGAACAGCATTGATAATCAAGCTTCTGAAACTAATAAAGATATTCACCTGGGTATCACCACCCTGAAGTTTAAATCTTCAGCCGGTACGGAAACTACTCAGAATTCGAATGGAGCTACTGGCATCTTGGCCAATAACTTCCGGGTTAGAAAGACAGTTCCGACTGTGGCTTTGTTAGCCTTACCGACGACAGTATTAACTGCCGGAGAACAAGTGATCTCCAAATTTACAGTTACTGCCGACGCTAGTGGCGACGTTGAGTTACATCAGATTGCCTTAGATACTTCTAACACCGCTAGTGCGACCATTACCGCCTTAGCTACTAGCTCGACCTTAAAAGTTAACGGTTCTTACAAGGACGTTACAGTTAGCACCAGTTCTAATCGTTTGATTATTACTTTTGCAACAACTACTAACGAAATTGTTTCCGCTGGCAGTTCCAAGACCTTCGAAATTTTAGCTTCTCTTTCTGTAGCCGGTTCCGGTTCAGAATCAGTTACTTCTAAGATTTCTGAAGATACTGATTACACTGTTGGCGCTACTAGTAACTTTGTTTGGTCTGATGGCGCTTCTATCGAAACTCAAACTTATTCTACTGGTTACAGAGTTAGTGGTCTAAGCACCGCGACTCAAGTAATATCTAAATAAGTAGATAGAACAAAGGTCATCGACTAAGTCGATAAAAAAGAGCCTCCGCAAGGGGGCTCTTTTTGTGTAGTCTAGCTATTTACTCTGCATACTCAAGCGTGAGTTGAATCGACAGGTAATCGTGGCTATGTTATAATTAAGTTTAATTTATTAATTAATCATTAAATATATGACAGAGAAAACCAAAGAAATAATCAATCAGCAAATTAAGGAAGAATTCTATTCGGCCTATCTTTATATCGCCTTAGCCGCTCGCTTGGAGAGCCTGAATCTTAAAGGCGCAGCCGCTTGGATGCAGGTTCAAGCTAAAGAGGAAAATGACCACGCTTTGGGCTTTTTTCGCTTTTTAGTCCAGCGCTCGGAAGAACCAAAACTTTTAGCTTTAGCTGAACCTAAAATTGCTGAACTTAAAAATATTGGGGCTATTTTTTCTGCCGGCTTGGAGCACGAGAAACATATCACCGCTCTTATTTATAAGATTTATGAAGTAGCCAGGGAAGAGAAAGATTATGCGCTGGAGTCGTTTATTCGCTGGTATATTGACGAACAACGAGAAGAAGAAGCTAATTCCGTAGATATTATAGAAAAGATAAAAATGATTGGTGATAACGGTTCCGCTCTATATCTTTTAGATCAAGAGCTTAGTACTAGAGCTTATACGCCTTCCAGTCCGTACACGACAGGAGCCGTTAAGTAAAATAGTTCCGATATTCCAGCCGTCGACAATTTGTCGGCGGCTGTGTTATAATAAAAACGATATTTATGTCCCCTGGCGGGGTCTATTTAAAGATTAATTAATATTAAATAAATATGTCAGCTAAAACTTATTTGCGTATTTTGCAAGGCGGGTTAATCGCGTCGCTTCTGATAGTTTTTTTTGTTTTTAAGGATTTATTGTTTCCTTACATTACTTCCAAACAACTCAGTTTCAACGTGTTAATGGAATTTTTGCTGGCCATTTGGCTGGTTTTTATTATGCGTTTTCCGGAGTATCGGCCGAAAAAAAGTTATGTTACCTGGGGTTTATTCGCTTATTTCGCGGCTATTCTCGCCTCCTGCGCGGTCAGTGTTAATTTTACTTTGAGTTTCTGGGGTAACGCCGAACGGATGCTGGGATTTTTTCATCTTATCCATTTTTTAATTTTTTATTTAATCTTAATTACCGTTTTCCGCTCCTGGGCGGAGTGGCGGACGCTCCTGCTTTCCTCGGTTGTCGTCTCTATTTTTGTCAGTTATATCGGTTTAAAGGGTCCAGAAGCTTACAGTACCATCGGCAATACCGCTTATGTCAGCGGTTATTTGATTTTTAATATTTTTTTCAGTTTAATTTTATGGTTGCGCAGCGAGCATAAGGGTTGGCGCTGGCTTTACGCCCCGGGGGTGCTGATTATGCTCTTAGAGTTTTGGTCCTGTCATACTTCCGGCGCGATTATCGGTTTGTTTGCCAGTATTCTCCTGCTGTTTTTATTATTAGGCTTAACTCATAAAAATAAAACTCTGCGACGTTCGGCTCTGATTATTTTTATTGTCGCAATTATTGGCGTAGTCGGGATTTTTTCGCAAAATCAATCCGCTTGGTTTCAGCAAAGTTTTCTAAGAAATTTAACGACAGAAAAAGCCACTTTTCAGACGCGCTTAATATCCTGGAAAGGCGCGCTCGCCGACTTTAAATATCACCCTTGGCTCGGTACCGGCTTTGGTAATTATGCGATAATTTTTGATGCTCATTTTAACTCCAGTTTCTTTAATTATTCCACTTCCGATACTTATTTTGATCGGGCGCATAATAATTTAATTGACATTACTTCTACTACCGGCTTAGTCGGCCTGATCGCTTATTTAAGTATTTTTGCGGCCGTTATTTATTATTTAGTCAAAAAATTTAAGACTAACGGCGGCTACGTCGGAACCGATGATGCGGTTAGCCGTAAAAACCTGGAAATTATTTTTATTATTGCGCTTTTAGCCGCTTATTTTATTCAGAATTTGGCGGTTTTTGATTCGCTGGTGACTTATATCGGCTTAATGATTATTCTCGGTTTTATTTATTGGCTGACGGTGGGACAAGCGACGAGCGAAGAAGACGATGAGTCCGATAATAGTATTTCCTCGAAAAAATCTTTTTTAAACTTAACGTCTAACTGGGAGTGGACGGTTTTGGTTATTTTGCTCCTGCTGGCTTATATTTTTACCAGCGCTTATAATCTCAAACCTTGGCGCATGTTTCAGGAAACAATTCAGGGTTATAGCGAGATCATTAATGGAAATTTTCCGGCCGGTTTTATCGCTTATCAGGCGGCGCTGGTGGACACACCGCTTGATCATGACGCTCGCGTTACTTTAGTTAATTTATTGACTTCTAATCAGCAGATTTTAAAATCATTAACCGAGGCTTCGGCTGCGACCGATTTAAATTATGTTATTTCTTTAGCCGAAAAAAATGTGGCCGCCGGGCCGCGAGATAGTTTAGGTCAAATGCAGCTCGCTCAGATTTTGGATGCGGCGGCGCGCTTCTATTCTTCTGACTTAACTAAATTTAAAAATTATTCCGATCAGGCTCTTCAGGCTTTGGAACGCTCTATTGCCGCCAGTCCCGGTCGAGCGCCAATCTATTTTATTAAAGCTCAAATGCTTTTAGTCCGGTCGCAAGTACTCTCGGCCAATGGAGAAAATACCGACGCGCTTAATACGGAAGCGCTAAATGTCACAAAATATGCTATCAGTTTGAATCCTAAGTATTCGGAGGGTTATTGCCGTTTAGCGCAGTTTCATTCTTTCTTAAAAGATGAGATTAACACTTGGCCGCCCCTGACGACCTGTTTAGATTTGGGTGGAGTCGTCTATGTTAATTCCGCCTCGATTTTAGCTAATGGCTTGAATCATTATGCGAATATCAAAGACTATGCCCACGCTTTAATGCTGGCGGAACGCCTAGCCTCTTTGAGCGGAGAAGATCCGCAGATCTGGATTAATTTAGCTAGATTATATTTCCTTTCCGGTGAAAATTCCAAAGCGGAAGCGGCGGCGCAAAAAGCGATTAGCATGGACAAGACTTTAAGCCAGGCTTGGACGGATTTTAAGCAAAAGTTCGGGAACTCTTCGTCCTCAAGCGTTTCGGCAAGCAGTTCGCCGGCAACCGGAAGAAAATAAAAATTAAAATCTAAAATAAATATGAAGAGAAATCAGACCACTTGGTCTGATTTTTTTTGTCGGTGAAAATTATCGTATATTCGGAATTTTTCTTAATCTAGAGATCGATTAAGTCTTTAAAATTAATTTAAAAAAACATCAGGGTTACTTTGCTATAGTAGGGGCATTAATAATTAATAATTTTACGCTCTATGTTTAAATTAAAAACAAAATTAGTCGGTGTTCTGGAATGGTTTAAAAAACATTCTTTCGCAAAATGGCTAAGAAAACGTTCTTTAGTTCAAAAATTTGAACTGTTTGGCGGTTTGGCGGCCGGATTATTCGGCCTGTATTTATTAGTCGTTTTTTTGGCGGTTAGTTCGGGGGAATTGGCTTTAGCTAAATTAAAAGAATCTTGGGAACAAGAAAAAATTTGCCATGAAGATTGCGCCCGCGCTCGCCAAGAGGCGGAAAAAGCTATTATGGCCGATATAAAAAATAATTTAAAAAATTTGGAGCAGGCGCCGGTGGCCCACCGTCTAGAAGAATACTTTTTGGCCGGTTCAAGCAATCCGAAGTGGCAAGAGGAATTAATTAAAATTTGGCGTTTAGCTGCCGGAGAAAATAATTTGCCGTCATATCTTAAAAATTATTTATCTGCCAGTAGCAGCAATCCTGTCGTTCAAGCTGCAATTATTAGCACTTTTAGTCCTCAGACTTTGAGTTTTTCAAGCTCGTCAGATGCGTCGCCTTTAGTTTATTATTTTGATCTTTTGAGCGGCGACTACGATTTAGCTTTAAAACAAGCGGCGATTATGTCGCTCAGTAATTATTCCGATAAGAGCCAAGATTTTTCGCTTGATCAGTTATTGATGATCAAAAATTTAGTTTTGACCCCGGCGACCGATAATCGTCTGCGCCAAGCCCTGGTTTTGCTGTTAAGCGATTATTATTCAATATTCCCGAGTGAAAGCGAGGAGATATTACGTGAAGTTTATGGAACTGATATTAGCGGCGATGTAATTAGCCGAGCTTTCGCCGCCGATGTTTTAAATCGGCATTTGACGGAAGATTTAGTCTTGCCGGAAATTAGCGCCGCCGAGTGGCAAAAATATTATAATAATTAATTTAAATATATGGTGGCTTAAGTGAAAACTATCTATCTTTCTGGCTGCGGAACTCGCGCGCTTCACACGGCGCGCTCAGACAGTCCTCGCTGGCGAAAGCCAGATAGTTTCCACTTAAATAAATCCATAAAAATATTATGAAAAAAATAAAATACATCTTTGGTTTAATAGTTTTTAGTTTATTGTTATTTGTTCCGGCACTGTGCCGCGCTATGCCGCCGGGGACGTTACTCTATAGAACATCGGGCGCCGGCAAAATGTATGGTTATAGCGCCGACCCCTTGATTTATACGGAGAAGGGAATTTTAAAAGATATTTATGCCGGCCATGTCGGTATGTATATCGGTTCGGAAAACGGAGAAGATTATATTGTGGAGGCAATGAGTAACGGAATAGTAAAAACTCCGGCCAAATATTTTGTCAATTCGTCGGCCGGGGAAGTTTTTTTGGGGGCGAAAATTCCGAGTGCGGCTAATGATTTGCAAACAGCAAAAGTTGTCGCCTTGGCTAAAAGTTTAGTCGGTAAAAATTTAGGCTATGATTTAGATTTTAAATATCAAAAAGGACCAAAGGACGGACAGTGGACCTGTGTGGGTCTAGCCGAAAAACTATATGAAAGTGCTAATATTTCTAATCCGAATAATTTAGCTGCCCTGGAATACGATTCGAATTATTATGCCGTTGATATCACGCCCGACGGGTTTGATAATTATAGCGTCGTTAACGACGCCGGCGATTGTTTTTCCGCTGAACGAGAATATTCCAAAATTGCCCGGAAAAAGAATTTACTTATTCCCGCGCCGGAACTGATCGGTTTTAATGTCGGGCTAGAGTATAACGGGGAGCGCTATATTTTTCTGCCTTATACTCAGTTTTTACAAAAAACCTTACAGTCTGTCGCCGTAGATATTACCGTTGCTTCTGAGTTTACGGGAGAAAATATTCGGGCCGCCCTTAATACCAATATTCTGGCTTTGCGTTGGAGTTTAATTAATAATCCGCTCTCTACCCTGAAAAATTTAGCTCAATCGGCCGCTACTTTTATTACTCAGACGGCCGTTAAAACCGGTGAACTGGCCAAGAGTTTAGGCACAAAAATTTTTGGTGAGAATTCGTTGGCGGAAATTACCTTAGATCCTGGAGCGATAAGCGGACCGAATTCGACCAGCACTAAAAAAACTGTTAAGACTGCGGCGACCAGCACTAAAAAAACCACAGCAGTTAAAAGCCCTGCGAATTCAGCGGCGCCCGCGTCTTGGCCGGCGGTTAAAGTCAATAAAGCTACCGGTAATTTTGCGACCACTAAAGTCGTGACTCCAACTAAAACAACTGGCCAAACCTCATCTTCAACTAAAAAAACTAGCGTCGTTTCGTCGACGGTTAAGAATATTGCCGAGACCGCCAGCAAGACACCCTCTGCTAAATCGGCCAGTTCCTCAATAGTTAAGACGGGGGTAAACACTACTTATTATGCTCCTGCTGTTGCTAGTTCGGCCGCCAGTTCTCGGGGGAGCGGCGGAGGTGGCGGTAGTTCGTCTAATTCGGCCATAGTAGCAAATAATTGGTCTAAATTAGCTAAAATTAATAGAATATATGCAACCGGAAATAATGATTTTGTAGAATTAATTAATACTACTGATCATGACTTTGATTTAGCCGCCGCCGGTTATCGTTTAGAAAGGGCAAAAACGGCGGATGACCCTAGCCTTATCATGCGCTTAGGAGATCTGGACGATGGGCTTTATCCCGGGGGGACAATCATTAAAGCCCATGGTAATTATTTAATTGCGCGCGCCGATGCTAATCCTTATTATAAAAATCAAGCCGCTGCGATTGCTTTGCGTGATGAATTTTCTTGGACCGGATCCGGCTATACTTTATATTTAGGCGTGGGGGCGATTAGTTCCAGCGTTGACCCGGACATTATCGATGCTGTCGGTTTTGGTTCCGACGCCACTTTTTTCCAAGGTAGTCGGCCGGCACCGGATATTAATGATAATTATATTTTACGAAGAGCGGCTTCTACCGGAGATAATTTTGTAGATTTTAATTTAGTTTTAACTGATGATCCGGAGGTTCTGGCGGCCATGTCTGCCGCTCAATTAGCGACCACGACCGAAGAAATATCCACGTCCACTAATGATGTAGCGACCACGACCGAAGAAATATCCACGTCCACTAATGATGTAGCGACCACGACCGAAGAAATATCCACGTCCACTAATGATGTAGCGACGACAACCGAAGATGTTGCCTCTAGCAGCGAAAACGTTGCCAGTTCTACTAGTGGAACCGCTTCGACGACGGAGGCTGTAACTCCGGCGCCGCTTGCTCTAATAAATAAAATATATAGTACCGGCGATAATGATTGGCTGGAACTTTTTAATCCGACGGATAATGATTTTGATTTAGCAGCCGCTTTCTATCGTTTAGAAAAAACTAAAACCGCGGTTACTCCGAGCTTACTGATGCGCTTGGGTAATCCTGCCGATGGACTTTATCCTGGAGGAACGATTATTAAAGCCCGTGATAATTATTTAATTGTGCGCGATGATGCTAATGCTTATTATAAAAATCAAGCTGATGCTATCGCTCTGCGCGATGATTTTACCTGGGACAACTCGGGTTATACTTTTTATTTGGGAACCGGAGCGATTAGTTCCAGTACTGACGTGAATATCCGAGATTTGGTCGGTTTTGGCACAGACGCGATTTATTGGCAGGGAGGCGGACCGGCGCCGGCAATTCCCGATAATTATATTTTAAATCGTTTATCGGCGACAAATAATAACGCGTCCGATTTTAATTTAATTTTATCGGACGATCCGTCAATTATTTTTAACCCGCAGCCCGACGCTAATTTAAATTTGTTTGTTCAACCGGTTCCTATATTATCGTCCGGTTTAACTAATGTTTGGCATTTTAATGAATGCTATGGTTCGGGGCGCTGGGCGGTCGGAAAGTGGGATTGCGCCCAAGAAGTCGGGTATACTTATGATAAATTCAGCCGGCCGCTGGATACGCCGGCCAGTCTTAATAGTTTTTCTGCCAGTTTTTATTATAAAAAATCATCCCAGTTTCCGCGTTTAGATTTACATTTAACTAATTCCGGCACTGATCATTTATTGATGATTTTAGATCCGGGGATGATAACCATTGAGGGTTTGCCCAATTCTCAGTGGCGTTATTATAAAACAGAAATGATGTTTGACGATAATTGGCATCAAGCGACTTTAGTAGTTAATCAAATCGCTGATTATTGGGCGGTCTATATTGATGGACGGGAAATAATTAGAGAAAGTTTTTTTGCCGATTTGGCCTCGTTTTCCGGAGTTGAAATGTATGATGATAACGGTTCGGCCTTATTTGATGAATTAGTTATTTGGAATCGCCCTTTGGCTTCGACTGAAGTTTTAGCCAATTACTTAACTGATGCGCCTTATAGTCCCTTAATAATTCGTGAACCGCAAAGTGCGCCCGAGTTGCTCCATTCTTGGAAATTTGAGGAAGATGCCGGCAGCTTAGCGGTTGATAGTTTTAGTAGTTCTACTTTAAGTGTTAATCCTGCCTCTTGGGTTGGTCGCAGCCATGATAATTATGCTTTGCGGATAAGTCAAGGGAACAGTTATTCTTTAGATTTTAATGAACCGATAATTTCTCAAGATTTGTCTTTAGCTTTTTGGTGGCGTAATAGCGCTTATCCGAGTATGGGAAGAATTAATATTAATTTGAATGGCGGTCTTGATGGTGGTTCTAAAATTTTAGCGTTACTGGCCGATTATTATCGTTTAGGTTATTGGTTTAATAATCAATATGGAATTTTATCGGAGGGGGTTAACGAGGCCGTTCCTTATGATGACGCTTGGCACCACTTAGCCTTAGTTTATGATTCGTATCGTTATAAGTTAAATTTCTATGTAGACGGAGAGGTTAAGGCCAGCTCCTCGCTGGTGCGCTTAAAAGACGGAGAAGCGGTTAAACGCTTGGAAATTTCCAGCGATAATTTTAACACGGAATTAGACGACTTAAATATATATTCCGGAGCTTTATCCGTCGCTCAAATAAGGCAGATTTATTTAGATACTAAATAAAAATGGTTCTATTTATTAAAATTTTATTTAATTTTAGTAAAAAATACCCCAAAGATAAACTCTTTGGGGTATTTAAAATCAGCCTTTTCATCTTGCTTTTTTTTATCTTTTATTGTAGTATAAAGGCGTTATTAGGGTAAGCGGGCGATTACTTCTTTTTTTAAAATAGTTGGTTATTTTAGAATTTGAAGAGGAAAGTCCGGACTTCAATCCGACGCTGGTAGCGTCGGTAAAACGATAGTGGGTAACGCCCACCGGTCCGTTTCAACGGATTAGGGAAAGTGCCACAGAGACAATACTAATTCTGAAATATTTAACAGAATAAAAGGTGAAAAGTAATTGGATGAGATAGCTCGTTTTCACTGGTTAGTGGAAGCGAGTGAAGGCTACCGATTTCGGCCTCCGGTGACGGAGTGGCCGTGGTAAACCCTATCAGAAGCAAGAGCAAACTGGTATTTATTTATAAATACCAAGACAAGTAGCTCGCTTGAGCCCGTTAGTAATGGCGGGCCTAGATAAATGATCGCTAGAACAGAATCCGGCTTACGGCTGCCCTGATAACACCGAGTTAATAAAATAGTTTATATATGAGAAAAATTGAATCGTTTTTTTCTATTTTGTTTGTTCCGGTTGATTTTATTTTTTTAGTTTTAGCCGGTATTTCCGCTTATTATTTAAGATTTTCCGCTTGGTCGGCCAGTCATTGGCCGATAACTTTAAATTTGCCGTTTCCGGGCTATTTAAAATCGGTTTTGTTTATCGCTTTTTTGTGGATTATAATTTTTATACTGGCCGGTGTTTATCAAATTCACAGTTCTCGTCGTTTGGCTCAGGAACTGCAAAAAATATTTTTGGCTTGTTCTACGGGTTTAGCTTTAGTAGCGGTTATTATTTTTTGGCAACGCGAATTTTTTGATTCGCGTTTTATTGTTTTAGTCGGTTGGCTGCTGGCGATTATTTATCTCAGTTTGGCTCACATTTTTATCCGTTGGTTACAACGTTTTTTATTTTCCTATGGAATCGGTGTTCACAAGGTTGTTTTGATCGGTAATTCTAAAACGACGGAAAATTTAATCGCGGAATTTGCGAGCAATAAAAAATCCGGTTTTGAAGTCGTAAAACGATTGCGGGATTTTTCTTTGGAAACCGCTCAAGAATTGGTGGAATTTATCCGTGATCATGAGGTTAATGAAGTTATACAAAGTGATCCGAATCTAAGCAAGGTTGAAACTTTACGATTATATGATTTTGCCAATGAAAATCAGGTTACTTTTAAATATGTGGCCGATTTATTGGAAGTTAAGGTTTTACGCACCGAAGTGGCGGAAATTATTGGTATTCCGATTGTCGAAGTAAAGCGCACCACTCTGGAAGGTTGGGGAAGAATTTTTAAGCGAATTTTTGATATTATTGTTTCCGGTTTTTTGATTGTTATTCTGTCGCCGATAATTTTATTGGCCGTTATCGCCATTACCTTGGATTCACGGGGATCATTATTTTTTTCGCGTCGTGACGACGGTTCTTATGTAACCCGCATTGGCGAGGGCGGCGTGCCCTTTAAGTATTTTAAATTCCGTTCCATGGTTCCTAACTCCGATAGCATGCGTTACAATGAGTTAGCAGATCGTAATTTACGGACCGACGGGCCGATGGTTAAAATTAAAGATGATCCGCGAGTGACGCGCGTCGGTAAAATTATTCGTCGCTGGTCAATAGACGAATTGCCCGAATTATTTTTAGTTTTTATCGGGCGGATGAGCTTAGTGGGACCGCGGCCGCATTTGCCGGAAGAAGTCGCCAAATATGAGAATTATCATAAAAAAACTTTAACGATCAAGCCGGGAATTACCGGTTTGGCGCAAGTTTCCGGCCGTAGCGATCTTTTATTTGAAGAAGAGGTTAAGTTGGATATTTATTATATTGAAAATTGGTCCTTGCTCTTAGATATTTCTATTTTATTTAGAACTCCTCTGGCGGTATTTAAACATCGTCAAGCGGAGTAAATATAAAAATTCGTCGGCTCGTCCGGGGCGCACGAATTATAATCGATTTTATGAAAGTAGCTCTTATTCATGACCATTTGGCCCAGGACGGCGGCGCGGAGAAAGTTCTTCAGGTACTGGCGGGAATGTTTCCAGACGCCCCTATTTATACTTTGTTGTATGAGCCTGATAACGTCAATAAATATTTTAAAGATCGCCACATTGAAACTTCAATTATTCAGAAATTGCCGGGCGGCGTTAAGCATTACCAGTGGTATTTATATTTTATGCCAATCGCCGTGGAGTTTTTTGATTTACGTAAATTTGATTTGGTTATTTCCGATACCAGCTCTTTTGCTAAAGGCGTAATTACTGCGCCCGATTGTTTGCATATTTGCTATTGCCATACTCCGACTCGATATTTATGGAGCGATACGCACCAATATATTAATGAGTTAAAGTATAACCGTTGGTTTAAAAAAATTATTTCTCTGGTTTTGAATCGGATTAGACTCTGGGATCGGGCGGCCGCCGATCGAGTTGATTTATTTATCGCCAATTCACGCACGGTTGAACGGCGCATTACTAAATATTATCGGCGTGATTCAACGGTTATTTATCCGCCGGTGGAAACGCATAAGTTTTTTATTAGCGATTTAAAAGATCAGCCCGTCAATGATCGTTATTTTTTAGCCGGTTGTCGTTTGGCGCCTTATAAACGGATTGATTTAGTCGTTAACGCTTTTAAACAGTTAGGAGTAAATTATAAATTAAAAATTTTTGGCGATGGTGTCGATTTAGAACGTTTACGAGAAATAGCAGGAGACAGTTCTAATATTGAATTTTTAGGCCGGGTGAGCGAGGAAGTTAAGGCTCGGCTATTCAGCGGTGCCCAGGCCTTCATTAATCCTCAAGAAGAAGATTTCGGTATTACCGTGGTGGAATCAATGGCAAGCGGTCGTCCGGTTATCGCTTATCGCCGCGGAGGCGCGACCGAAACCGTTATTGCCGGTAAAACCGGACTATTTTTTGACGAAGCGACTGCTGAATCGCTGGCGAATGTTATTCGAAATTTTCGCTCCGAGGCTTTCAATTCGGAGGAAATTAGTCGCCACGCCGCCAATTTTTCCGTAGACAATTTTAAAACTAGTTTGCAAGATTTCATTAATCAACATAAAAAAAGTTATGATAATCGGGGTTGATATTCGAGTTTTAATGGATAAATATTATAGCGGGGTATCCGAATACGCCGCTAATTTATTAAAGGCAATTTTAGCGGTCGATAAAACCAATGATTATAAATTATTTTATAATTCCTATAGTAATCCGGAGGAAAAATTAAAATTATGGAACCGGGAGAATGCGCAGGTTATCGGAACTCATATTCCTAATAAAATTTTTAATTACATTTTTCAGAAAATTTTTCGTTATCCGAAGTTAGATCGGGTCTTGGGTGGAGCGGATATTTTTTGGTCGCCCCATTTTAATTTTACCCGGTTAAGCGGACCGACATCCGGTTTAAAAAAAATAATTACGGTTCATGATTTATCATTCTTAAGATATCCGGAATTTTTTAATGTTCGAAAAAATTTTTGGCACCGGGCTTTAGCCGTTAAGTCTGTTTTACTGGCGGCGGAGGCTATTATTGCCGTATCGGAGAATACCAAAAACGATATAATGGAATTAACGGGAGTGAAGTCGGAAAAAATTAAAGTTATTTATTCCGGAAATAATCTGGTTAAAAGGGAGGTGAGCGAAGCTGAAAAAAAAGAATTTTTAATTAAAAACGGACTCTCCGGCCGCTTAATTTTATATCTCGGTAATATTGAACCGCGTAAAAATATTGCAGGATTAATCGCCGCTTTTAATCTTTTGCGCTCTCAAGACGCTCAGCTGGCAGGTGAAGACGGCAATCGTCTGACTGATGTTAAATTAGTGCTAGCCGGAGCCAGCGGCTGGAAAAATCGGCGGATTTACGAGGCTTGGCAAAAATCACCGTATAAAAATGATATTAAATTCCTTGGCTATATTGATAAAACCGACCAGGCGGTTTTGTATAGTCTGTCGAGTGTTTTGGTTTACCCCTCATACTATGAGGGGTTTGGTTTCCCGCCCTTGGAAGCCATGACTTACGGCTTGCCGGTGGTCTGCTCTAATAATTCCAGTTTACCAGAGGTTGTCGGTAACGCCGCTTTGATGATTAATCCTTTTAAAGTCGAGGAAATAGCCGATGCGCTAAAAATAATTTTAACTGATGATGGCTTACGTCAACATTTAATTGCGCGCGGCCTTGAACAAGCTAAAAATTTTTCTTGGGAAAAAGCCGCCAAAGAATATTTACAGGTATTTCGAGACGTTTATGAAGATAAATAAGATTAAAAATAGTAAAATTAAAGTTTTAGTGGCGATGTCCGGAGGGGTTGATTCCAGCGTGGCGGCGCAGCTTTTAAAAAATCAGGGATATGAAGTCGCCGGAGTATTTTTACATTTTTGGAAAGATTCTTCGGACGGAGTGGAGAGAGAAAATGGCTGTTGTTCTTTGGCAGCCTGGTTGGACGCGCAGGCCGTAGCTAAAAAAATCGGTATTCCTTTATATACTTTTAATTTTTCCGATCCCTTTAAAGCGGCA
Source organism: Patescibacteria group bacterium (assembly GCA_041671365.1). GTDB lineage: Bacteria > Patescibacteriota > Patescibacteriia > Patescibacteriales > UBA12465 > UBA12465. The sequence goes on from JBAZBP010000001.1 coordinate 335,032, forward strand.
GTGGTGGATAATTTTTTGCGTGAGTATTCGTCCGGCCGGACTCCTAACCCTTGCGTAGTTTGCAATAAGCGGGTGAAGATCGGTTTATTATTGAAACAGGCCCGTCTTTTAGGTTTTGATTATGTAGCGACCGGACATTATTTGAAAATTAAACCGGTCGGACGCGAAATTCAACTATTTAAAGCGACTGATAAAAAGAAGGATCAATCCTATTTTTTATATACCTTTACTCCCGCAGAATTAAAACATTTAATGTTTCCTCTGGGTGCTTATACTAAAGCTAGGGTCAGGGTTCTGGCCGAAAAATTTAAGTTAAAAGTCGCGACCAAACCGGAAAGCCAGGATATTTGCTTTGTGGCCGGTTCGCATAATGATTTTTTGAAGAGGCATTTAGATTTAAAGCCCGGCGATATTAGACTTTTGAGCGATAATAAAAAAATTGGTGAACATCAAGGTTTAGCCCTTTATACCCTTGGCCAGCGTCGGGGATTAGTTAATGGGGGCGGACCATATTATGTCGCCAAACTTGACCGGCGGAAAAATATTTTATATGTCGTTAAAAACTGGGATGAAAAAAATCTTTATCAAAATAAATTAATCGCTAACAAAGTAAACTGGTTGAGCGGCCAAGCGCCGCGCCGCGCTCTGAAATGCCAGGCGGTTATTCGCTATGGCCATCAGGCCGAACTCTGCGTTGTTAGCCTGAGGAGTAAAAATAATTATGTCGTTAAATTTTCTCGACCGCAGCGAGTTATTACTTCCGGTCAAAGCGTGGTTTTTTATAATAGAGCCAGACTGTTGGGCGGAGGGATTATTAAATAAGTAATTACTAAAAAATAGGCTGAAAATTTTAGCCTATTTTTATGTGCCTAAAGTTATTATTTAAAAATTAATAAACCGATTTTTCCGGTTCCGTTGTAGTCGAAGACTAACTTTCGACCGTCGGATGACCAGCGGGGATGAGCGGCGAATTTTTTTCCGGAATTAGTAAGTTTAATTTGGCCGCTGCCGTCAGCGTTTATAGCATAAATATCCCACTCCAGTATATTCATCCCGTCGTCCTTTTCGACACTATAAGCAATTATACTCCCGTCGGGAGACCAGGCGGCATCTCCAATTCCGGATTCGGTCGTAACCATCGTTTTCTCGGAGCCGTCAATATTCATTGTCATTAGTCGTCCGGGGGTTGTGTATTCGTGATAAACAATTTTAGTGCCATCGGGAGAGACGAGCGGGGCGGTAAAAGCGTCGCCGGTCAGTTTTTTAATTGTGCCATCTCGGGTAGCCGATTTGATGATGGATTCATTTCCGGCGCCGGTATCATTATCGAAAGTATAGAAAAAAATAGGCCTCCCATCATCTTTCTGATCCTTTTTAGCACCGTTTGTATCAATGACGGTAAAATTTTCAAGAGATGTTTTATTTTCATAAATAAACCCGATTTCATCACCGGAGATCCATTTCGGATATAAAATATTCGCCACCGGTCCAAAAATTTGTCTGACCTCTTTAGATTGGACATTAATAACATTCAGCACTTCCTCTCTTGATTCCGCCGGGGTATTTGCTGAGTTGAAAGTGACAATAAAAATAAAATTTCCCTCCGGCGACCATTCATAGTCGTCAACCGCGGAAAGAGTGCCTTGATATAAATTTTTTAAGTTTGATCCATTAATATCGATTAGCCATAGCCCTTCGTTTTGTCCACGCGATTCAAAAAGAATTTTTTGGCCATCAGGAGAAAACCGGGGATGCGATCCGGCGATAGTTAGATCTAATTCTTTTGTTTCTTGAATAATTAAGTCGTCGGTTTTTTTAGGAATATTCAGTGGCGGCGAAATGGGGTTAGTTTGTGGTGTGATTATAATCGGTATTGTCGGTTTTTTTTCAAAAATAAAATATCCTATTATACCTAAGATTAGGATAATTATCGGGATAAAAATAATTTTCATCCAATTATTTTGTTTCATTGTGCCGCGAGAGGGAATCGAACCCTCACTGAGTCGCCCCAACACGATTTTGAGTCGTGCGCGTCTACCAGTTCCGCCATCGCGGCTAAATCAATCTTGGATTATCGTTTGTTAATTACGAGGCTTAGTATAATAAATAAATCATTAATTGTCAAAAACACTTTTTTAGTTTATAATATTTTTAGACAGGAAAAAATATATGAGTAAAATATTAGCCATCGTTAATCAAAAAGGCGGCGTCGGTAAAACTACGACCGCTGTTAATATTGGCGCTTATCTGGCCCATTTGGGTAAACAGGTGCTGCTCGTTGATATCGATCCGCAAGCGAATGCGACTTCCGGGCTGGGGATAGACCATCGAAATTTGGAAGCGGGAGTTTATGAGGCTTTAATCGGTACTAAAGAATTGTTAAGTGTTATTAAGAGAACCGTGCAATCCGGTTTAAAAATTGCCCCGGCCACTATTTCACTGGCCGGCGCCGGAGTGGAGCTGGTCGGTCTGGATAATCGGGAGTTTCGTTTAGCTAATATCTTAGAGGAAGTTAAAAAAGATTTCGATTATATTATTATTGACGGTCCGCCTTCTCTCGGACTCTTGACTATTAACAGTTTAGTGGCCGCCGATGAGGTTTTAATTCCGATTCAAAGCGAATATTATGCTTTAGAAGGTTTAAGCCAGTTGTTGGAAACTATCGGTTTGGTCCAGAACAATCTAAAACCTAGTTTAGGAATTATGGGAGCGATTATTACTATGTTTGATCGTCGGAATAAATTATCGGAATCCGTCATGGGGGAGCTTTATCAATATTTTCCCAATCGGATTTTCCGTTCGGTCATTCCGCGCAGCGTCCGTTTAGCTGAGGCCCCGAGTTATGGTCGTTCTATTTTACATTACGATCCGAAGTCTAAAGGCGGTAAGGCTTATGAGGGTTTGGCTAAAGAAATTATCAGCTTAGAAAGATAAGTGTTATAAATTAATAATTATTTGTTTTAAAATATATGCCTCAAGGTCTCGGCCGAGGACTCGGCTCGCTCATCCCTAAAAAAACTGTGACTTACGGTCAAAATCCGTTTAAAACCGGCACGACCGAAGAAGAAATAGTCGTGTTGCACGATGGCGACCGAATTCTAAAAATTAATCCGGATAGAATCAGTATTAACCCGCAGCAGCCGCGGACGCATTTTTCGGAAGTTGCTCTAAACGATTTAGCCGAGTCAATTAAACAGCACGGCATTATCCAGCCGTTGATTGTGACAAAAAAAGATGATCATTTCGAACTGATTGCCGGCGAGCGGCGATTACGCAGTGCTAAGATGATTGGGCTTCAGGAGGTGCCGGTAATTGTTCGAGCCGAACAGGAACAAAAAAAATTAGAACTAGCTCTGATTGAAAATTTACAGCGCGAGGATTTAAATCCTCTGGAAAGTGCGCGAGCTTATCGCCGCCTGATCGAGGAATTCAATATTACCCAAGAAGAGGCGGCGCATAAACTGGGTAAAGCGCGTTCCAGCGTGGCCAACGCTTTACGTCTTTTAACTTTGCCGGCAGAAATTCAAGTCGCTCTGGAGAGCGGTAAAATTACCGAAGCGCACGCCAAGTATTTGTTAGGTTTGGAAGGCGAAGACCGACAACTTAATATGCTGAAGAAAATTTTACGTCAGAATTTGACCGTCGCCCAGACCGATCAAGAAATTAAAAGAATGGGCGGAACGAAAGCCGCTAAACAAAAGGATTATTTTGATCGCGCCAAAGAAGAAGAATTGGGAGAATTCTTAAGTACGAAAGTTGAACTTAAAAGGCAAGGGAAAGGTGGAAAAATTATAATTGATTTTTATAGCGAAGAGGAATTGAATGAGATAGTGAAGAAGATAAAATAGTTTAAAAAATTAGAGTAAATGATTAATTTGATTTAGATTATTTTTAATTGCTAAAGGCACTTTTGGCAGATTATGTTTAATATAATCTCGAGCCAAAGCGACGTTATTTTTACTTAAATCTACAATCAAAGCGTAGCGTATTTCCCAGGCGGCATCAGGATCAGAAGTAATTTTTTTAATAATTTTTTCAATATTTAGAGATAATATTTCTAAGTTTTTTGACCCTAAAGTTGTTGTCCAAACATTCTTAACAGCTGGTAGATTTTTAAGTCGTTGACTAATCTTTTCTAAATTATTCAGTAATTTAAGATTCTTTTCTTTTTTTAAGTCGATTGGATTTTTAGTTAAAGTTTCATAAATTCTGAGAATAAAATTATCGTCTCGCACGACATAATTTTTATCGTATTCCGATTCCTCTGAAGAATCCGCAGAGTTATCGACGGTTGAACCAAAATCTACCAAATAAAAGTCGGCTATTCCTCCAGCTGAGTCATAAGTTAGCATAATATTACGTTCATGCAAATCTCGATGGTAAATACCGTTTTTATTCAAATAATTAAGGGTTTTTTTAATTTTATTGAATTTTTCTACAGGTAGCTGAAAATCTTTATTTTGTAAAAATTTAATTATTTTTAAATGATTGTCTCGGTCTATTTTATCGGTATTGATGGCATTGTCTTGTTGATCGTCGTAGGTTAAACCGACGAGAAAGCTAACCACTTCGTTAAGTCTGGTAAAATCTGGTTGAGTTTTTCCGGTCTTAATTTCTTCGCGAAATTCAATCAGTTCGCGATCATTCAATAAATCTCGATCAGTCGCGCGCTTAATTATTTCTTTATAAAGGTAAGAGCCGAAATCATCGCCGGGGATAAAATCCATTAGTAGTACATCACATTTTTTGCTGGACAAGTCTATGCCATCTGATTCTAATTTATTACGGAGCACGGTATCGTTATTATTGATACTCAGCTGACGATAAAAATAGATTTGTGGGATTTTAATAAATTCTTCGGGATTTGTTTGATTTATTAAATTATAAGCCCGTTGCTGCATCTCAAACTCTTGTTTGCCGGCTCCAAATTGATAAATTTTTAAAATTTTAGTGGCCAATTCCAACGGTTCCTTGACTTTTATATTGGTATTTATTCGGTTAAGATTAAAGTTGATTTTCGCTGGTATATGATCTAAATTAACCATACCAATTATACCCTTATTACCCTCATTTATTTTTTTTGATTTTAGTAAAATTTCAGTTTTAAGATAATCTTCAAATTTCTTTTCGCTTTCGTTTGATTCCTGATTTGGTTCTGTTGTTTTTGTTTCAAAATTTCTCATAATTATAGATCCTTCGCTACGCTCAGGATGACAAAAAAGTAAAGTTTTTATTTAAATAAATATCGGCCATTTGCTATCCTAAAACAGTTATATTAAAATAATAGCATAAAATTAAATTCATGTCTTTTGTCCATCTCCACAATCATAGTCATTATTCATTATTAGACGGCTTAACTAAGCTGGATGAAATGATAAACTACGCTAAAGAACAGGGTTCGCCGGCGGTTGCTTTAACAGATCACGGGTCGATGTATGGCATTATAGAATTCTATCAAAAGGCTAAAAAGGCCGGCATTAAGCCGATTATCGGAGTAGAAACATATTTAGTTCCCGGTTCGCGCTGGGATAAAAATACCCGCGATGATCGCGGTTATCACTTATTACTATTGGCTAAAAATTTAGCCGGCTATCGTAATTTAATAAAATTGGTGTCCCTGGCTCACATTGAGGGCTTCTATTACAAGCCGCGCATTGATTGGGAAATCCTAGAAAAATATCATGAAGGTTTGATTGCCTCGACCGCTTGCCTGGCCGGGGAAATTCCGCGTTTAATCACCGCCGATAAGTCAGCGGTCGCCGCCCAAAGGATAAAAGAGTATCAACAACTGTTCGGCAAGGGTAATTTTTATTTGGAAATTCAGGATCACCCCGAATTAGAGGACCAAATTAAAGTAAATCAGCAGTTGATTAAATTTTCCCGGGAGTTAAATATTCCATTGATAGCCACTAATGATGTTCATTATTTGCGTAAAGAAGACGCGGAAGCCCAAGATATTTTACTCTGCTTGCAGAATAAGAAAAAAATTACCGATACTGATCGCATGAAAATGCTGGGGCATGGCGACTACTCCATGCGTTCCAATGTTGACATGATTAATGCCTTTAAGGAAACACCAGAAGCGATTAAGAATACTTTAAAAATTGCGGAAGAATGTAATGTGGAAATTGAATTAGGAAATATTCAATTACCGCATTTTGAAGTACCGGTCGGTTATGACGGAAATTCCTATTTACGTAAATGGTGCGAGGAGGGAATTAGTAAACGTTTTCCGGAAGCGGACTCCGAAGTTTTAACAAAAATTAAAGAACGTGTGGACTATGAGTTGGAAGTTATCGCCAAAATGGGCTGGCCGTCTTATTTTTTAATCGTGGCTGATTTTATTAACTGGGCGAAAGACAATAAAATAGTAGTCGGTCCGGGTCGCGGCTCGGCCGCCGGTTCGATGGTTTGTTTTTTAACGGGTATCACGAATCTTGATCCGCTTAAATATGATTTGTTGTTTGAACGATTTTTAAATCCGGAGCGTATTTCTATGCCCGATATCGATATGGATTTTGCCGATATTCGTCGGGCGGAAGTTTTAAATTATGTCGAGGAAAAGTATGGCCATGATCATGTGGCCCAAATTATTACTTTCGGGACAATGGCCGCCCGAGCCGCCGTTCGTGATGTCGGTCGTGTTTTAGATGAACCCTACGAATATTGCGATAAAATTTCTAAAAGTATTCCGATGTTCATGAAATTGGACGAAGCTCTTAAGGCCGTTCCCGAGCTAAGAGAAATGTATAGTAAAGAACCGGCCGCTAAGCGTATTTTAGATTACGCCAAGCGTTTAGAAGGCGTGGCTCGCCATGCGTCTACTCATGCTTGCGGTGTCTTAATTACCAAGAATCCGTTAACTGAATATGTGCCGATTCAATATGCTTCTTCGTCTGATCGCAGTATTATTTCTCAATATTCTTTGCATCCGATTGAGGATTTAGGTTTGTTGAAAATGGATTTTTTAGGTTTAAAAAATTTAACAATCATTGAATCAACTCTTAAAATTATTAAAAATACCCGTGGTCTGGAAATAAACATTGATAATATTCCGTTAGACGATCCAGCCACCTATAAATTATTCCAAAACGGAGAAACAACCGGAGTATTCCAGTTTGAATCAACGGGCATGAAACGCTATCTGCGCGATTTAAAGCCGACGGAATTTGAGGATATTATTGCCATGGTCGCTCTATATCGACCCGGACCGATGGAGTGGATTCCTGATTATATCGCCGGCAAGCATCAAACCAAAAAAGTTGTTTATTTGCATCAAAAATTAGCGCCGATTTTAGAGAAAACTTACGGCGTGGCTATTTATCAGGAACAGGTTATGCAAATCGCCCGTGATCTCGCCGGTTTCACTATGGGACAAGCTGATGTTTTGCGTAAAGCGATGGGTAAAAAAATTGCCTCTCTTTTGGCCGAACAAAAAGAAAAATTTATCGAAGGATGCGTTAAAAATGGTGTTTATCAGGAGTTAGGGGAAAAAGTTTTTTCTTTTATTGAACCGTTTGCCGGTTATGGTTTTAACCGCAGCCACGCCGCCTGCTACGCCATGATTGGTTATCAGACCGCTTTCTTAAAAGCGCATTAGCCGGTAGAATTCATGGCGGCTCTTTTAACTTCCGATCAAGGCGACACCGATCGTGTGGCGATTGAAATTGAGGAATGCCGCAATATGGGCATAAAAATTATGGCCCCGGATATTAACGAATCATACGCCACTTTTACAGTTGTCAGTGCGGGAGAAAAAAATAAAACTATTCGTTTCGGTTTGCAGGCGATTAAAAATGTCGGCGAACATATTATTACCGAAATTATTCGAGCTCGTAAAGAAGATGGTCATTATCAAGATGTTTTTGATTTACTCCAAAGAATTACCGATAAAGATTTAAATAAAAAATCTTTAGAGAGCCTTATTAAAAGCGGTGCACTGGAAAGTTTCGGCGAACGCGGTCAGCTATTGGCCAATATTGAACGGCTTTTGAGTTTTAATAAAGAATTGGCCCGGTCTAAAGACAATAAGCAAAGCAGTTTATTCGCTGATTTGCCGCAAGTCGAAATAAATCATCTCAGTTTGAATCCCGCCCCGGCCGCGGAGCAAAATGAAAAATTAGTCTGGGAAAAAGAACTTCTGGGTTTGTATGTCAGCGAGCATCCTTATAATGTTTTCCGTCCTTATTTAGTAAATTATGCCCCGCCGTTAGTGTCGTTAAAAAATCATAAAGGAGACGACCGGGTCGTAGTCGCCGGTATTATTTCCACGATTAAAAAAATTATTACTCGTAAAGGAGAATCAATGTTGTTTGTTAAATTGGAAGATGCCACCAATACCGTAGAATTATTAATTTTTCCCAGATTACTCAAAGAAAATCCTGATTTATGGATAGCCGGGCAGGCAATCATTACCGACGGCAAAATATCGGAAAAAGATCAGGACGTAAAAGTTTTAGTTAATCGAGCTCTTTCCTTAAATCCTTTGACACCTCAGAAATCAGTTGATGATTTTAAAAAACTTTTGCTCTCTCTGGGGCCGGTTAAGACTAATCGTTATAATAATTATAAATCCAAGCCCAATGAAACGGTGTCGGTTCTGAAAAAACCTGAAACGATGATCGTGCCCGGCAAATCAACAAAAAACATTTTACGCCTTATTTTTTTACAAGATTTAGCCGCTGCCGATCGGGAACGCCTTAAAGAAATTTTTTCTTTATTTCCCGGAGGCGACGAAGTGCGTTTAAAAATAATACAGAACGGCGAGGCGCAAATTATTAAAACTGCTTTTCTAGTCGATAACAATCAGAAATTACGAACTAAATTACAAATAGAATTTTCGACGATGATCAAATTAGTCGAATAATTTCTTGTTAAATTGTTAGAAATCTAAAATTCTGTTATAATGGAATTGATAAATTAATTAGTCTAATTTTCATCTTCATAAATTTTCATAAAATTTTTAATTTTTTTGTTCTTATGCCTAGAACTAAATTAGAGAAGGTCGCCACTAAGTCGACTCGCGCCAAAGTTGTAAAAAAAACTGTCATAAAAACTCTTCGTCCCAAAAAAAGAACCAGGTCGATTTTGGTCGATGTAATCGAAGATGAGCCAATAAATTCCGATTCGTCCTGGCTGGCGCCGGAAGACAAGTTGGAAACTAAAAATTTAGAACCGCTTGAGGAAAAAAATGCAGTTTTGGAAACCGAGCTTGCTTCTCAAAAAAAACAGTCCGCGAATAATGAGACTGATACAGAAATTGATCGACAAAAAATTTTTTTTGAAGGTTTGGCCGCAAAAATAAAAAATAAAGGTCAGGAGTCGGAAAAATCCGAAGAAGGCCAAAAAAAATATCGGAGTGTCGGTCTGTATCGCCGCTTAGTGATTAAATTTATAATTTTAGTGAGTATTTTAGCCGTCGTGGTTGTTTATTTTTCTTTTTCAAAATTAACGGTCACTATAAATTTAAAGGGAGAAACAATTAATGACAGCCTGCTTTTGAAAGTTGTCGATAATAGCTTTAGTTTGGCCAGCACTAGCGTCGATATGGCTTCGAACTCGGCGGCAACTTCCGCGACCGTTAGCTTGATCGATCAAAACGATCCGCGAGAAACGGTTAACGGAACTATTAAAGAGATTAATACTAGCGTGGTTAAAACCTATCCGGCTAACGGCGAAACATTTATCGGCAACGAAATAGTCGGTCGAGTTAATATTATCAATAACTATAATAAAGATCAGGCTCTCGTGGCTACAACGAGAATACTTAGTCCGGATAATAAATTATATCGAATTAAAGAAGCAGTCAATGTTCCGGCCGGCGGACAAGTAGCGGTTGATATTTATGCGGACAAACCTAGCGCGGAAATGGTTAGCGGCGTGACCACCTTTACCATTCCCGGATTATGGGCAGGTTTGCAGGATAAAATTTATGCTAAAAATGAGGCACCCTTTACTTTTAGCCAAAAAATAAAAAAATATGTTAATTCCAGCGACCTGGCTTACGCGGCTCAAGATATTAATACGACTCTGGTCGCCGCCGCCAAAACTAAAGCCGCTGCCGATAATACTTTGGACCCGAATGTAGATTGGTTTTATATTACCAACGACCCGGCTATAATTACGATTAACGCTAAAGTGGGTGCTGAACAATCGGAATTTAAGGCTGAGGCGACGGGAAAAATAGTCGCGGTTTCCTTTTCAAAAAATGAAGTTGCTCGATTAGCCGCCGCTAAATTAAATTTAATTATTCCCGACGGCAAAGAGTTAACGGATTTTAATGCGGCTAATATTATTTATAGTCTTGATAGCTATGATTCGGTTTCTCGGACGGCGACCGTTAAGGCTACTTTTACCGGTACTATGGTGTTGACTGGCGATTCGGTTGTTGTCAATCCCGCGCAGCTATTGAATCTTACATCCGATCAAATAGACAGCTATTTAAAAAATCAGCCGGAAATAAGCAGTTATGCTTTAAAGTTTTTTCCGTCGTTTATAAAAAGAGCGCCGAGTTTAGTGGATCGGATTAAAATTATTATCAGCAAAAATTAACATTAATTTTTAAAAAACGCTTCAATATAAATCGGGAGCGTTTTTAATTTTTAGAATAATCCGAGAAATTTACTTTTTGCCTGGGAGCTTGTTTTTTTTAAATAAATATTATAAGCTTCGGCCGCATTTTTATTGTGAAAAATAATAGCACTTAAAGCGGCCGCGAGACGAGAGGCGTCTTCTAAGGAGCGTTGATGCAAGTTTCGACCCATGGCTAAACCATTGGTGCCGGAGATCTTGATTTGGGCGGAGAGGTCTTCCAATAAGTTTTTGACGGTACGATAACTGCCGCCGACGCAAATAATTTTTGTTCGGCCGGCCGCTTGGGTTGCTTCTTGAAATTTTTTGGCGGTGGCCAGCCGGTTTTTAAGCGTCACAGGATATTTAACTTTGGCAAAATCAGCATCTAAAGCCGCCGCGACGCCCGCCCCGCCGGCGATAGTATGAATATTTTCTTCGTTTATTTTGGGGCCGCGCGGATAAACCCAGAGTATGGCGGTCAGTCCGGCCTGATGAGCCTGGTAAACGACTTGAGCAGCCGCAGCCAACATTTTAGCTTCATATCGTCCGCCTAAGTAGAGGGTATAACCAAGGCCGACAATTTTTAGACCGCTATCTTTTTTAAATTTAATAATATCCGCTACCGACCACCAGAGCCGGCTGGAGTTTGAGGCTTCGCCTTTGTTTAAGTTAGTTTTACCATTCAATTTTACAACATAAGGAACAGATCGATAGTCTTGGCCGTAACGGGCAATAAGCCCCAGATGAGTAGCCAAAACTCCGTGAGCTGAAGCCGCGGCAATTTTAAATAGATGTTCAGGATCATTATCTTCCGGGGAAATATCAACTCCGGAAAAGTCATCGTTTAAATGTTCAACTTTTTGGTCCCCGGCAATTAGCAGGAGGCGACCGGTACCGCCTGTCAGGATATGATAATTTTTCTGATATTCATTTTTTTGGCTTCCCGGGACGCTCAGGGGTATTTGAATTTTTTGTTTAGTCATATGGAATATTTATAAATTTGTAATAATATGATATTATAAGAGCAATGAAAATATTATATCATAAATATGTCAAAAGAGGAAAATTTTAATAAAGACATTGATTTAAAAAAATATAACGATTCTGACGGTTTAAGTTTAAATAAGCTTGATTTTGGTTTGTGGTTATCGGAAAATAGAAAAAAAATACGTCAGCTCCTAACCCTTATTCTTATAATATTTTCTGTTTTGATTTTTTCTTTTTCGGCCTATAATTATTTTATTTATTTTAGCTCCGGCGACTTAAATAATCTGGCGGTCGAGGGCAGCGTGCCAATCTCGCCTCGGCAAGCAGTGTCCGACTTGGAGGTTGCCCCTCTGCAGGTTTTTAACGGTTTAGAAAGTAGCGATTTGGCGGTCAAGATAAACAATCCGAACGACAAATTCATGGTCAGTTTTAAATATTGTTTTACTTTGGACAAGCAGAACTTGGCCTGCGATCAAAATTATTTAATGCCCGGCGAAGGGAAGTATATCCTGGCTCTCGGGCAGGCTTTAAACGGTGATGCTGGCCAGATAGTCTTTAATATTTCTGATATTTCCTGGCAGAGAATCGATATACATTTAATCCCGAATTGGAATGATTATCTCGGCAGTCATTTAAATTTTCAAGTGACTAATTTAAAATTAACGCCCGCTCAGACGAGCAACTTATCTCAGAAAATCGGTTTGAATATTTTAGAATTTTCTATAAAAAATAAAACCGCTTACAGTTATTATAAAATACCGCTCAATCTTTTATTTTTTAGCGGTGAAAATTTAGTTGGCGTGCATCGTTTTTTCTTAGAAAATTTTTTAACCGGAGAGGCCAGGGACGTAAAAATTGTTTGGACCGGTAATTTGCCGAACGTCGACCAGACTCAAGTTCAGCCGGATATTAATTTGCTGGATAGTGGCGTTTATTTGCCCTATGGTCAAGCAAATTCCCATTAATATTTATGCTGAGCCGTTTAAAACTTTATATAAAAAATTTTGATTGGATTATTCTGGCCGCCGTTTTACTGCTGGTCAGTTTTGGTTTGATGGAAATTTATAGTGTCGCCTTGGGACAAAATAGTACTAATTTGCTATTTTTTAAAAAACAGTTAATCTTTGCTTTTAGCGGTTTTATCGGGTTATTTATTTTTTCTTTTCTTGATTCTTACTTTCTGAAAAGTCTCAGTCGTTATTTTTATTTTTTAAGCGTTATTTTTTTAGTAGCCGTATTGATTTTTGGTCATAATATTCGCGGTCATCAGGGCTGGATAGTTTTAGCCGGTTTTACAGTTCAACCCGTGGAATTGGTTAAAATTATTCTTATTTTATTTCTCGCCAATTTTTTTGCTAATTTAGCCACTAAAGTTAAAACTACCAGTCATTTTATTATTTCGACTTTAAGTGTTTGGTTTTTGATTTTTTTAGTTTTGTTGCAACCCGATCTCGGTTCGGCAATTATCTTGGGATCAATTTGGCTGATCATGGTCATGGCCGCCGGTTTTAATAAAAAATATTTTATTATTATTATCATGGCGGTGGCTGTATTTTTCTTCGCTTCCTGGTTCTTAATGTTCAAAGATTATCAAAAAGCCAGAATTGTTAATTTTTTAAATCCCGGAGCGAATTCTCAGGAATCCGGCTATAACATTTCGCAGGCAATGATTGCCGTCGGTTCCGGCGGTTTAATTGGTAAAGGGGTGGGCGCCGGCTCGCAATCTCAGTTAAAATTCTTGCCGGAAGCTCATACAGATTTTATTTTTTCGGTTATCGCCGAAGAATTGGGTCTGGTCGGCGTTGTTTTGGTGATAACTTTTTATTTTATTTTCTTTTATCGTTGTTGGCGAGTTTTACACCAAATCAATAACGATTTCGGCATTTATTTCCTAATTGGCGGGGGTGGCTTGATTTTTGTGCAAATGTTTATTAATATAGGTATGAACTTGGGAATTATGCCGATAGTTGGCTTACCCTTGCCGTTTATAAGCTATGGCGGCAGTTCCTTGGTGTCCCTCTTAATTTTAGTGGGAATAATCGAGAATATTATTATTAAATCAAAGATTAGTTACTAAATTTATGACTATTAAATTAGGTGTTCAGGTGCGAGAACCGAAAGAAAAATTAAATTCAGATTTTATTCCCGGAGTTTTATATGGCAAGGGGCGAGAAAATCAAAATTTAAAGATTAAAAAAACGGAATTTGATAAAGTTTTTAAAAGCGCCGGCGAGTCAAATTTAATTGATTTAGACTATGGTACCGGAGCCGTTAAGGTTCTCATTAAAGATACGCAGCGCGATGTCATGAAAAATTTTTTTACTCATGTCGATTTCTATCAAGTCAATATGAAAGAAAAAATTATGACGGAAATTCCCCTGCATTTTATCGGAGAATCTAAAGCGATTAAAGAATTGGGCGGTGTCTTAATTAAAGATATGAGTATTTTGGAACTGGAGTGCTTGCCCGGTGATTTGGTTGATCATATCGATGTAGATATTTCGGTATTAAAAACTTTTGACGATACTATTAGAATCAATGATTTAAAATTGCCGTCCGGTATGAGTTTAGTGCATCATACTAATGAAATGATTGCCGCCGTTAGAGAGCCGAAGGTTGAGGCGGAACCGGAACCGACTCCGGCGGCCGTGGAGGCGGGAACCGGAACAGCTCCGGTAACAGGCGCCGCGTCAACGGGAGAGGTTAAAAAAGAAACGGACAAAAAATAGAACCAAAACTTAGAAAAACTAAAAATAAGATAAAACCCCGGAATTAGCCGGGGTTTTTCATTATTAGTAGACGATTTTTTTTAGTTAGATCTTTGTATATTTTTAGTTCGGTTTTTAAAAATATCTTTTTGGCGGCGGTTTTAATTTTTGATGATTGTTTGGAGTCAATTTCGCACAGCACATAAGCGGGGAGATGAAGTGTTTTTAAATTTTTAAATAATTCTCGGTAATATTTTAAGCCATCCGAACCGCCGTTTAAAGCCAAGCGCGGTTCGCGGCTAATGCTCGGCGATTCTTTGATTTGTTTCGGGGTTAGATAAGGCAGGTTAGCGGTAATAAATAATCTATAATTCTTTATTTTTTTATGGTTTAGTTTTAAGGGATCCAGCAAATTACCGCGATAAAATTTTATTTTATTACCTAGTTTATAATTTTTGGCATTTTTTTTGGCAGTATTTAAGGCGGTGTAGGAAATATCGGTGGCCGCAAATTTAGTATTTTTAAAAAGAGGGGGGAAGAGGCGCTTTAATTCTTGGGCGACGCTAATAATAATCGCTCCCGAACCCGTGCCGATATCTATTATATATGGTGTTTGTTTTACATTTAATGTGGTTTTAATATGTTCAATAATTTTATCAACCATCATTTCGGTTTCCGGGCGAGGAATTAAGACGGTCGAGCCGACTATAAAATTTAGACCATAAAATTCTTTTTGACCGGTTAAGTAAGCGATTGGCCAATTATTTAAGCGTTTAATTTCTAGTGATTTAAATTTTTTATAGAGCCCGGGAGTTATTTTCGTTTCCGGGTGAGTTAATACGAATTCTCTGGTTTTATTTAATAAAAAAGAAACGAGAATTTCCGCCTCTAATCTAGGCAAGGAAGATTCTTTAAAAATTAGGCTAATATTATATATTTTTTTCTTAAATATTGACATTTTATGATAAATATAGTAAATTTATTATAATAAATATCGTACATTTATTGTAATTAAATTTTTCTTTAACAAACAAGGATAAAGATCATGCAAAATACTATTTTTAATTTTATGCCTGACAGAAAGAGTATAGTAAGGTGGATTCTTTTCGGGATATTAACAAGTTCTTTCTCGTTTTGCTTTATAATTTCTAATGCTATTAAAATAATCAGGGGGGAAGAGATTTTTTTAGTCTTAGTAACTCCTACCGTTACTTTGCTCATTGGGAGCTTGGGGTTTCTGTCTGGAATATTTATTGTTGTTATAAAAGTTGTAGAAATACTTGAGACCTTATATGATAGATTAGTAACAATAGATCAAAAAATAAAATAATACTGTAGGAGAAAATGAAAATGAAAAAAACAGTTATTGCCGCTAAAGTGATCGTTGCAATTTTGTTAGCTCTTATCATTGCTGCCAATGTCGGTAATATACCAATTAAGTTTTAACCTGGGCCTTTGGAGCTCATAAGTTGAAACTAAACCGTTTGATGACGAAAGTCTAAACGGTTTTTTTATTATTTAACCACCTCCGCCTTGGCCGCTTTTTTTAAAGATAAGATCATCTCTTCAATTTCTCCATCCATGATTCTAATGATGCTGTGCCAAGAAATATTAATTCGATGATCAGTGACTCGATCCTGAGGAAAATTATAGGTACGAATTTTATCGGCTCGATCGCCGGCACCGACTTGCGTTTGATGAGCGTTGGAGCTGGCCAGTCGACGTTCAGCTTCTTGCTGAGCTAAAAGTCGGGAACGCAGGACTTGAAAAGCTCGTTCTTTGTTCTGATGCTGGGACCTTTCGGTTTGCGAGCTAACCATAATACCGGTCGGAATATGGACCAAACGAACGGCGGAATAAGTGGTATTAACACTTTGGCCGCCCGGACCGCTGGAACAGAAGGTGTCAATCCGGACATCGCCGGGTTTGATTTCAATATCAACTTCTTCGGCCTCTGGTAGAACCACCACTGTTGCCGTCGAGGTATGAACTCGTCCTTGTTTTTCGGTTTCTGGCACGCGTTGAACGCGATGCGTTCCGGCCTCGAATTTTAATAGACCATAGGCGCCGTCGCCTTTAACTTCAAAAATAATTTCTTTATAACCGCCGAGGCCGATTACGTTGGAATCAATTAAGCTTAATTTCCAATTTTGACGTTCGCAATAACGCGAATACATCCGAAATAAGTCGCCGGCGAATAGAGCGGCTTCATCGCCGCCTGTACCGGCGCGAATTTCCAGAATAGCATTTTTTTTATCTTTCGGGCTGGCCGGGTGAATTTCTTCTTCTAGTTCCTCGCTTACTTTAATCGCATGAGCGTTTAATTCGTTTAACTCTTCTTGGGCCATGATTTTCATTTCCGTGTCCGATTCTTGAGAAATTATTTCATTATTTTGTTTAATATCTAAATTTATTTTTTCCAGCTTTAAAATCAACGTCAGGGCTTTTTTTAAAGCGGCGTGTTCCTGGGAAATCTTTATCAACATTTTTTGATCTTTTAGATTGGCCGGATCCATCAGTTTTTTTTCTAAATCAGCAAATTTTATCTTAATGTCTTCGTACATATGAATATTCTAATTAATTTATCTATATCGTTTACCAAGCGGTTAATAACAAAAACAACTGACGATTATATAATTATTTTAGCATAAATACGCTTAATAATTAAAGCCAGTTGTTTTTTGGGGGCAACTATTTTTTATTTAATTTCACTTGAGCGATTTTCTTCAAATCTTTAGTTTTAACGACCACTTCTTTTTTAGCGCGAACTTCAGCGCGGATCGCTCGTTTAACTTTTTTACCCTTTTTGTCTTTAGCGACGCCCTCTTTAGCGTTGACTTTAGAGGTGAATTTTTCGACTCGGCGGGCAGTGTCGACTAATTTTTGTTTGCCGGTATAAAAAGGATGACAAGCAGAACAGAGATCAACTTTAATTTCCGGTTCGGTTGATCCGGTTAAAAATGTATTACCACAGACGCAAGTAACCTTGCAGTTTGGATAGTATTTAGGATGAATATTATTCTTCATAATTAGCCCAAAAAAATTTTATTGGTTATAAATAAAATTTCTATTATTATATTTATTTTTATTTTATGGTAATATGATGTTATCATAACTTTTAAATTTAATCAAGGACTGACCGACTTATGACTAAAATTGTAAATATCGCTAAAAATACTTCATATTTAACTCTAGCCCTGATCTTTCAAAAGGTCATTTCTTTTACTTATTTTACCTTATTAGCTCGTTATGTCGGGCCGGTTAATCTCGGTAAATATTATTTAGCCATCTCTTTTACTTCAATTTTTGCTATATTTATCGATATTGGTTTGTCCAATGTTTTGACGCGCGAAGTAGCTAAAGACGAGAAGCGGGCGGCGAGTTGGCTGGGGAATACAATTAGCATAAAAATTTTATTAGCCGGCCTGGCTTTAAGCGCGGTTTTTGTTTTAGTGAATATTTTACATTTTGACCCTTTAACTCGTTCTCTGGTTTATATTTCCGCCATTTCTATGGTTTTAGATTCTTTTACCAATACCTTTTTCGCGGTTATCCGCGGTTTTCATAATTTAAAATATGAAAGCATTTCCTCGATAATTTTTCAATTAATTGTTTTAACTCTCGGCTACGGCGCCTTACTCTCCGGCGGGGGTTTGCAGTTAGCCATGGGCGCTTTAGCGTTTGCCAGTCTTTATAATTTTATTTTTTCTATTTCTATTATTAAATATCGCTTAAAAATAGCGATACGCACCCTATTTGACCGCTTCGTAATTAAAGGTATTTTAATTATTGCTTGGCCATTTGGTATTTATGCTATTTTGCAAACTCTTTATACTTATTTAGACACGGTTTTTCTTTCAATTCTGGCCGGCAGCGAACAGGTCGGTTTATATCAAGTAGCTTTTAAAATTATTTTTGCTCTCCAATTTTTACCCATGGCTTTTAACGCTTCGTTATATCCGGCCATGAGTACTTATTGGCAGACGAATCGCGAACAACTAGCTATTTCTTTTGAGCGAGCCCTAAATTATTTAATTATTATTTCTTGTCCGCTGGTGGTCGGCGCCTTAGTTTTGGCTCCTAAATTCGCCTTGATCCTTAAGAGCGGTTATAGCGGAGCTGTTGTGCCAATGCAAATTTCTATTGTTTCCTTGTTTTTTATTTTTGTAAATTATCCTATCGGATCACTGCTTAACGCCTGCGACGCTCAACGTCGGAATACTAAAAATATGGCCATCGTCGTTATTTTCAGTATCGGTATGAATCTATTGCTCATTCCTTATTGGCAGGCTAGAGGCGCCAGTTTGACCGTACTCGCTTCGAGCGGTCTAATGTTTATTCTCGGTTTGTATTATGTTAAAAAAATTATTGTTTATTCCATTAAAAAAAATTTATTGATATTGGGGAAAGTTTTTTTAGCTTCGCTGGCCATGGGAATACTTGTTTTTACGGGGCAAGCTTATTTAAATATTTTTGTTTTAACGATTCTGGGCGGTTTGCTTTATTTTTTATTTCTATTCTTTTTGGGCGGTTTCCGACAAGCCGATATTATCAGTATTTACCAATCTTTTAAAAAAAACGAGACCGCCATTAATGAAATTAACGGGAATTTATGAAAACTTTACTTTTTACCTTAGAATTTCCGCCGTTTAAAGGAGGAATTGCGAATTATTATGGTAATTTAGCCGGTTACTGGCCCTTAGGCGAGGAATTGCAAATTTTAAATAATAACGAAGGAAAGCTTAATCGTGGACACGCTTTTTTTTCTTGGCGTTATGCTTATGGCGCTTTAAAACGAAAAGTTAATAAAAGTAAAATTGATTATGTCATTGTCGGTCAAATTTTACCGTTAGGAACGGTCGCGATGTTTTTATCTTTTTTCCAACCTTTGAAATATGCGATATTTATACATGGCATGGATTGGACCTGTGCTCTAAAAAGTTGGCGTAAGAAACGGTTAGTCGGGTTAATTCTTAAACGGGCCGATAAAATAATTTGCGCGAATAGTTATGTGGCTTCGCAAGTAAACGTTTTTTATCCGTTGGGCAGCGAAAAAATTGGTTTGGTTAATCCCGGTGTGGCCTCCGGCGCTCCTTATATTAACCCTCAAGATTTACAAGAATTACAAAAAATGTATCAATTGGAAAATAAAATTACCTTATTGAGTCTAGGCCGCTTAGTACAGCGCAAAGGCATTGATCAAACCATTAAAGCTTTAGCTCAAATTCCCGAACCATTACTTAATAATATTGTTTATTTTATTGCCGGTAGCGGTCAAGCCGAATCATATTTACGACAGTTAGTGCCGCCAGCCTTAATAGATAAAATTATTTTTTTAGGAAACATAACAGAAAAAGAAAAATGGCTGTGGTTGAAACAGGCTGATATTTTTATTATGCCGGCAAGAGAAATTGACGGAGATTTTGAAGGTTTCGGCATCGTTTATTTAGAGGCTAATTTAAGCGGTTGCCCGGTTATCGCCGGGAACTCGGGCGGCGTACTTGACGCGGTAGTCGACGGCTATAATGGATTGTTAGTCGATCCTTTAGATATTATTAGCATTAAACAAGCGATAATTAAATTGGCGTCTGATTCTGATTTACGTCAAAAATTAGGCGAACAGGGTCGAGTACGGGCAATTAGTGAATTTAACTGGGAAAAACAGACCGCCTCGCTTGTAAAATTAATAAAACCATAAATTTATATGATTTCGATCATTATCCCGGTTTATAACCAAGCTCAAAAATTGATTAAGACTTTGGCCAGCCTAGCTAATCAAACTTATGCTGACTATGAAGTAATTATTGTTAATGACGGATCAACCGATGGAGTTGAGTCGCTTTTCGTCGAGTATTATAAAAAATTAGTAAGCGATAATAAATATTTATTTATTAATCAAACTAATCAGGGTGCTCCGGCGGCTCGTAATCGGGGTTATCAAGAATCCCGTGGGGATTATTTATTTTTTTGCGATGCTGACGCCATTTTAAAAACCAACGCCCTGGAGATAATGTTGGAAGTTTTAACCAGCCATCCCGAAGCTAGTTATGCCTACCCCTCTTTTTACTGGGGAAGAAAGCTTTTTAAGGTCGGTGAATTTAGCCCTGAAAAATTAATCAGCGGACCGGGCATCCATACCATGGCTTTAATTCGTCGAGTCGATTTTCCGGCGAGCGGTTGGGATGTGAGTATTAAAAAGTTACAAGACTGGGATTTATGGTTAACCATGTTAGAGCAGGGAAAAGTTGGTTTCTGGATTAATCAGGTTTTATTTACCATTATTCCCGGCGGAACAATTAGTTCCTGGCTGCCATCCTTGGCCTATAAATTATTGCCGTTTTTACCGAGCGTTAAAAAGTATCGTTTAGCCGTTAAAATAATTAGAGAAAAACATGGCCTCAACCCCACTAATTAAAAAAAGATTAGCAGAACCCTTTTTTCTCTGGTTGATCGTATTGATTATTTTTTTGGGGATTTTATCTCTTATAATTGTTAAGACGTTTTCTAATGGTTTGGTTGATAGAAGAATCAGTCACAATAAAATTACGCCAGCAGCGGTTAGAACCAAGATTCAAATTAATCAGCAGGTAATCAGTGCCGAAGTCGTGACAACTGCGGCGGCCATGTATCAGGGTTTAAGCAATCGCGAAATGTTATGTCCCGCTTGTGGTCTGCTCTTTGTCTTTGATAACCAACAAGAACGGAAATTTGTGATGCGTAATATGAAGATTCCCTTGGATATTATTTTTATTAATCAAGGACGAATTATTAAAATTTCCGATAATTTACCGCCGGAAGGCCAAACTCCTCAAATTATTTATAAGAGCGGAGGGCCGGCCGATCAAGTTTTAGAGCTTAACGGCGGTTATGCTGAAAAACAGGGAATTAAAGTCGGTGATGAAGTGCTAATTTTCCCATAAATTATTTTTTATTATGTCAAAAAATTCCCAAAAATTATTATTAATCCTGCTATCTTTTTTAATCATAGAAATTTTTTCATTTTTAGGTTCTCTTTTTCCCCTAGTCAATCAAATATTTTTTTTGATTTTGGTTTTTGCGACTCTCGCCTTGAGTCTTTATCATTTGGAATATGGTCTTTTGGTGGTGTTTGCTGAATTATTTATCGGTTCGATGGGGCACTTATTTTATTTTACCGTCGGCGCCTATGAACTTCCAATTCGAATCGCTTTGTGGTTGGTAGTCATGGTGGTTTTCGGAGGAAAATTAATTCAACAATTAATAAAAGGAAAATCGTCCAGTCGTTACTGGATCAGTTTAAAAGGTTTTTCTGCTTGGAAAATTATCGGAGGATTATTTTTATTCATTATTATCGGTATTATTAATGGCTTAGGGCGGCACAATGATTTAAATACCATTTTTTTAGATTTTAATTCTTGGCTATATTTTCTTTTAATTTTACCGGCCGTAATAGTTTATGGATGCCGCGAAGAGCCGGTTATAACTCGTCTGCAGTCAGTCTTCTTGGCGGGCGCCCTGTGGTTAAGCATTAAAACCTTGTTTTTATTATTTATTTTTACTCACAATAACGCGTTAACCGCCGATATTTATCTATGGCTCCGTCAAACTATTGTCGGAGAGGTTACGCCGACCATCACCGGTTGGCCGCGAATTTTTATTCAGGGTCAAAGTTTTTCCGCCATTGCCTTCTTTCTATTTTTTTGGTTTAAAGCCGCTAATTTCAAATTTGGTGAATTTTTTAAACGACAAAACTTATTTATGTTAGTGGCCGCCGCCGCTTTTTTAAGCACAATCTTATTAAGTTTTTCTCGCAGTTTTTGGGTTGGTCTGCTTGGGACGTTAATTTTTAGTTTTATTTTAATTTGGCGCCGCCGTGGTTTTAAAAAAATGCTGACCGCCGGAGTTTGGGTTTTATCGGCCGGAGCTTTAAGTATCGCCTTGATTTATTTAGTGGCTGCTTGGCCGTACTGGCAGGTGAAGTCTACCGATTTTAGTCAAAGCTTTTTAGCGCGCACCGGCAGTGGTAACGACGCCGCCGTGGCTTCGCGCTGGTCATTGTTGCCAATTCTAACCCAAGCCGTTTTACGTGAACCGATTTTCGGTCAAGGCTTCGGTTCTGTCGTCACTTACGTATCTCGTGATCCCCGAATATTACAACGCAATCCTAGCGGTCAATATACAACCTCCTCTTTTGAGTGGGGATATTTAAGTCTTTGGTTAAAAATTGGTTTAGCCGGTTTGGCCGTCTATTTATTATTCTTAGGTTTACTGATTAGGGATAGTTTGCGTTTGGCCGCTAAAACCAATAATTATTTATTTTACGCTTTGCCGGCAGGAATTTTGTTTTTAGCCCTAACCCATACTTTTACTCCTTATCTCAACCATCCGCTAGGCATCGGTTTTTTAGTTATTAGCTCTTGTCTAATTTGGCCAAATAGAGTATATTAAACCTATTAATCTTGAATATTTAAGTCTAAAACTATGAATGAACAAATTATTTCTCAAGAGGGCTATGATAAATTAAAAGATGAGTTAAATTTACTCTCGACTGTTAGACGTAAAGAAATTGCGGAAAGAATCGAGCGCGCCAAAGAACTCGGCGATTTAAGCGAGAACGCCGAGTATAGTGAAGCTAAAGATGCTCAAGCGCTTAACGAGGGTCGAGCTTTAGAGTTAATTAATATCTTAAAAAATGTTACCGTGGTTCAAGGTTCTAATTCCCATGAAGAGGTAAATATGGGATCGAGGGTTACGGTTAAGTCCAGCAACGGTGAAAAGAATTATGTAATTGTTAGTTTTAACGAAGCTGATCCGGCGAGCGGTAAAATTTCCAACGAATCTCCGCTGGGCGTCGCTTTTTTAAATAAACACAAGGGCGACCAGGTCGAAGTGGAAACGCCTAATGGCCGAGTTAAATATAAAATCATCAAAATAGATTAATTTTTAATTATATGTCGGTTAATTCTGAATCTAATCCGGTTAACAACCTTCTGCCGCGAGTTGAAATCAGCGAGCATGAAGATCGTTTGAAAAAATTATCAGAGTTGGTTAAAGCGGGTATTAATCCTTATCCGGCCAAAGTTGAACGTGACCATGAAATTGCTGCGGTTATAAAAGATTTTGAAATCATGAGTACGGATCAAAGTGTTTTTAATATTGTCGGGCGATTAAGATCCAAACGTGAACATGGTAATTTAACATTTGCAGATTTAGAGGATACTTCCGGTCGAATTCAGCTGGCTTTTTCCAAAAAAGATTTAGGGGTCGAGAACTATAAAAATTTTTTGAAATTTATTGATATTGCCGATTTTATCGCGGTCAGCGGCCAAGCTTTTTTAACACATAAAGGCGAGAAGAGCGTCATGGTAAAAAATTGGAAGTTGTTAACTAAAACTTTAAGACCGATTCCTGATTCTTGGTATGGATTAAAAGACGAAGAAGAGCGTTTGCGGAAACGTTATTTAGACATACTTTTAAATTCTGATGTTAAGGATATGATTTTAAAGCGGGCAAAATTTTGGCAAGCGACGAGAAATTTTTTATTAGCCAGAGGTTTTGTGGAAGTAGAAACTCCGGTTTTGGAAACTATGGCCGGCGGCGCGGATGCCAGACCGTTTCAGACTCATCACAACGCTTTAGACCTTGATGTCTATTTAAGAATATCTACGGGTGAGTTATGGCAAAAAAAATTAATGGTGGCGGGATTTGAAAAAACCTTTGAAATTGGCCGCCAATTTAGGAATGAGGGCATGGATCCCGAACACTTACAGGATTATACCCAGATGGAATTTTATTGGGCTTACGCTGACTATAAAATGGGCATGGTTTTAACGGAAGAAATGTATAAATATATTGCCCAAGAAACTTTTGGTACTCTTAAATTTAAAATTAAGAATTTTGAGATAGATTTGGGTAAAAAATGGGAAATCTATGATTACCGAGAGACGGTTAAAAAAATGACCGGTATTGACGTTTTAAGCGCCAGCGAAACAGAAATTGTTAGCAAATTGAAAGAATTAAAAGTTGAATATGATAAGAAAGGATTTAATATTACCAGAGCGGTAGATAATCTTTGGAAATACTGTCGAAAACAGATTGCCGGGCCAGGGTTTTTAGTCGGTACGCCGATAAGCGTTTCTCCTTTAGCCAAGCGTGATGAGAAGAATGATGCAGTTGCTCAAAGATTTCAGATTATTATCGCCGGCTCAGAAAATGGTAATGGTTATAGCGAGTTAAACAATCCGCTTGATCAGGAGGAAAGATTTAAGGAACAACAAAAACTAAAAGAAGCAGGGGACGAGGAAGCTCAGAGTCATGATTATGATTTTGTGGAAGCTTTAGAATATGGTATGCCGCCAACCTGCGGTTTTGGATTTAGCGAGCGTCTATTTAGTTTTTTAATGGATAAATCGGTACGCGAATGTCAGATTTTTCCGTTGCTGCGTCCGAAAAAGGAAGATTAAAAATGATCGAAATCAAAATAAAAAATAATTCGGGGATCGTCTAACGGTAGGACTCCAGGTTCTGGTCCTGGCTATTGGGGTTCGAATCCCTATCCCCGAGCTTATAAAACAAAAAGGAATACAAACGTATTCCTTTTTGTTTTATCATGTTTGAGATTTAGGGATTCGAACAGGTTGGAAGCGAGGCGCGAGAGACGGCGGAAGCCGGAACGAGCGGACGAGCGTCGACGAGCCCGAGCTGGCGTAGGGCTCGGCGCCAACTCAGGACAAGTGAGCTTTTCGCATTCCGGCGAAAAGCGAGCGCGATAATCCCTATCCCCGAGCATTATGAAAACAGCCCTGAAATAGGGCTGTTTTTAGCAGGGATTATTGAAACTTGGAACTAGTAATGCTAATATTAAAATAAATAATAAAATATTATGTCTCAAATAATTATCGCTTCCGGCCCAGTTATAGTAGAAAATAATAAAGTTTTATTAAACAAAGACGAGAAAGATAATTTTTGGAAGTTTTGCGGTGGCCGGATTGAAGAAAATGACGCCAATTTAAAAGATACCGCCAAAAGAGAGGCCAAAGAAGAAATGGGAATAGAGCTGGAAATATCGGACAATGATCCTTATTTCTTTTATACTGAAAAAGAAAAAGAGGGGAAGATGATTAGCATAGTACTAGTCCATTTTCTTGCTAAAAGAAATGGCGAAATAATTCCTGGTCAAGAAACGAAAGAATGGCGCTGGTTTGATGTGAATAATTTAAACGGAGAGAATCTGGCTCCCAATATTAAGCCGACTTTAAAATATTTCGGCTTTTTGAGATAAAGTTGTAAAAGGCCTGTTTTTTCATAATCTTCTTTAAAAATTGAAGGTCCTAAAGAAAGATTTATCTATATTAAAATATATCTTGACACTAAGGTTATCTTTTGTTAAACTATAGTTAACCTTAATCATTTAAATTCAAAAATATATGGAAAGTCTAATCGCTCTAAAAGATTTACGACTTAATATGGACAAATATGCCACTGAAGTGAAAGCCGGCAAATCTTTTATTGTTTTAAAACAAAGTAAGCCTCTTTTTAAATTAAGCCCCGTCGACGAAGATAGTAGTTGGGAAGAGGTTATTAACTTCGCTAAAATTAAAAAGGGTGGCGTTAATATTGATGAACTTTTAGCTGTTTTATAATATTATGGATAAAATCGCTAAAGCGTTAAAAAGTTTGTCAGTAAAAGAAAGAAAAATAATAAAGGGCATTCTTTTAAAAATAAAGAACGGTTCTTTGTCTGGGCTTGATTTAAAGAAACTGAAAAATTGCGATGATATTTTTCGTGTTAGAAGGGGAAAATTAAGAATAATTTTTAAAAAGCAGAACAATGGTCAATATTTCATTTTAACTATTGAGAGAAGATCGGACAAAACATATAATAATTATTAAATAACCGTTCCAACCATATCACAAGCTCCGAGCTATAAAAATAAAACTAGCACAATGTGCTAGTTTTATTTTATCATCTTGTGAGTTGGGGATTCGAGTCCGAAAATATTGTTATATTTTTACTATTTTAGCAAACATATTGATTTTATTGACCTAAAAAGTTCGAATTCATTCCACTATTTTTAAAATATTTGTTATAAGATATAATTAATTTATATGAATACAATACTTATAACTCCAAAAATTAATCCAGATTTAGACGGTGTAGCCTGCGCCTATGTTTAATTAAAGATGGTCTTATTTTTAACCCAAAAATGGAGTTTGATAAATTCATTATTGTTGATGCTAGCGATATTAAAGGCATGCCAGAAGTAATTCGGGCTAAGGATGTAGTAGAAGTGATTGACCATCGCGAAACTCATAAAGCTAAGGAAGTATTTCCTAATGCAAAAATTCAAATAGAATTAGTTGGAGCTGCAGCTACTTTAATTTTTGAAAAAATGAGGGACGTTAAATTTCCCATAAACTCTAATAACATATTTTTACTTTTTGGTGCTATTTTTTCAAACACACTTAATTTTAAATCAGATATAGCCGGCGAGAGAGATTTAGGGGCAGTTAAGTCTCTAAAAGATAATTACGGAGTGATTATTCCGTCAAATTTGATCGATGATATGTTTAAATACAAAACGGAGTATATAGCAAACAATTTAGAGGAAGTTATTAATGGTGATTTTAAAACTTTCGATGGCGGCCTAGGTGTTGCTCAATTGGAGGGTTTTGATTTGCAGAACTTAATCGGTGACAAAATTGAAAATATAAAAGAAATTTTGAAAAAAATTAAAGAAAAATTTAATTTGGAATATATATTTTTGACGGCTGCAGATATAAAAAATGAATATAACATCTTTGTCGTTATAGATAAAAAAACAAATTCATTACTTTCTAAATCGATAGGCTTGTCTTTTAATGACAAGGGAGTCGCTAAAAACAATAAACTTTTTTTAAGAAAACAACTCCTACCTCTATTGATTAATCAACTCTAATTTTTTTTTCATAGTTAGCTATTGAAGTTCGAAAGCAGTTCCTCTGGGCGAGCCAACATATTTTTTGTGCCGTTGATCGACATATTTATAATGTAGAAATAATTTCTTTGGGCCAGAAAGTTTATCAATATATAAAAACGGTAGAACTTTTTAGCAAAAAATGATATGATTATTGGAGAGTTGGTGTATATAATTAATCTAATTATAAAAATATGGTGAGGGGAAACTTTATCGGTGCGGCGATTGTGGCCGTAATCTACACGGTTTTTATTTTAATAAATCCCTTGCCGGCAAAATGGCAAACGGCGTTGCTATTGGTGGTTCTTAATGCTTTAACTATTGTGTTGCTATCTTTTGCGTTTAAAAAGTAAAGACAAAATAAAAATTTGCCTTTTGTCCCTGGGTATTTTATTAGGTTTATATTTTTATGATTTGCTCTTAGGGTTTATATGGTTATGGTGGACATTATTCGTAGCAACGGCCATCTATTTTATTATTAGAGTTGTAAATGAAAAATAATTAATTTATTTTTCTTATTAATAAAAAAGCATATGGCAAGCGCTAAAAATAAAATTGATGTCGATACCTTAATTATTTCCGATACGCATCTCGGCGATGATTCTGCTCGCTGTCAAAAAATAATAGAGTTATTAAATACTTATCGTTTTAAAAAATTAATTTTAAACGGAGATATTGTCGATGGGGTAAATTTCCAAAGATTTCATTCGGATCATTGGCAGGTTTTTTCTGTTTTTCGACGACTTTCCAAATATCATGAAGTAATCTGGGTGCATGGTAACCATGATGGAGCGACCAATATAATATCACGTTTACTCGGTATTAATACCTGCAATAAATATATCTGGGAAAACGGAGGAAAGAAGTTTTTAGCGATTCATGGCCATCAATATGACCGTTTTATGAATAATAATGCGGTCATTAGTTATCTGGCTTTTGCCTTCTATAGTTTTTTGAAAAAAGTGGACAAAACAGAATTATTGGTTAAGTTTATAGGGGGTAGAAAAAGATGGTTGAGAAATTCTTTAGGAGTCGAAAATGGTGCAGTAAAATATGGAAAAAATCTTGGAGTAGATTATGTTTTTTGCGGCCACACACACCAGATATATCACTCCAAAAAAGAGGGTATAGAGTATTTTAATACTGGCTGCTGGGTTGAGGATGTTTCTGGATATGTTATTATTAAAAAAGGAGAAGTGAATCAGTATACAGTTTAAGCGTTTTGATCAGGCATGGTATAATTAAGACAATTTTTATTATGTAAATTATATCCCAAATATCGAGCAATTTTAAATAGGAAGTTTGTTGCCTTGGAACGATATAATATAATTATAATATAATAAATATGAAATTTTCTAATCTTATTCTTTACTTCATAACGGGCGGATTATTTACTACTCTGATCGTGGTTTTGGAAGAAAACAATCAGACAATATTGTCAGGACTGGCTACTTTAATTCCGGTTTTTACTTTGGTAGCTTATTTTTTTATCGGTCAAACCGAGGGCGGCGAATCCGTTGGTCGGCATGCCTGGTTTGTTCTGTTTGGAACGATTATTTCTTGGATACCGTATATGTTGGCCGTGGCCTACCTTTCGCCTAAGATTGGATCATCTAAGGCAATTCTCCTGGGCTTAGTTATATTTTTTGTCTTGGCCTTAATTTATATAAGTTTTGTTAGCCGTTTTAAACTATTTCAATAACCTTGCTGCTTGCCAGCTGGTTTATTCTATCTTCCGAGTAAATACGAACTCGACTAATGTCGAACTTTTTTATTATTGACTATTGTTTCAATCAATTATATAATGCGTTTGACCATATTTCCTACTTGTAGGATAAAGTTAATATAATAAATATGAAAAATCTTGATAAATTTTTTGGATCGACTACGATCGGAAAAAAGGGACAAGTAGTGATTCCGATGGAAACAAGGAAAAAAATGCTTTGGAAAGAAGGGGACAAGCTACTCGTGTTCGGCTTAGAGAATGGCGTCGTAGCCATTACTAAGCTGGGTAAATTAAAAGAGTTTGCCAGTCATCTGGAAAAAAAGATGAATAAAGTTAAGCAATATATTAAGAAAGCTATTTAATTTTTTATGGAAAATCAAAACAATAAAGTCATAATTGAAACGGGAGCCGGAAATCAGGTGCCAAAAAATCCTCAAAATTTTTTAGCGCGTTTAAAAATTACTCCGGCTAAAATTAAAAAGGTTTTAATGATTTTTTTAGTTTTAGGAGTCATTATCGGCGTTTATTATTGGTTTACGATAAGTCAGAGGGTTTATAGCGATAAAGCCGAGATATTTGCTCCCTTAATAACTCTTAGCGCCGAGCAGCCGGGCGTACTACAAAAAATATTAGTTAAAGAGGGGGATAAAATTCGTCTGAATCAAGCGGTGGCCAAACTTGATCAGGGCGGTTTTGTTATCGCTAAGCAGGATGGTATTGCCGTCAAGCTGAATAACCAAGTGGGTAAATTATTTTCTCCCGGCGAACCGATAGTTACCATGATAAATCCGGAAGATTTACGCTTGATTGTTCATGTGGCGGAAAACAAAGGATTAAATTCAGTTAATATCGGTCAGAGAGTAATATTTACCGTTGATGCTTTTGATTCTAAAGAATTTTATGGAACGGTGGAAGAAATTTCCCAAACTTCAGACCAATCATCCGTGGTATTTTCTATTTCCGACAAAAGAGACGAGAAAAATTTTTCCATTAAAGTTAAATATGGAAATTACCCGGAACTTCTTAACGGGATGTCGGCTAAAGCTTGGATTTATAAGTAAATATGTCAGAAAAAATAATGACCCCGACGAATCAATGGCTCGTTTTAATAACGGTTATAGTCGGAACGTTTTTGGGTCGTCTAGATCAGACAATTGTTAACTTGGCTTTGCCCAAAATAATTCAGGATTTCGGTATTACCGTTTCTTCGGCCGGTTGGATTGCGACCGCCTATATTTTGGCCAATGCGATATTCGTACCGATTTGGGGAAAATTAGGCGATACCATCGGACGAAAAAAGGTCTATATTTTAGGTTTTGTCATTTTTATTTTTGGTTCGGTTTTGGCCGGACTATCCTGGAATTTAAGTTCCATGATTGTTTTTCGAATTATCCAGGCGATTGCCGGTTCGGCGGACTATCCCACAGCGATGGCCATTATTGCCGTCACATTTCCGGCCGGTAAACAACGCACTCAAGCTCTAGGTCTATGGTCGGCCTCCTTTGCCGCGGCAGCTGTGTTCGGCCCGCTTATCGGCGGACCGCTGATTGATAATTTTAGTTGGCGCGCGGTTTTTTTAATAAATTTACCGGTCGGAGTTATCGGTTTGGTTATGGCCATGGCCTATATTAAAGAATCGGTTTCTGAAAAAAAATCAGCTATTTTTGATTGGTGGGGAGCGATTACTTTAGGAATTTCTCTCTCGGCCTTGGTCTTGGTTTTGGATAGGGGAATAGATTGGGGCTGGTTTTCCTTAAACAGTTTTCTGGCCTATGGCTGCATGATATTATTTTTTATTATTTTTTATAGAATTGAGAAAAGCATTTCGGAGCCTATTATTGATTTTAAATTTTTTGAAATCGGCACCTTTGTCAATACGTTGGTGAATAATTTTGTCGTTTTTATGGGAATGATGGGAGGAATATTTTTAATTCCAATATTCGCTTCGACTTATCTGGGTTTAGATGCCACCAGAACCGGATTATTATTTATTCCAATGGCCTTTATGATGATGGTTTCCTCTCCTTTGGGCGGACATTTTGCCGGCAAGGTACAACCGCGATATATTATTGCTATTAGCACGGCGGTGGCGTCCTTGGGTCTGTTTTTATTTTCGTTTCTTGATCCCAAATCTACGGTTTGGGACATAATTATTCCGCTTAGTATTATGGCCTTTGGTTTGGGTTTTGGTATGGCGCAGCGTACCAGTTTAATTGCATCAATTGTTCCGGAAAATGAAGTAGGAATTGCCTCATCGATATTGGCTTTAGTCAGGAACATCGCCGGAGCTTTTGGGATTGCATTTTTTGGTACAATTTTGTCCAGCGCCACGGAAAATAATGTTTTGAATATTGCTCATAATAGTATTTTACACACCACCGACCCGGCAACTATCGCTCAGTTTACTTCTTTGGTAATATTAAAGGCTCAAGTATTGGCGTATTCGACTGTTTTTCAAATTTCCGCCTTGATTGTTTTAGTCGGTGCCGGTTTAGCTCTGCTTATCAAAGTGGAACAAAATAAAAATAAAGGGAGCGAGATTTTTATAGATTAGAAAAATAATACTTAAATTAACTTGACGACTAAATAAAAAAGCTTCCACGTATAAATAATACTGGAAGCTTAAAAATTTTTTTAGACGGGGTTATTACCATTTATAATAGGTACATATACCGGAGAAAATTATTGAAATAACGATAATCAGGATTATTATGATCCCCGATTTAATTGTTGCCTGTCTGTCGATTGCTTTCTTATTCATGTTCACGGAAACCTCAAATTTGAAATTATTATTTTTTATTTTAAAGACCTGTAAAACACAATAACATATTTTCTCTAATAAGGCAATAGTGATGAAATATTGTAATTTTTATATAATTAAAAGGCTGCGATAATTAAAGATAATATTGATGTTTAATTGTATATTGGGGTATAATTAGTTCAAAGAGGAGAGGGTAAAAAAATACTAATTAAATAAGATTAAACGGTTATTCAAAATTTTTTTATTCAAGTAATTAAAATGGCCATTATCCAGATTATTTATTTATTTGGAGTTTTTTTCATCTTTGGAGTCATATTATCTAAAATTCAAACGGCTACCCAGAAAAATTATAGTAATTCGGTCGGTTGGCGCGGGATACTTTGGACAGCCTGGCTAGGGACGCCGGTGCATGAATACAGCCATGCTTTTTTTGCCTTATTATTTCGGCATAAAATTACCGATATCGTTTTATTTTCGCCCGATGTAAATACCGGAGAATTAGGCCACGTTAATCATTCTTATAATCCTCGGAATTTCTATCAAAACTTGGGTAATTTTTTTATCGGTTTGGCTCCTTTAATTTTCGGACCGTTACTTTTGGTCGGACTGCTTTATGTTTTGGTTCCTCAGGGTCAAGAAATTTTTTATTCATTAGCCGGCAATCTAAATTCGTTTTCTTCAGTGTTGACCGGTATTCAGAAATTTTTGTTGTCTTTATTTTCTCTCGGTAATTTTAAAAGTTATAGTTTTTGGATTTTTCTTTACATTTCTTTTTGTATCGCCTCTCATTTAGCTCCCAGTAAAGCTGATCGCCAGGGCGCTTGGCGGGGCGGAGCTGTAATCCTTAGCTTTCTATTATTTCTTAATATTTTAGGTTTGTGGCTGCATTGGGAAGTAACCGAGTATGTGGTTAATTTTTCACATTTTTTTGCCGGTCTGATCGTGGTTTATATTTATGCCCTCATAATCTCTT
The DNA here is from genome assembly GCA_041671365.1 of Patescibacteria group bacterium. Classification (GTDB taxonomy): domain Bacteria; phylum Patescibacteriota; class Patescibacteriia; order Patescibacteriales; family UBA12465; genus UBA12465. The sequence goes on from JBAZBP010000001.1 coordinate 367,694, forward strand.
TAATTCATTTTTTGTTTTCTTATTTAATTCTTTGGCCGTGGCGGAGAAAATACTAATGTCTACTTTCTTAAACTTTAGCTATTTGATTGGTTATAATAAATAAATGGCCGTAGAAACTCATATTTATGATAATAGATTTTTTCGGAATACTATAAAACTCGAGGCGAGTTCGGCTTTTGAATTTACTGCATTGGTGCTCAAATATTATACTCCGGCCAGTCTGGTTGATATTGGTTGCGGAGCCGGTATATATCTCAAGGAATTTAATAAGAAAGGAATAAAAAATCTCTTGGGTCTCGACGGATCGCCGGCGGCCGGAGAGGAATTTTTATTAGACAAACATAAGTTAGTTATTTTTGATTTGGCCAAAAAATATAAATTTAAAAAGAAATATGATTTGGCGCTTTGTTTAGAAGTGGCCGAACATTTGCGAGAAAAAGATGCGGACGTTTTGATTGAGACCATCACCGAAGCGGCGGATAACATAATTTTTAGTGCCGCCGTCCCCGGCCAAGGGTCGAGAAGTATCGGTCATATTAACGAGCAGCCGCACAACTATTGGATCGAAAAATTTAAAAATAAAAATTTTTCTTATCTTAAACTTAGAACAGAAAAAATGAGGGCAGAAATGAAGGCTAGGGGAGTGGTTTGGTGGATTGTTAATAATTTAATGATTTTTGAATTAAAACGAACAGCCTGAGAGGTTTTAATGTAGATTGGCCGAGTATTTGACAAAAATATAATATAATATTAATGTAGTTATTAGTATTTTTAACAAATTATTCAATAAAGAAAAGGAACAAAAAATGAAAAACGATTATAGAGTTCACAAGCAAGTAGACATCCTTATGCGCTTAATCGATGGAGGGCGTAGTCTGACGTTAAAGGCGTTAGACGGAAAAAGATTGATTTATAAATCGTCCAATATATTTCAATTCGATTCGGATGATACATCATTCGTCGACTTGGGTTTAAATAAGCCGGGCGTGGCCACGCCGACGACGCTCGTTCAGGTTAATGAGGTTGTTAGTGACGGCTCACACTTTGATATCTTTAATTCATTTTTTGGTCCGTGGAGCAAAAAATGGCTTTCGCAGACACAAATTATTGAATTTTGCGAGGTATATCCCGGTTTATTGATAGGGGGCGGTATATCGAATTTATTTTTATCTAAAATTGATGAAAATCTTCCGATAGACGAGAACGCCCCTCAAAGCAATCTCGTCGTTGTTAGTGTTTTTAATGCAAAAGATCTAAGAGTCGGAGTTCGACGATTGGCACAAACACCAATTTGGCGTGGACACAGTCATCGCCGGGTGATTACTCCGGAGCTGATAACCAGAGAAGACCTAAGCCAGGCCTTCTCAACTCTAGGAATTATGTAAAATAATTCATAAAGAAGTAAAAGCCGTTCAAAAAGCGGCTTTTTTTAATCGCTTGACATTAATTATATAATATGCTATAGTCGAATCACGTTTAATTAATCATAATAGTTCATTAATGAAGGAAAAAAGCAATGGAAGAAATGAGCAGAACGAAGACATTTTTGTTAAAGGCTAGGAATATAGCATTCCTGCTTTTAGCGGGAGTAATTGTTTTTTATGTAGTCACCGCTATGATACAGTGGGTGAACTTACCTAAATAAACAAGAATACGGGGTCAGAGTAATTTCTGGTCCTTCTTCATATATTTCCTTCATTTTTTAAAATTTTCAGAGTATAATTAGAGTCTAATATATTTATCAATATAAATTATTAAAATCATATGGCCAACTCATCCCTGGATAAATTCAATAGTTTTTTGCAAGACGAAAAAACTAAGGAATCCGAGCAACAAAATTTAGATAAACAGAGTAAAGAAGAGGCGAGACAGGCTAAGATGGCCGCACTAAAAAATGAACTCCCTGTTCTTACTACCGAATTAACGGGCTCACAGAGCAAGCATAAAGAAACGAATTCTAATCTGAACGAGTCTTTAGAGCAACGGAAGCAAGTTAAAGCGGACGGACGAAACACGCTAGCTAAAGCGAAAGAGTTGGGGAAGGTAGAATTATTGCGATCTAAATCACAAGAGTTTTTTGGTGAAAATATAGCAAAATTAAAAAATATAAAAGAGAGCGTTAATAAAGACAGGGACTCTTTGCGTGAAAATCAGGAGAAATTGAGAGAATTGAAAACGGAAGTTAAACAGAAGCAAGAAGAATTAACTCGTTTAGAGAACGAGCCGGTTACCGAAAGGATTCAGGAATTGGAAAATAAGTTTTTAGCTCTAAGCTCGGAATATAAAGAATTAGGGTTAAGTCTGGAAAAAAAACGGGCCGAGCGTGATTTAATCGGAATCAGTGAGGGCTATGACGGCGCGCCTCGGTTCGCTCGCGGAGACGGTTACGGTCCCAGTCCGGAGTTTATAGATAACTATAAGAATTTATCCGCCAAAGAAAAAATAAAGTCCGAACAAGAGCGATCCCCGATTAAAAAAGTGCTTGATATTTTTGTAGGTTCATTGTCTTCGGACCGGCAGCAGCAGCTGAGAGATAATCGTAATAGTTATGACGTCCTGCAAGGATTATTATTATCCGAGATTAGCAATAAAACCGATGAAGAACGCTTGATAAATCAAATAAGCTCTAACAATAATTTATCCCGGGAAACCGTTGCGGCGGTTAGAGATTTAGTTGCTCGATATGAAAAAATGGGAAAAGAGGGCGAAGAAATAAAAGTTGGTCAGGATAAGCTTTGGGATGAGATGAATAAAATGCAGGCAGAAAAGGCGCAGAAGTCCCGCGGCTTGGGAGCTAGCCTCGAAGAGCATTTTAATTCATTAAAAGATAATTTATCTGGTCATAAAAGATCTTTGGAAATGCGTTTGCAGGCGATAAAATATTATGAAGACAATCTTAAGAAGATTGATCAGGAAAAAACAGAATTAAACTTAAGTGCCCAAAAACAAACCGATGATTTTAAACGAAGCTTGGAGGAGGTCGCCAAGTTTAATTTTAATATTAATGAAAATTCGTTAGCCAGTTATAAACCGACACTGGATATTCTCAGCGCTTATTTAGAGAAAATCCGTGACAATATAAAAAAGAAAGGGAGCGATATTCGAGAATTGGAAAATAAAAAAATTATAATCAATAAAAAAGGAAAAATTGAAGAGATAAATCAAGAAATTATCAGCGAAAGAGAGCAGGAAAAAGAAGTGGTTTCATTCTGGAAAAGTTTTTCGGAAGCCTCCTTAAAATTTCAAGAGATTAAGAAAGAAATTGATAAAAAAAATAAAGAATATATTGGAACAGGAGATCAGATGAATTCAAATAATGAAGAAATTGTAAACCTTACTCAATCGATAAAAGATTTAGAAAAAAAGATAAACGAAGAAAAAGAAAAAGTAATTGAAGTCAAGGCTTGGTCGCAGGCTAAATTTGAAAAAATTAAAGATTGAGAAGATCTTATTATTTAGGTTATTTTTATATGGATTTAAATAAAAACATTCAAGGGAAAGCCTTGGATTGCGCTGAAAATTTTAGTCAAATAATTAACGATTTGGGTGATGATCAAATTAAGTTAAGTAATTTCATTGAATCCTTCGGAAAAAATTTGCCGCTTGAAATTAAGAAACAATTTTCCGATTACCTAAGTTTTTCTAAAAATCATATTCGGTCGACCGGAATTAAATCGTAATTAAAATGCTATGCCTAATTTTGAAATTTGTAAAAATAATCAGACAGTGAAAGCCTCCGAAGGAAAGATTATTGTTCCGAAAGAATCTGGAGAAAAACAAAATAATATCGAACAGCTTAAAAATTCTTTGCATAGTTTATTGATCGACACTAAAGAAAAAAGCAATGAGGCGATAGATTTTGTTTTGAAAAATTTGCCGAAATCCGCTAAGTCGAAATTTTTGATGTTTTTAACCGCTTGGTCGCTAGGCGCCCCGTCTCTGACGGCTGAAACCGAAGGTTTCCAACTACCATCTAATACGGAAATCAGTTTAGCTATCGCATCCGAATCAGAAAATAGCAAAGTAGAGACTGAAAATGCTAAAGCGTATTATTGGAATATCGTCGATATCTGCAATCGATTAGATAAAATAATGGCGGAAACGACGCCTTATGAGGTCAGTATCAAATTACAGGAAAAGGTTAAAGATGTCGAAGCATTTTTAAACGGATCGGACGTAAAAAATATTTATAAATTAAAAGATCAGCTCCAAGTACTCGATTATCAAATATATAAGCGAGCGGAAAATTATTTATTAATTAAATATTCGGTAAAAATTGGTAATGATACTTATGAAATTATCGCCAATGTTTACTATCCGGAAGGTGATAAGTCGAATTTTATTGACATAGTTATGCCGGACGGTAAAATATTTTCCAATTTTGTAAAAAATCCGGAACTGGGCATAGATAACGGCGAAAATGATTTTGTTTTGTTAGGTTTCGGTCATGAGGTTGATAAATTTAATGATGACGAAATACCTCCCGAGATGTCCTATTTTGAATATTTTTATCAGAAAGTTTTTAATTATGATGAATTAGCTAAAAAATATAGTGATTTTTATACGGCTGATAAGAAATTAAAAGGCTGGGGCAGACAATCTTCGGAAAATCAAAAAGTTATCGATGATTTTTTTCTTACTAAAAAAAATTATTTAGATGCTCATCAAGAATATTATTTGGCAAAATCCGAACTTTCTTCCTTAGAAATTAACAACAAAAAGCTTACAACCTTAATTGGCGCGGTAGAACAGGCCTTAATTAAACAAGACATCCCTAAATTCCAAGAGCAATTGAAAACATTAAAAAAAGAGGAAGCTGTTATTAGCGAAAAATTATTAATAGCCAAAAAAAGGGTGGAAGAAGAAAAAATTAAAGTTGAACAATGCCGGAAACCCTTTGATAAATTAATTGATGAAAATGAAAAAATAGAAGATCGAGAGGACGCCTTGACCGACTTGGCCGACACTTTCAGGCCAGTTTATAAATAAGTTTGTTCTCTTTATTGAGGTAATCACCGAAAGGTGCTAAAATATAGACAGACGTTAAAATAAAAAATAATTCTCTATTTTTCGTATTTATGAAAAAATGAGAATTTTAATTACTTATGGAAAAATTATCTAACGAATCAATCGAGGAAGAAGTCATTAGTAATTTTGTTTCCCATGATACCAAGACTTTTAAATGGAAAATAGGCAAAGTTTTAGCCTCGTCTTTATCCGGGTTTATCGCCGGTATTATAGTTACCGTAATTTTCTTTTTAACTGTTTTTGACCTGGTTTTCAAAGGAAATAATCCCGGTTTTTAAAATCTTTTAGACGCACAAATCGTTTTTTATTGAAAAATATGGAGACGAGAAAAGAAATTTATTATGTCAGCTACTGATAAAAATAAAGATTTTATTCAAAAATTATTGGCTTTCGTCGAAATAACTATTAATGGCGGCCGTCCCGGCGACATTCAGGTTCATGACGATCGTTTTTATGGGGCGGTTTTGAGCCGCGGCACGCTAGGTTTGGGTGAAGCCTATATGGACGGTTGGTGGGATGCGCAATCTTTAGACGATTTTTTTTATCGAGTCATCAAAGCGGATTTAGAATCTAAAATTAAACTGGATTTTAAAACCTCTTTTTTTATTTTAAAAAATTTATTGTTCAATCAACAGAGAAAAAAGAAAGCCTTTGAGGTCGGCCGGAAACATTACGATATCGGCAATGATTTATATACGGCCATGCTCGGCTCAACCATGGCTTATAGCTGCGCTTACTGGTCTGAGAAAACTGAAAACCTTGATCAGGCGCAAGAAGCGAAATTAGACTTAATTTGTCGCAAACTGAATTTACAGCCGGGCAATAAAGTTTTAGACATCGGCGGCGGCTGGGGCAGTTTTGCTAAATATGCGGCTGAAAAATACGGTGTTCACGTCGACGTGATAACTGTTTCTAAGGAGCAAGTAGCCTTGGGTAAAAAATTCTGCGCCGGTTTGGACGTTAATTTTATTTTGCAGGATTATCGGAAAATTGACGGTCTTTATGATCATATTGTTTCCGTCGGCATGATTGAGCACGTCGGCTATAAGAATTACCGCACTTATATGGAGGTGGCCGCCAAGCATCTAAAAGATGAGGGTTTATTTCTTTTACATACTATCGGCGGCAATAAGTCGGTGAAGAGCACAGAACCTTGGATAGAGAAGTATATTTTTACTAATTCGATGCTGCCCTCCATTAAACAGCTAGCCAGAGCAGCGGAAAAAATTTTTGTCGTTGAGGATTTGCATAATTTTGGTTTTTATTACGATCAGACTTTAATGGCTTGGTACCGGAATTTTGAAAAAAGTTGGCCGACTTTGAAAGAGAAATATGGCGAGCGGTTTTATCGTCTATGGAAATATTATTTGCTTTCCTGCGCGGGCTCTTTTCGGGCTAGAAAAAATCAACTCTGGCAGATTGTCTTATCCAAAAAAGGCGTTCCGGGCGGTTATATATCCGTCCGCTGAAAATAAAAAAGGCAGCTGGTTCATTAGCTGCCTTAAGATTTTGTACCGTCACTCCGGATCTTTAGTTTTTTGGCTGGTAGTAGTTTTAAAGAGATTAGTAAATTCTTCCAGTGCTCTTTCGTAACTAGATCTTTCGATCTCTTCTAGCCAATATTCTCCATTTCGCGCGGTCATTCTTATATGGTGAGAACCATCCTCATTGTCTTTAAACGACATTCTCACCGATGTCGTCAATATGGAACTGGCGACGCCAATGTATGTCTCCAAACTGTTAATTTCTTCGCATAAATCGCTGCAATTGCAGGGACGATTTTCTTGATCGATAGGAAGTTTTTCCCGTTCCTTTACGAGTTTGTCAAATTCTCGGCACAATTTTGTTACGACAATATACAATTTTTTTTCCTCCAAATTCATAAGTCGGATTTTTTTTGTTTTATGTTGGTTCGCATCCTCGGGTGCAAACTCAATCTGATCTAACGCCGATACGGCGTTCATTTGTTCGGTGAGCCAATTGATAAAGAGCAACATAAGAACCTCTGTTTTTTGTGTTGTGAAAATATGGTGTAATTGTATTAAGAAAATAGCATATAAATATTGTAATGTCAATAGTAAAATAAAGACAAAATTATTAGGATTAAAATATGGTATAATCATTAAATGACAAGATACGACGTGGTAGTTATTGGCGGCGGACCGGCCGGATTAATGGCGGCGGGACGAGCAGCAGAGCTCGACGCGCGAGTTTTGCTATTGGAAAAAAATCAAAAATTAGGAATTAAATTATTAATGACGGGTGGCGGGCGTTGTAATTTTACCAATAATTCTCCGACGCGTTTACTGGCCGAGGCTTATGGCGTTAACGGCTCTTGGCTACTGGCCGGCTTAAGTCGATTCGGTCCCACTGAAATTATTAAATTCCTAGAAGAACGCGGCGTCAGAACTCGGTTAGAGGACGGAGGTCGGATATTTCCGCAGAGTAATCAGGCGAGCGAGATTTTAAAGGTTTTAACTGATTACGTTAAAAGCAACGGTACTAAGATAAAAACTAAATCTCCGGTGGTAAAAATAATTAAAGAGCGTAATAGAATTATTAAAGTTGTCTTAGCGGATCAGACGGAAATTACGGCGACTAATTTTATAATCGCCGCCGGCGGTAAATCTTATCCGCTTTCGGGGTCGAGTGGCGATGCCTATACTTGGCTTAGTGAACTTGGTCATAAAGTCGTCAATCCGCAGGCTGGACTATGTTTAATAAAAGTTAAAGAGAATGTTAAAGAATTAGAGGGACTAAGTTTAAGCGGGGCGCAGATAAAACTATATCTGGATATTAAAAAAATTAGCGCCGAAGCCGGTGATTTTATTTTTACCAGCCGCGGTCTGAGCGGTCCGGCGGCTTTAAATTTAAGCCGGATTATTGCGCGTCAGGGAATCGGCAACTTAAAAATTAAAATAGATTTTTCTCCCGATGAGACCACGGAAGATTTAGATAGAAAAATTCAAAGGCTACTGGTCGAAAATAAGCAAATGGCTATAAAAAATATTTTAAGTAAACTTTATCCGGCCAGACTAGTAATTTTTGCTTTAACGCAGACTAAAATTAATCCGGCTAAAAAAGGCAACGGCTTGACTCGTTTGGAGCGGAAAGCCTTAGTAAGTTTTTTTAAAGAATTTAATTTACAAATCATGAGCCTGGGTGGATTTAATGAGGCGATGATTACCGTTGGCGGGGTCGATTTAAAGGAAGTTGATCCGAAAACTATGGTTTCTAAAATTATCTCTAATTTATATTTGGCCGGGGAAGTTTTAAATTTAGACGGTCCGACCGGCGGCTATAACTTACAGATTGCCTGGACGACCGGATATTTAGCCGGAGACAACGCAGCTAAATGACGGCCGGACTTTGTGAACAAAAGATGATTATGCTATAATATAATCAACAATAAATTAATTTTATAAATTTTATGTTAAGCCAAAAAGCGGGAAAGTTTTTATTTTTAGCGTTATTTTTATTTTTACCTTGGCCGAGCTTGGCCAGCGGGACAGCGGTTTCCAGCAGTATTACTAACCCGATCTGGACGACGGAGAATAGTCCTTATGTCGTGACCGGAACAATTGAGGTAACTAAGGGTGCGGTTTTGAAAATTGAGGCCGGGACAGAAGTTCGTTTTAATCCGGGAGCAAAAATTTTAATTAACGGCGAACTCCAAGTTTTAGGAACCGCGGAAAATCCGGTTACGATGACTTTAGCGCCAACCGCTTCGAGTACCGGCGCCTGGAATGGACTGGAATTTACTCCTGATTCCGTCGATGCTACGGTTAAGGACGGCCAATATGTTTCCGGCAGTATAATTACCCATACAATAATAAAATATGGCCAAGGAATAAAATGCGATGACGCCAGTCCTTATATTAGTGATAATCAGATAACGAATAATAATATCGGCCTGCAAATAGTCGGTAATAAAGGCTCGCTCGGCGGGGCGACGATGGATTCCTCAGCCTCCAATCCTAATATCGGAGTGGTGGTGCCGATGTATGTTAAAAATAATATTTTTACCGAGAATACAACGGGCATTGTTATTAACCGTAATAACGGACAAAAATATATCGTGACTCCGGCCAATTATTCTTATGTCGGCCAAGCGGTAGCGACGGCGGTAATTGAAGCTAACGCCTTTAATAGCAATACGGTCGGCATAAATATCGTTAACGGTGATAATAATGTAATTTTAGATAATACGTTAAAATATAATTCTGCCGCCGGTATTTTAGCAGCGGCCGCCAGCCGCGCCAATGTGATTGAAAAAAATAATATTAGCAATAATGAAATCGGGCTCGATAGCGCTTCGTCCGATCTGATTATGATGCAGAATACGGTTAAGAATAATTTTAATTATGGTTTGCGCTTGGCCGCTCGCCCGAATGTATTTCGCTTAAATAATATTTATAACAATAAAAATTATAATTTGAAAAATACCGTTTATGGTTTAGAAGCGGCTAATAATTATTGGGGCACGACGAATGAAGCTCAGATTGACGCTACCTTTTTAAAAACCGCCGCAGCTTCATCGACCGATACTCTAATTTATCAAGTCGTTTTTAAACCTTTCTTAACGGCGGAAAATAGCTTGGCGATAACGGTGGCGCCGATTCTTAGTGATTATAGCACTACAACTATTGCGTCATCGATGGAGTTATCGGGTGTTAAACCGGTCGGTTCGGTCGTTTTTATAGATGGTCGGGTAGTGGCTAGCGATCGCAACGCTTCAAATTGGTCCTATCGGATAAATCTAGGTCTCGGCGATAATAGTTTTTCGATTTATTATCAGGATATTTCTTCCCAGCAAAGCGATCGTTTGTCCGTTTATATTCGTCGTAATAATGAATTGGCCGCGCCAACCATCACCTCCTCTTTAAGCACGACCACGGCGGCGAGTCTGGTTATGAGCGGAATTAAACCGGCGGGAGCGAGTGTTTTAATAAACGGACAGGAAGCGGTCGCGGCCAATGATTTAGAAACCTGGTCTTATACCGTGGCTTTATTTTTAGGAACAAATAGTTTTGAATTGGCCGCTAAAGACGCCGACGGTCAATACAGTGTTTCCGTAAACGCGAACGTCGTTCGCGTTAAGTTTACGGCCGCCGACGTTATCGATCAGGAGAAAAAACTGTCCGGGAATACTCTTGATCCTAAATTGGCGCTAAAACTGGCCGGACGCTTACTGCTGCAAGTCGAAACGAAAGGTTATATCTGGTATGTCAGTCCGAAAGACAATAAACGCTATTATATCAGCCAGGACAACGCTCTGAGTACTTTTAGAACTTTGGCGCTGGGGATAACCGAAGCTAATCTTAATCTTATTCCGACCAAAGAAAGCGGTCAGAAAGGGAATGCGGCTTTGCGTAATCGTCTAAAAGGATTTTTGTTGTTACGAGTCGAGAAAGGCGGCCAGATAAGTTATATCGATATCGACGGGTATCGCCATGATATTTTACAGTCTAATTTAATGAACATTTTCCGAACGCTGAGTTTAGGCATTAGCGATGTTAATTTAAGAAAAATTGATATCGGTCTGGCGGCGGCGGAATAATCGGTTTAATTTTCTTTATACTTATTTTTTAGAAATAAAAAAAATTAATATGCCTGAACCGAAGTTTGAAAAATTTAAGGGAAATAATATTCCGGAAAAAAAACCGGGCAATGATCAGTATGAATTGGATTTTGACAAAAATGTGCCGGTGCCGCCGACTTCTCTGAAGATAATAAAGGAAGACGAGAAAATGAAAAAAAGAGAGAAGAATGAAGAAGATATTAATTCTGAAGGAAAAGACGTAGATGATCCGTCCTACCTTTATCACCCTAATCCGGCGATTGTGGCCGAGTTAGAAGAAAAGGCTCGGTTAAATAAAATGGCGAGAAAAAAAATCTAAGAACAGATTAAATTAATAGTAAGAGAGATAAATTAAAAGTCCGCCGAAAGCGGGCTTTTTGATAATCAGCCGGAGTATTATCGGCGTTCACTGGCCGTTAATCCCGTTTCCAGCTCAACCTCAAGTTTCATCATGATTATCCCGCCTCCGACTATCGGCGGACGGCGGATTTTTCCTTTTTGTTTGACTTTGTGCCTATAAAATGGTTTAATATTTAGAGTAATTTAGTTTAATGTACTTTTCAGACTCATGGACACAAAGACTTTGATTTCTATAGTTATACCAATTTATAACGAGACTTCTAACATCCCCGGATTTTTTGTTGCTCTAAAAAAAATTTTAATCGGTATATCGGGAAATTATTCCTGGGAAATTATTTTCATTAACGACGGGAGCAGCGACAATTCTCAGTTCGAATTGATAAAACTTAGCCGGGAAAATCAGAGCGAAGGAATAAGCCTGAAAATTTTAGAATTTTCCCGTAATTTCGGAAAAGAAGCGGCGCTTTCGGCCGGCCTGAAGGAGGCACGCGGCGAGGCGGCCTTGATGATTGATGCGGATTTTCAGCACCCGTTAGAACTTATTCCGGAATTTATCAAGAAATGGACGGAGGGAAACGAGGTTATTATCGGAGTCAGAAAAAAGAACAAGAACTGCGGACTGATTAAGCGTTGCGGTTCTTTTTTGTTTTATAAGATTATCGGCGGAATTTCTAAATTAGAGATGCGTCCGAACGAAACCGATTTTAGACTGGTAGATCGGGAAGTTATCGACGCTTTTAACGGCTTGCAAGAGCATAATCGCATGACGAGAGCGTTAATTGATTGGCTGGGCTTCAAGCGGGAACATATTTTTTTTGAGGCGAACGAACGGGCTGACGGCCAGGCCGGCTATAATTTAGGAAAATTAATAGGCTTGGCGATGAACAGTTTCGTTTCTTTGAGCCTGCTACCTTTAAAATTAGCCGGTTATTTAGGTATTTTTATTATTTTTACCGACGGTCCATTCGGACTATATATTTTTCTGGGAAAATATTTTTTTGACTGGCCGTATGCCAACAGTTTTTCCGGACCGGCGCAATTGGCCTTTTTAACCACTTTCCTGATCGGCATAGTTTTAGCTTCGCTCGGTTTAGTCGCTCTGTATATCGCCCATATTCATGCCGAGGTCTTGAGACGTCCGCTTTATATTATTAGAAAAAGGAAAAATTAAAATATGACCTTATCCTGATGTATAAACAAAAAATAAAGAATTTCTTTATTTTTATAAATTTGCCTTTGTTTATTTGATTAATCTTAGCAAAAGTGGTTTAATAATTAGATAAATTATATAGATAAGACAATGGAGTGTTTTAGAAATAACATATGAGAATTCTAATTTTTTGTCTGCCAGGAATAGGCGATGCGCTCATGGCGACGCCGATGATTAAGTTATTGAAAAAAAATTTTCCGGAAGCCGAGGTTGATGTTGCCTGCATGTTTTCCGGCGTGGAATATGTTTTTAACCATAATGAAAAAATAAACAAAATTTATAGATTGTCATTATATTCTGGCAACAAATGGCAAGGTTTTAAGCAGCTTTTAAGTTTACGAAAAGAAAAATACAACATTTCAATTTTAGCTTTTCCTTGTTACCGCAGAGAATATAATTTTGTTCATTGGCTAGTCGGTGCTAAAAAAAGAATCGCCCATAAATTTAATAAAGGTTTTTATAGAGAATTTCATTTTTTAAATACTGACTTAGTTGAAGTTGATGAAAGCGATCATAATGTTATTAATAATTTAAATCTTTTAAAACCTTTGGGTATAAACTGGCAAGACAGATTCAAAAAAGAAGATTTACATTATGTCTTAAAATTAAATCAAAAAGATATTGATTTTGGAAAAGATTATATAAAACAGCTGAGTTGGGAAAATGAAAAAATAATAGCCATTCATCCTGGTTCAACTAACTCTCCAGCCGCCTTATTAAGACGTTGGCCAATTGAACGCTATGCTGCGGTGGCTAAATTTTTAATTAAAGATAAAAAAAGTAGGATTTTAATTTTTGCGGGGTCAGATGAAAAAGAGCTTGGGCAAGAATTAAATATGCTTATTAATGATAATATAGATTGTAAATTAGTTACGGGAACTAATTTTGGTCAATCTTTAGGAATACTAAATTATATTAATTTACTAATTTGCAATGAGAATGGATTTTCTCATTTAGCGGTTGCATTGGGAAAAAAAACAATCATGCTAGAAGCGTCAACTAATCCAGTTTGGAGTGCGCCATTTGACAGTAATCTGTTAACAGTTATAAGACCTGATAATTTTAAACCATGGTATCGATATGATTTAAAAAGGACTGTTCCTGTTGGTGCCGAAGGTGGCATAGATAAAATAACTATAAAAGATGTCTTAATTTTACTAAATGAACGATAATTTTTTAGTTTCAGTAATCATACCGACGATAAATTCCTCAAAAAAACTTGAGGAATGTTTGGAATCTATAAAAAAGCAAAGTTACAATCTTATTGAGGTAATTGTTGTTATACCCAAAGAGGATGCTGAATTTAATCTATTGTCTAAAAAATATAATTTTAATTTGATCTATTGTGATCAGGGGAAAAATGCTTCCCGTAACAAGGGGGCGGAAAATTCACACGGAGATTACTTATTGCATATAGATGACGACATGAGGCTTTCGAAAGATGTTATTTTAGAGTGTATAGATTTGGCTTCAAAGGAAAATTATAAAGCAGTAGTTATCCCAGAAACAGAAGAAAGATTACGTAGCTTTTATAATAAAATAAGAATTTTAGAAAAATTTGTTGCTTCTTATGATATTTATATAGTTTCGCCACGCTTTGTAAAGAAAGATATTTTTAATCAATTTGGGAAAATTGATGTGAGGCTGGACCCTATAGATGAAGGAGATATGAAAATAAAGTTAGTAGAAATGGGAATATCTTACGGAACAACGAAAGCTATTATTTATATTTCAAGTGAAAACAGACAATCATCTTTAATAAGTCGTTGGTCACATATGTATGATAGAGGTAAAAAAATGCCTTTATTCAACTTTTTACATCCAACATCCAACCAACTTAGGCCATTCAAAAGAATTGATCCTTATATACAAAAATTTAAAATAATATTCAAAAGACCCGCAGTTGGACTTTCTCTTATTTTTATAAAAATGGTCGATTTAGTATTTTTGTATATAGGGGCATTAAATATTTCTAATGAAGATAAAAAGATTATTGCCCGTTTAAAAAATATAAGTATTTTTGAAAATGAAGCCGGAACATATCAAAAAGATTTTTTTGAGAATACGCTTGGCGCAAGATATGTAGATAAAAAAGAAAAAGGGATAGTTGAAAAATACTTAAAAGATGTTGATAAAAATTCTTATATTAATATTCTTGATATTGGTCCGGGTGGAGGTCGTTGGAGTGAATTAATGCTTGACTATTTCCCAAATTCCGAAGTATTTGCTTGTGATCTATCAAAAGGAATGATAAAAGATCTTGAACAAAAATTTAGAGATGAACCTCGATTACATGTGGCAGTGGGAGATATGCAGAATTTACCTTATGAAGATAGTTTTTTTGATTTAATTATAAGTATTCGTGCTATTAAATACGCAACTGATCAGAAAAAAGTTTTTCAAGAGATTTCTCGTGTCTTAAAATTCGGAGGAAAATCTATTGTTGAGCTTCCATATTTTAATTTTATTTACAGGTTGATTAAGAAAATTAAATTATTTGGTAAATTAAGCGAATATGCTAATAGGATTAATTTACTTAGCAAATCCGAGATTACTAAAATGTTAAGGGCTAGTAATTTTTTAATCAATAATTTCGAAGTTGAATTTTCGATACCAGCCACTTTTTATAAAAAAATAAAAAATAGATTTGTTTTAAAGTTAATTAATATAATCAATTATTTATTACCTAAATCTATTTTAGGAAGAAGTAATTTTATTTCACTAACAAGTGATGGTTCTAATGTGTTTAATGGCAATATAATTGGAACGATTTCAATCATACTGGTAAATTATAATGGTAAGAAATGGTTGAATAAATGTCTTGATTCTTTATATAATCAAACATATAAAGATTTTGAGATTATTTTTGTTGATAATAATTCTGAAGATGACAGCATAAAATTTGTTGAGGAAAATTACCCTGCTATAAGAATCATAAAAAGTGATAAAAATTTAGGATTTGCGGGGGGTAACAATCTCGGAATTAATAATTCTAAAGGAGATTATATTCTTCTTTTGAATTCAGATACTTGGTTGGACGGAAATTTTTTAGAAAAAATAAAAGATGAGTTTGAAATAAATGATTTAAACGTACTTTCACCTGTTGAGGTCGATTACAATGGTCAATATTTAAACAATTCAATCTTTAGAACAATTGATATCTTTGGGCATACATATTTTAATAACAATAATAAAAAAAGTTTTTACCTTCAGGGAATTTGTTTATTTTTTAAAAAAAGTTTTTATCTAAGTACTTGTGGGCTAGATAATAATTTTTTTATGTATTCTGAGGAAACAGACTGGTTTTGGCGACTTAATTTGCTTAATAAAAAATTTGGGGTCGTGAAAAATATATATGTCAATCATAGTGGTGCCGGTTCTTCCGGACAGGGAATTAAATATCTTGTATTTTTATGGCGAAACCAAAACACTCTACAAATGCTTTTTAAAAATTATAAATTTTATAACTTATTATGGATATTACCGATCTATTTCATTCAAAATATTATTGAAATATTATTTTTTCTTTTGATATTTAAACCAAAGATTTCATTGTCTTATATTCAAGGATGGTGGTTTAATATAAAGAATATTAAAAAGATTTTCAAAAAAAGAAAATGGGTACAAGAAAATAGGCTTAAGTCTGATTTACAAATAATGAGGAAAATGTATATTGGATCGGGTAAATTAGTCCATCTTATTGGATATTTTTCTAAAAATAATAAGATAATATGAATAAATATAAAACAAAAAATATTCCTAACAACCATTTCTATTCAACAAAAAATATAATATTTAGAGAACTTGGTTGTGGAAATACCGTTCTTGATATTGGATGTAATGATGGGTATTACGGGAAATTTGACAAAAATAATATATACTATGGGATTGATTATTCAAATGAGGTTCTCAAAGAAGCCAGGGGATATTATAAAGAAGTGCTATTTTATAATCTGGATAATTTGCGAAAATTACCTTGGAATATTAAATTTGATATAATAATCCTGGCGGACGTATTGGAACATGTTTTAGAGCCCGGCGAGGTACTCGATTTTTTTGTTAAAAATTACTTGGAGGATAACGGAAAAGTAATAATATCTTTGCCAAACATAGCTAATTGGCAAATTAGACTTAATTTATTGTTTGGAAAATTTGATTACACAGAGACTGGAATAATGGATAAGACTCATTTGCATTTATATACATTCAAGAGTGCCAAATTGTTGGTTTCTAATAACAATTTATTGGCAGTTAAAGTTTTGGAAGGTGCTTCAATCCTTGGTTCAATTATAAAAATAATTCCATTTTTAAAATACCTTCTTGCTACTAATATAATCATAATTGGAAGAAAAATAAAATGATTATATTTCTTAAAAAATATAAATATTTACTATTCTTAATCATAATTGCTTTCGTTAGCCATTTGCAGTGGTTTAATCCGTTTTCTATTTTAAATTCTTCCGATTGGACTTATTGGCCAGACGAAGCTGTTAAGCAGCTATATAACTCTTATGGTGCGTGGATTAATTTCTTTAATCTTGGTTCAGTAAATATTCAGATACCTTTTAATTTTTTCAATTCAATCTGGTCATTGATTACTAATCTGTGTTTTTCTTATGATTTCTCGACTAAAATAACCTTTTTGATACCGATTGCTATTTTGGGGTTTATTTCTCCCTATATTTTGTTTAAAAAATTAACAAAAAATGAATTTATTTCTTTCATCACGGCCTTATTTTATGGAACGACAACGCATTTCTTACTTCGACAAACAGCACATATGCCAATCGCTTTCGTTTATGCATTAGCACCTTTAATATTTTATTGTTTTGTTGACGCATTAAAAAAAAACAAATTCGTAAATTGGTTAATTTTTATTCTAATATTTTTTGTCGGGATATGTTATGAAATAAGGATAATGTACATAATATGTTTTATACTATTTTTCTATTTTCTATTTTTTCATCTTAAAGAAATAAAAAAATATTTTAAGATGGTGTTTTTACCAATAATTTTATTTATTTTTTTGAATTTATTTTGGCTTTTACCTGTTTTTTTTGGTGGATTTGTTACTAATATTCAAGAAGTGGCTAACAGGGGTCTCTTTGGGAATTTTTTACATGATTTAAGAAATTCTTTTACACTTTCTGAATCTCTTTGGACCGGTGGCCTTCCTAATAATCAATTTGTAAAACAACCAGTAATTTGGTATTTTTGGTTTCTTCCGATAATTGTTTTTTGTGGTTTTTTATTTAAAAAAGATAGCAAATACAAAAAAGAAATTTTATTATTCGGATTAATCTCTTTAATTGGAATATTTTTAACCAAACAGTCTGCAGAACCGCTACCCGGTACTTATTTATGGCTGTATAATAATTTCCCCGGCTTTAACTTATTTAGGGAATCTTATAAATTTTATTTGATTATTGCCATTGGATACGCAGGATTATTAGCATATACACTGCTTTTATTAAAAGAAAATAAAAATAAAATTTTAAATAAATATATATTTTATATTTTTTCAATTGTCATAGTTTTTATTGCTATCTTTAATGTTAAACCTTTAATAACAGGTGAGGTAAGAACTATGTTTATTTCTAAACATATTCCTCAAGATTATTTTGTCTTGAAGGGTTTTGTGTTAAACCAAACAGAATATTTTAGAACGATGTGGATCCCAAGAGATTCCCATTGGGGTATCTATACTAATCAAAAGCCTAAAATTAATGATATAAACACAGTTCAAGGAGATTGGAAAAATTTTGTTGATTATCAAGGGCATAGTAATAAATGGTTGGTTCAGGAACAAATTTTGGATGTATTAAGAAAAGATTTTTCTAATCAATTATTTAATGTTTCTTCCATAAAATATGTAATTGTTCCTCTGCAAGACAAGGCTAATGATGATGATTTTTTTATTAAATATGGCGGTGATAAAAATATAAATATCCGTCAGTGGTATATCGATCAGCTTAATAAAATAAAATGGTTACATAAAATTAATATCGATACCAAAGATTTAGTCGTTTATGAAAATCAAAATTATCGGCCCCATTTGTATTTGACTAAGCAGTTGGAAACTATTTATAAAGATCTATCTTTTACCGCGATTGACTGGCAGTTTAAGAATCCCACGAAATATACAATTAAGTTAAATAATATTTCTCAACCGGTCTTCCTAAATTTTTCGGAAGCTTATCACCCAAATTGGAAATTACGCCTCGGAAAGATTAACTGGTTTTCTGTCTTGTTGGATAAAAATTATTTTATCCCCGACAGCGACCATTTTAAGAATGATGCGACGCTTAATTCTTTTTATTTAGATCTGGCGCAAATTTGTGTCGGAAATAAATGTGAGAGAAATAGTGATGGCTCTTATAATTTAGAATTAACTCTTTACTTCCAACCCCAATCCTATTTCTACTTAGGTTTAATTATTTCCGGCACGACCTTAGTGGGATGTTTGGGATATTTGGGGTGGGATTTTGTAAAAAGGAGAAAGAAGAAAAAAGAGGAATCTGAGAACATCGGATAAACCAATAACATGAACCTAATAAATAAATTAAAACCTAAAAATTTATCAGCCTCATTTTGGGGTTATGCCTTAGTTATTTTGGCGATTATCGCTCCCTGGTTTTTAAAGCCTGGTTATTTATTTATGACCGATATGGTTTGGGGACCGAAAATTAACCTTGATTGGACCGGTTCCTGGTTTTTATTTAATTTACTGGTTAAAAGTTTATCTTTTATTTTTCCCATAGATTTTCTGGAGAAAATATTTATTAGCGGCGTCCTTATTTTAATTTTGCTGGGCGGTAGTTTATTGACCAAAACGATTTTAGAATTTGACGAGGTCGAAATGGCTGTTCCGGCCGCTCCAGCCCGCGGTCTGGTCTTTATTCTTAGCTTATTCGCCCTATTTAATCCTTTTGTTTATGACCGGGCGCTTTATGGCCAATTCGGGGTCATTCTTTCCTATGGCTGTTTATTATTTGTGGCCGCTTATCTCCTGCGGGTTTACCGGAATTTAGATTTTAAAAGTCTTTATGCGGCGGCAATTTTTACGGCTCTCGCTTTATTATTTTCTGTTCATTTTATTTTTCTGCTCGCTCCTTTTTATATTTTATTTTTAGGCGCGCTATTCTTGAAACGACAAGAAATTAAAGCTGGCGGAAAAAGCAAAAAATTCTGGCTCGCTTTGTTTTTTTCTTTCCTTATAGTTTTAATTATAAACGCTAATTGGCTGTTAGCTATCGCCGTTAAAGCTTCGCCTCTGGCTACTTTCGTTCAGCAGGGAATTACCGCCCAGGATCTGGCTGCTTTCCAGACGGCCGGCAAAACTCCGCTTCAAACTTTTACTAACGTTCTTTTGATGAGCGGTTTTTGGGGGAAAGATCAATTTCGTTATTTTGATTTGACGACCGCGCCGAATTGGCAATTCAGTTTTATTTTTCTGGCGCCCGTAATTTTTTATGGAGTTTATTTAAGTTTTAGGCGTCGGAGCCGGCGGGAAAAAATTATGAGTGCCGTCCTATTAGTAATTTTTAGTTTAGCGGTTTATCTCGCCGTAGGCATTAAATCTCCGTTGACCGGCGGCTTGACGATATTTTTATATAATTACTTGCCTTTATATAAAGGATTGCGCGAGCCGCAAAAATGGGTCGCGGTCATTATCCCGATTTATTTATTTTATTTGACTCTTGGCACTCGCCGTTTAAAAGACAGTAAGCTTATTTCTAAAAATATTCCGGTCAGTGCGTTTATTTTTTCGGCCGTTATAATTATGGCGGCGCCGTCTTTGTTCTGGAGTTTTAACCGCCAGGCCGTGCCCACGCCTTATCCGCAAGACTGGTACTCTGTAAATCAATTACTTCTTAATCGTTCCGCTCAGTCTTATGGTTGTAATGATAGAATTTTATTTTTACCCTGGCATATGTATATGAGTTTTAATTGGGTCGGGAAGATAATCGCTAATCCCGCTTCGACTTTTTTTAGTTGTCCGGTTTTAAGCGGAACGAATATGGAGTGGGGCGGAATCTATGATAATAGCCGGAGCGTTGACGGCGCGGCCGTTTCCGCCTGGCTCGCGGCGCAAGGGAAGAGCGGTTCTCCGGTTTTGTCGGTAACACCTATTCGTTATATTATTTTAGCGAAAGAACTGGATTTCCGTTCTTATCTTTGGATTAATAATTTATCCTATATTCGGCCTCTTTTAGAAACGCCGACATTACTGGTTTATGAAATTAAACCTTAAACAATTATTGAGTGATAAGTTTGTGCGGGGAACCTTTTGGCTGACGGCGGTCAGTTTTATTGGTTCAGTTTTTAATTATCTGGTCCATCCGATTTTGACTCGCCATCTGGCCATTGCCGAATATGGTGATTTCCAGGCGATTTTATCTTTTATGACGATAGTTGGCGTTATTAGCACTGTAGTTTCTACGACTTTGACTAAAAAAATATCCTCCTTGGCCGCCGAACACCCGGAAGAAATTGATGCCTTGCGTCGTCGGGCTTCTTTTAGATTGTTTTTTGTCGGTTTGACCGCTTTCGTTTTAATTGTTATTTTTTCCAGCCCTTTGAATAGTTTGTTGAAAATCAGTGAACCGGCAGTTTTAATTATTTCTTCTTTGAGCTTGCTTTATGTTTTTCCCTTAATCGTTAATCGCGCGACTCTAACCGGTTTGCAGGTTTTTTCCGCTTTATCTCTGAGCAGCTTGCTTGATGCCGCCAGTCGTTTGTTGCTGACTGTCGTCTTTGTAGCAATTTTTCCTTGGGGACTTCTAGGCGCCTCATATTCTTTGGCTCTCGCCGGCCTGGCCGCCTTTTTAATTATTTTTTGGCAAATTAAAAAATTAAAATTAACTCCGGCGTCCGCCGATTATAAACCTTCACTCCGGATAATGTGGCGTTATGCTTTATTAGTATTATGGTTTACGGCTCTTTACCAATTTTTTTATAACTTCGATATGCTGTTCGTCAAATCCTTTTTTAGTCCGGAAGAAGCCGGATTGTATGGCGCCTTGCTCACTATCGGTCGGATAATTTACTTTATCGGCGGCTCTGTTCCGTTGGTGATGTTTCCGGTTTTGGCCGGCTTAAAAGATGATCAGGGTAATCGCCGCCATGCCATCCTGGGAAAGTCTCTGCTTTTGATGTCCGGCTTAACTGTTCCGACCTATCTCGTTATCGCTCTTTTCCCTGAATTTGTAATTAAAATAATTGTCGGAGTTAAATATTTGAGCCTGGTTATTTATTTGCCGAGTTTCGCTCTGGTTATTCTTCTCCTGACTATCTTAACGGTTTTGTCCCAATATTTCTTGGCTCTGGCCAAGCGGCGCGGGCTCGTCGTTTTGTCGTTCGCCGCTTTACTAGAAATTATTTTGTTGATATTGTGGCATGATAATATTTGGGAAATTATCCATTCGTTGACTGTAGTTTTCGGCGGCGCGTCATTAGCTTTAATTATTTTATTTATGTTTGACTTACGCCCGTCTCGAAAAATAATTAAGAATTCTGCGGTCGAAGGAATTAATATTTTATGAAAGAAAAAATTGATCTTAAAATTTTACAAGAGGAACTGAATTCGCGAATAAGGGAATTTTATCCTTATTTCTTAGGCTTCTATCTTTTATCTCTTATTGTTGCGTTTTTTTCCAAGACTTGGCAGGGGTTTTTTTATTGGCCGGCTTTTCATGCTTCGTTTATTATTTTTAGTGTTTTGTTTTTACTAACCGTTAAATTTAATTTCCATTTGCGTTCCAGATTTAAGTTTGATTTAAAATTGGGCGAGAAGAGTTTGTCTTGGCGGAAGACAGTTTTAAGAATTTTTCAGATTTTAATTTCTTTGGCGAGCGATTTTTTTCTGATTATCGGCCGTTTATTTAAGGCGGCGTCTTTATTTATTTATAAAAAAATAAGATTTCTCCCCGGCAAGGTTAAGCTGAAAATTTTGATCATCGGCGCTATTTTAATTTTTGCCTTGCTTAAAGATATCGGCGTTTTAGATTTCATAGTCTTGTTTTATGCTCTTATTTCTGTCTTTTTTATTGTTGAAAGCCGTCTGGCGGCGGCCGTTGCTTTAATCCTATTAGCTTCTTGTCCCTTTTTGTTGATTTTAAAAAAAGATGCTCAGGCCGAGACGGCGGCGGTCTATGCTTATTACTTTTTGGTAATTACTGTTTTTACGCAAATTCGGGAATTGAAGAAAGAAAATCGTTTACAAAAATAAATTTTTGTGTTTGTGGATAACTTCGACCATACTTACTTGTTGTTGGCAAGAGTAAGTGTTATAATTTATTTATAAAGGTCGAATTAAAAATATATAAATAAGAATTAAAATGATTATAAAAAGTACGTAATTTTATAATGATTTTCTTTTGTAAAAAAATGAAAAGAATTAAAAGTTTTATTTTTTCGGAAAAGAAATTAGCCGGAGCAATTTTCAGCCTTTTGATTGTAGCTGCTTTTGCTTTTGTTTTTGGTCCGAATATTTACGCGCAATTCGCGCGTCAGGACGGTGGTACTGATTGGGGTTATGGCTATGGTTATGGCTATGGCTATGGATATGGTTTCGATGGTGGGACTTATGCCGGCTATCGTACAACCGGCGCCGCTTCGTCTACCTATGATTACGGTTATGGCTATGGATATATATCATCCGGAGTTACCTATGATGATACCCTTGGTTATAAAGTAACTCCTGCTAATATGGCTGACCTAGTTATGAGCGGTGTGATGACGCCTAACGGCGCTGACATTGCTTCTACCACAGCGGTAAGCTTTAATAGCAAGATTACAATGACCGTGGCCAGCGGAACTACCGTTACTATTCCTAGCGGTACAACTTTCACTGCCGGTTCGAAAGGTGATTTTGGCGAGTTAACGTCTTCAAGTACCGTAACTAATCTGACTAACGCGATCGAGTCAGCCGGGACGATACAATTTGGTTTGCCTAACTTAGATTTAACTGTTTCACCGGCGATTACTATCGCGGTGAACGTTGGTTCTGATTATAACGGTCAAACCTTAAAGATTTATCGTCGAGATGCTGCCGACACCTGGGCTATTACCGATTTAACTTGTACAGTTTCTTCCGGTATTTGTTCCTTTGATACTGACCACTTATCAGATTTTGATATGGGGCAGACTTATTCCTGGACTTATAATGCCTTTGGAACTTGCACCGCCACTTGCGGCGGCGGTACGCGCTCTAAAACAGAGACGGCTTGTAAGGATTCTGATGGCGTAACCGTGGCCGACACTTTCTGCGATAGCGGAACAGCTACGGTCACCGAGTCTTGTAATACTCAATCTTGCGGCAGTAGCGGCGGAGGTACTCCTACGCAGGCTGTTTGTTCTAGCGTAACTTACGGAGATTATGCGGCCACTTGTTTCGCCGGTTATCAATATCGTAATGTTGACAGTCGGACTCCGGCAAATTGCTCTTTAACGGCAGCTCAACAGAATGCTACCAGAAAACTTTGCGGTGGCGATGTTATCATAGATGTTACCGGTGACGTGAACGGTACCGGTATAACTTCCGGAAAGTCTAACAACTCGGCTAATTTTATCGCCTTGGAAAAGAATTTAGTTAAGAAGATTAATAAAGCTTTAGCTAAACGCTTATCCGGCCGTATTTTATTGCAAGTCGAGGGCCATGGTGAATCTTGGTATGTCAATCCGATTAATGGATTTAAGTATTTCTTGGGCAGTCCGGCCGATGCTTTCGCGCTTATGCGTAAGATGGCTTTAGGTGTTAGCAATAAGACCTTTGCGACCTTTAAGAATGGTAAAGCTCCAGCTAAGTTAGCTGGCCGGATCTTATTAAAGGTTGAAGACAAGGGAATGGCTTACTACGTTAATCCAGTTGATTTGAAGTTATATTATTTAGGCCGTCCGACTGATGCTTTCTCAGTAATGAGAAAATTAGGTCTCGGTATTAATAATACAAATTTACGTCAAATTGGTGTTGGTGAAGTTAAGTAATTGAATTAATACTATCGATAAAAAAGAACCTGTTTGACGCAGGTTCTTTTTTTAATGCCATTATTGATAAAATTATTGCTCTGTGCTATATTTTTTTATTACCTTAACAATCATTTAATTTATAGGAGTCATTAATTATGGGAATGCCAAAAGATTTATATCTAGTTAGACACGGAGAGTCTGAAGGGAATCTGGTTAGAAAGCAATTTGAAGAAACAGGAGAAGAGTCGTTTTTTTCTGATGAGTTTCTTGGTTTACACGAGTCGCAGTACAAACTAACTCCGCAGGGAATGAAGCAGGCGGAAAAGGCCGGAAAGTGGTTTCACTTGAAAAAAATAACGGCTTTTGATCGAATGTTAGTTTCTAATAACGTTAGAGCAATGCAGACCGCGGCCGAGTTAGAGCTGCCACAAGCCAGTTGGATGATGGACTTTAATCTGCGAGAAAGAGACGGTGGTTTGTTTAATGTCATTAAGCCAACTCGGCGGGATTCTCAGTATTTAGATCAACAGAAATTTTATGACACGCAGCCTTTCTTGTTTCGTCCACCTCAGGGTGAAAGTATTGCGGATGTTTGTCAAAGAATTAAAGTCGTTCTCGATACCTTAGCCAGAGAATGCGACGGGCAGAAAGTTATTATCGTTTGTCATGGTCATGTAATGCGTACTTTCCGGATAATCCTGGAGAGAATGTCACTTAAAAAGGCCAATGAATATTTGACCACCAAGGAAGAATGGGGAAGAGTACCAAATTGTGCGATCATTCACTTCACGCGAAAAAACCCCCTTGATTCTGATCAGGACACACCTTCTAACACTAATCCGCAATTAGCCGATTACTTTAATTGGGTGCGAATGATTCGGCCGGCCGGTGGCGGAAATTTAGAAGATGACTTTTCGGTGATTCAAAGGAAGAAATTTTCTAACGAGGAACTACTCTTAGAAACAGCCTAATGCAATGTTTTGCATAATTTTTTAAGGTCTCAGGCTAATAACTTGAGACTTTTTTATTTTTATCATCTTTTCCTAATCCCAATTGCTTTATTAATTTTTTAGAAAATATTTAAATTTTTTTAATCTCCCTTTTGTTATAGTGAAGGGAGATTTTTTTAAATTGACAACATATCGTATATGATATATAGTGAAGAATATAAAATAAAATTTTATAGAAACAGTCGAACGGGCGAAGAACCGGTTTTAGACTACTTAAAACAGCTTGATCTGAAAGACAGGCAGAAGATAAACAAATATATAGACTTTTTACGTGACAGCTATGGTTATCTTGATGAGCCGTACAGTCGGCATATCACCGGTAAAATAAGGGAGCTAAGGGTTGATTTCTCTAATAAACGGCATCGCATTCTATACTTCTCCTTCTTTGGCAAAACGATAGTGCTATTAAGTGCTTTTCTGAAAAATACTGGGAAGACGCCCGGCCGAGAGATATATCTAGCCGAAAAAAGGTATAATGATTTTATAAATAACTATAAATTATATGAAAACTAATAAAAGAGAAAATAAAAATTTTAAAGCGACCGACTTTGATGAATATTTAGCCAAAGAATTAAAAAATAAGGAGGCTAAAAAATTATTTGACGAATACGGTCGTCAATTAGAAATTTCTTATCGTATTCTGCAATTGCGCAAACGCAAAAAGATGAGTCAATTAGTTTTAGCCAAAAAAGTTGGCACGACCCAAAGTAATATTGCTCGACTAGAAAGCGGGCAGCAGAACTTTACTATACGCTTTTTAGATAAGGTGGCCGCCGCTCTTGACGCCAATTTAGAGATAAATTTTAATTATTAATAATTATCGTCTCCAGTTGCTTTTTGCCCGTAAACACGATACAATTGTATAGTCAATAATTATTACATTTTTTGATTATTTTTAATTGCTAATTTATTTATGGTTAGCCCTAATTTAAATAAACATCTCGAAAGCCAGCAACCGGTGGAAATTAACGAGAACGCTAAAATATTGTTTCAAACTATTTACGGCGAGAAGAATCAAACCGAGGAATCGAATGATGATACTCCGCGTATTAAAGTTTCAACGCTTATTTCTCGTTTGGCCTTTTTTTATGAAAAAATTAGGAACGCCGTCGATTACGACGAAGACCATTTGCTGCGTAAAAATGCCATTGCTCGTATTTTGCGCCGGCAGATTTTAATTGAAGGAGTGGTCAAAGAGGCGGATAGTCTAAAAATTTCCGAGCATCTTTTAATTGAACTTATCCGCGGCAGCTATTTGCCCAATAACCAGATTCCGGAAACTAAGATTAAAGAAGTGGCTGTCATGTTGGAAAAATATATTAATCTGAAAAATCAGATTTCGGCGAGAATTAATGCCGACTTGACGCTAAAAGTCGATATTGATAAAGCTAAAGATTTAGTCAACCAGAAAAACAACTTAATTCATTGGCTTTTGTCTTTAGTGGCTTGCGAGATTGAGGAAAATTTAGCGCCGAATCCAGTTAAGCAAGTTATCGTTAATAATCTTTTCGATGTCTTGTCTAAAAATATTAAACTTCCGGCCGATTTGCCCTATGAGGCTGATTTAGGAATTCAGATTTATCTAAGTATCAGCCGTAATTATTTAAAATTTGACGAAGACATGCTAAGCTTTGTGCTCTTTAAATATTATAACGACGACTGGTTGGATTTTAATCTGCATGAAGTTTTAACGGCGGATGATTTAAAGAAAATTAAAATTATCGCGCAGAATTTTAGTGAATTAAAGAGCGAGATTAATAAACAGCTTCATCACCCTTTAACCCGACAGTTAGACAAGATCGTTCGAACCTATTCTCTTTATGCTTCTATTTTAGTTGAAACCGTAGAAAGCGATCCGGCTAAAGTTTATAATGAACTGCAGAAAGGCGAGAAGAATTTTATCGCCCTGGTTCGCAAGGTTTGTGCGCAAAAATATCATAAAGCGAAAAAACGTCTATG
The DNA here is from genome assembly GCA_041671365.1 of Patescibacteria group bacterium. GTDB lineage: Bacteria > Patescibacteriota > Patescibacteriia > Patescibacteriales > UBA12465 > UBA12465. The sequence continues at coordinate 394,812 of JBAZBP010000001.1, forward strand.
GCGGGTAGCTTTACGAAGTATTATTTATATTTTTTTAACCAAATCAATTTTTGTTTTTATAATTGAAGTGCCGGCCATTAAATTTTTTAACGAGCCTCTAAACGTTATGGCTTTGGCTATTAACGTGGCTTTTCCGGCCATTCTTTTGTTTATTATTGTTTTTCTGACCCGTTTGCCCGGTGAAAATAATACCGCTAAAATTGTGAACGGCATCAAGGAAATGACTTTTGCCGGCAGCGAAAGAAAACAGGCGATAGTGCTGCGCCGGCCGACCAGCCGCAATTGGCTCAAAGACGGGCTATATAAAATAATTTATGCGGCCGCTTTCTTAACGTCGATTTATTATATTATTTTAGCTTTAACCAAGATTAATTTTAATTGGGTCAGTATTACTATTTTTCTTTTCTTTTTGGCTTTTGTCAGTTTTTTCAGCGTCCGAACGACCGTCGGCATTAAGGAATTAATCGTGGTCGAACGCAAAGAAAATATCATAACTTTTTTACTGGATTTATTTTACATGCCGATTATTCTGGCGGGGCGCTGGTTATCCAGTAATTTTTCCAAGATTAATATATTTATTTTCTTTTTTGATTTTATCATTGAGACGCCGTTTAAGGTTTTGATGGAAATTGCCGATGATTGGACAAAATACGTCCGCGAACGGCGGGAAAATATTGAATAAATATGAGTATTTTAAGAGTCGTGGCTACGCCAATCGGTAATTTAGAAGATATAACGCTGCGCGCTCTGCGAGTTTTAAAAGAGGCCGATGCGGTTTTATGCGAGGATACGCGGGTAACTCGGAATTTATTGGCTCATTATCAAATTAGCACTCCGACTATTTCTTATCATCAGCATTCCGGCGATTTGAAAGTTGATAAGATTATGGCGCTCCTGCGGGAAAATAAAAATTTAGCGCTCGTGACCGATGCCGGTACGCCGGGAATATCGGATCCGGGCGCCAAGCTAGTTTCTTTAGTGCGGGCGGAATTAGGCGATCAGGTGCTGATTGAAAGCGTTCCCGGAGTTTCGGCTCTCGCCACTGCCATTTCTATCGCCGGGGCCGGCTTTGACCGTTTTTTATTTTTAGGATTTTTACCGCACAAGAAGGGAAGGCAGACCATGTTAAAAGAAATTTTTAATAGCGAGTATCCGGCCATAGTTTATGAATCTAAACATCGGATTATAAAATTATTAGAGGAACTGGAGAAAATGAGCGGGGAAGTCGCGGCGCCACTAGAAGTTCGAGTCGCTCGGGAACTGACTAAATTACACGAAAGTTTCTATGGCGGCCGGCCGAAAGAAATTTTAGACGAATTGCAGAAAAACCCTAATAATTTAAAAGGAGAATTTGTCGTTTTAATTCAAAAATTGAAAAATTAATCGATGTCCGATTTATTTTATTGTTAATCTATGTTTGAAAAAATAAAAAATTTTTATATCACTACGACTTTGCCTTATATTAACTCCGAACCGCATATTGGTTTTGCGGCGGAAATTATTAAGGCCGATGTTATTGCCCGGTATCAGCGCCAAAGAGGCGCCACCGTTTTTTTTAATACCGGCACAGATGAACATGGTTTAAAAATTTATCAAAAAGCGCAGGAATTAGAAGTAGATATTCAGGAATTTTGCGATGAATATTCGGCTAAATTTTTGCCTTTAAAAGAAAAATTAAATTTATCTTATAATAAATTTATTCGGACGACCGACCCCGCTCACGAAGCGGCCGCCCAGGAATTTTGGCGCCGATGCGCGGCCAATGGCGATATTTATAAAAAATCTTACAAGGTTAAATACTGCGTCGGCTGCGAACTGGAAAAAACCGATTCGGAATTAACTAACGGTCGTTGCCCCTTGCATCCTAATCGCGATCTGGAAATTATCGAAGAAGAAAATTATTTTTTTCGTTTTTCTAAATATCAGGCGCCGCTCTTAAAACTTTATGCGTCTAAATCCGATTTTGTTTTACCGGCCGGCCGTCTTAAAGAAATAATTTCTTTTGTGGAGTCCGGTTTGCAGGATTTCAGTATTTCCCGCTTGCGCTCGAAAATGCCGCATGGTATTGCTGTCCCCGGCGACGATAGCCAGGTAATGTATGTTTGGTTTGATGCCCTGGTTAATTATATTTCTACTTTAGGCTGGCCGAATAATTTTGATAAATCCGGTAACTATGAAAAATATTGGCCCGGCCTGCAGGTTTGTGGCAAGGATAATTTACGGCCGCAGGCGGCCATGTGGCAAGCGATGTTGCTGTCGACTAATTTACCTAATTCTAGCCAAGTTTTGGTTTTTGGATTTTTAACCGCTAACGGTAAAAAAATCAGTAAAAGTTTAGGCAATGGGGTTGATCCCTATGAATTAGCCGATAAATACGGCGCCGATGCCTTGCGTTATTATCTTTTGGCGGAAATTCCGCCTTATGACGATGGTGACTACTCGGAAGATAAATTCCGCGAACGTTATAACGCCGACCTCGCTAATGGTCTGGGTAACATGGTTGCTCGGGTCGCTAATTTATTGGAAAAAAATGAGATTAAAACTAATTTAAAAGTCAATTTGCTAGATCAGGGAATTAAATCGCTTGTAGAAAATTTAGAAATTAAAATGAAGGATTATCATTTTAATGAAGCTTTGCAAATTATTTGGGAAAAAATAAAAGCGACTGACGAAACTTTAAGCCGCACCGCGCCCTGGAAAATGAAAGACGCTAAAGAAATTGAACAAGTTCTAAGACCGATTGCGGCTGATATTTTGAATTTAGCTTATTTATTGGAACCGTTCTTACCCGCTAGCTCTGAAAAAATTCAAAAGCAATTCAGTCAGCCACAGATTAAAAAAGGGGAATCCTTATTTCCGCGGCTGTAATTTTTATGAGTATATAATTTAAAAATATATGTCAATTTTCGATCTTAGTTTGCTAATTGTCTTGGGCGGTTTTGTTCTGAACGGTTTGTCCAAGGGTATAATTAGATTGGTGGGCAATGTGGTCGGTTTAGTTTTAGGAGCTTATATCGCTTCACATTATTATTTAAATTTTTTTGACTGGTTTAAAAACTGGGGCTGGATTCAGACCTGGGTAACGGCTCACGGCAGTTGGTCAAAAATTATCGCTTTTATTGTACTGTTTGTCCTCGCCACGCGTTTGATCGGCCTATTTTTTACAGTCATTGAAAAAATCTTTAAATTTGTGGCGATTATCCCGGGTAGTAAATATCTAAACAATCTTCTGGGCGCCATCTTGGGATTACTGGAAGGATCTTTATTTTTAGGTTTGATCATTTATGTTATCTCCCGCTACACGCTTATCACTAATTTTTTCGGAGAACAGCTGATTAATTCGACCGTCGCTCCTTTTTTATTGAAGATAGTCAATATCGTTTTGCCACTTTTGCCGTCGGCCTTAACGACGCTCAAATCAATTATTTAATTTTTTAGTTTTATCATTTCATGACTCATTTACGCGTTACCCCCGCAGATCTTAAACCGGCGATTATTAATTTAGTGGCCGGTTCTTTAAAGATCGGTCAAGTATTAGTTTTGCCGACAGATACGATTTACGGTTTAAGCTGTTTGGCGGATAACGCCTCGGCTATTAAACGAATTTTTCAATTAAAAAGGCGCGATCCTAAAAAACCTTTAATTGTTTTAGCCGGCAGTTTAGCGCTGCTCAAAAAATATGTTTTTATTTCTAAATCCCAAGCGTTAGTTTTAAAACGAGTTTGGTCCGAAGGGTCCCGGCCAACAACCGTCATTCTCCGTCATCGCGGTCGTTTACCGCGGGAACTGACCGGTAATTCCGATGGTTTGGCGGTTCGTTTGCCTAAAAGTAAATTTTTGATTAAAATATTAAAGAAAGTAGGGAAGCCCTTGGTTTCCACTAGTTTGAATTTAAGCGGTCAGGCCAATATTCCTGATTTAAAATCTCTCCTCCATTATTTTCCTAATAAACAGCAACGTCCGGATCTCGTCGTTGATTTTGGCAAATGCCGCGGACTTCGCCCCTCGCGCTTAATTGACCTGCGTAATCCCCTGAAACCCGTCGTGTTAAGAAAATGATTAATATTCCTATAATCAATTATTAATTTATAATTAGAGAATTTTAACTATATGAAGATCAGTAATAATGTTTTAAAGAAGGCTGGAGTAGGTTTAGTATTTGTAGTATTTATAAGTAGTATTTTTTTGGGCGGTTTTTACGTCGGTCAAAAAAATAATTCTCGTTCGGCGCTCGCTAAGCGTTCATTAGCTTACTCGCCGGAAGCGGTCGACGCCGCTCAAGGAACTAGCACGGTTCAGGCCATTGATTTTAATTTATATTGGGAAGTTTGGGATGCTTTGAAAACAAACTATGTCGATAAAAATAAAATTACCGATCAAAATCTTTTTTTTGGTTCTTTAAAGGGGATGGCGGAAGCTACCGGTGATCCCTATACGGTTTTTATGGATCCTAAAGAAGCAAAAAAATTCTCCGATGACTTAGCCGGTACTTTTGAAGGCATCGGCGCCGAGGTCGGTATCCGTAACGATATTGCGACCGTGATTGCTCCGTTAGACGGTACGCCGGCGAAAAAAGCCGGTCTGCGAGCCGGTGATAAAATTTATGCCGTCGATAAAAAATCTACCCTGGGAATGACGATTGATGCTATTGTTAATGAAATTCGCGGACCGAAAGACACCAAAGTAACCTTAACGATAATCCGCGGCCAGGATAAACCGAAAGATTTTGTGATCACTCGTTCGATAATTATAATTAAAAGTGTTACTACGGAAATGCGGGCGGACGGGATCATGGTCATTAGAATCAGCAACTTCAACGACGATACCGAAACCCTCTTCGAGGAAGCGGTTAAAACTGCCCTGCTTAAACGTCCTAAGGGGATTATTGTAGATTTACGCAATAACCCCGGAGGTTATCTGCAGACCGCGGTCGATATTGCCAGCGAGTGGATTACGGCCGGACCGGTGGTCGCCGAACAATTCGGTGATAATCGGCGCAATGAATATCCGTCTAACGGCCGTGCTTTGTTAAAAGATTTTCCGACCGTAGTTTTAGTTAACGGCGGGAGCGCCTCCGCTTCCGAAATTTTAGCCGGCGCCCTGCGTGACTATAAAAAAGCGACAATTGTCGGAGAAACTACCTACGGTAAGGGCTCGGTTCAGACCCTGGATGATTTGTCCGGCGGAGCGGAGTTAAAAATTACCATTGCCAAATGGTTAACTCCGGCCGGTGATTATATTAACGAAAAAGGACTGAAACCGAATATTGAAATCAAAATGACCTCGGCCGATTTGGATAAAAATTTAGATCCGCAATTTATTAAAGCAGTAGAGCTGTTGACCCCTAAAAAGAAATAATTTTTTAAGTAAGTTTATGCCTAAATTTATTTTTGTAGTTGGTGGAGTAATGTCCGGTGTCGGTAAAGGTGTGACCACCGCTTCCATCGGTCAGATTTTACAGGCGCGCGGTTATAAAGTTAGCGCCATTAAAATGGATCCCTATATTAATGTGGATGCCGGAACAATGAACCCGATTGAACACGGCGAGGTTTTTGTGACCGAAGACGGCGACGAAACCGATCAGGACATCGGAAACTATGAAAGATTTCTCAATCAGAATATTCATCGAGAAAATTACATGACGACCGGCCGCGTTTATCAAAGCGTTATTGCTCGGGAACGTAATTTAGAATATAAAGGAAAGTGCGTGCAGGTCGTACCTCATATTCCCCAGGAAATTCGGGAGAGGATTGATCGGGCGATTGAAAAAACTCAGGCCGAAATTATGATTGTGGAAATCGGCGGAACGGTTGGAGAATATGAGAATCTCTTATTTTTAGAAGCGGCCAGAGTTATAAAACTTTATCACCCTAAGGAAGTTTTATTTGTGATGGTTTCTTATTTGCCGATTCCCAGCAAAATTGGAGAAATGAAAACTAAGCCGACACAGCACGCCGTGCGCAGCCTGCAAAGCGCCGGTATCCAGCCGGATTTTCTGATTGCCCGCAGTGAAAAAATGATTGATAAGGCTCGCCGAGAAAAGTTATCGGTTAATTGCAATGTCGCTCTCGACGCGGTAATTGCCGCGCCGGATATTGATTCCATTTATGATATTCCTTTAAATTTTGAAAAAGATAATTTGGGCGATCGGATTTTAGAAAAATTTTCCTTACCCTTGGGACATAAAAACAATAATCAAGCTTGGAAAAAAATGGTGGCCGCTTCAAAAATTAAAAAACCGGTCGTTAAAATCGGTATTGTCGGAAAATATTTTACCAGCGGTGATTTTTCCTTCGGCGATTCCTATATTTCGGTGATTGAAGCGATAAAGCATGCCGCCGCCGCCAATAAATGCCACGCGCAGATTATCTGGTTGAGTGCGGAAGAAGTTGAAAAAAAAGGAACTAGAGTTTTACATGACCTCGACGGAATTATTATTCCTCAGGGCTGGGGCGAACGCGGCGCCGAAGGGAAAATAAAAACTATTAAATTTTGTCGGGAAAAGGGTGTGCCTTATTTCGGTTTATGCTACGGAATGCAAATGGCCGTGATTGAATTCGCGCGCCACGTGGCTAATTTAAAAGACGCCAATTCTTCCGAAGTCGATCCTAAAACCACTAATCCGGTTATTCATATAATGTCGGGTCAAGCTAAATTAATAAAAGAAAAAGGTTATGGCGGGACTATTCGTTTGGGCGCCTGGTCTTGTAAAATAGTAGCCGGAACTCATTTAGCGAAGGCTTATGCTAAATCCACTAAACAAAAGGTTGTGGCCGAACGTCATCGCCATCGCTATGAATTCAATAATGATTATCGGAAAGTATTTGAAAATTTGGGTTTGGTTATTGCCGGGACCTCGCCGGATGGAGAAATTGTCGAGGCGGTTGAGCTTACTAATCATCCCTTTTTTATCGGCGTGCAATTTCATCCCGAATATATTTCTCGTCCGCTCGCGCCGCACCCCTTATTCGTAGAATTTATCAAGGTTTGCCGGAATAAAAAAAAATAAAATTAAAAATAAGTCCCAATTCTGGGACTTATTTTTTATAGGCATCTTGATTTATAGTCGATTTATTTTTTCTTGGCGGCTAACCTGGTATTTCTTTGAGTAAACTTTTTTTGTCTGGCCAGGTTTTTCTTGGCTGTAGTCTTGTAGACGGAAGTTCTCATGGTCGCCCCCTTCTTAGCCGGTGTTTTTTTGGCTACTATTTTTTGGTCCGGAGCTTTATTCTCGGCCGTCGGCGGCAAGACACTGACGATTTTACAAACTTTTAAAGAATTATTAAACTTTCTTACTTTTTTGGTAGAAAATTTGACGAAGCCGTTAATTAAAGAAAATAAAGTGTCATCTTTACCTTTTTTAACATTAAGACCGGGACAATATTTAGTTCCGCGCTGCCTAATGATAATCGAGCTAGTTTTTACCCACTGGCCGTCGGTTAGTTTTACGCCCAATCGTTTACTTTCTGATTCGCGGCCTAAGGAGGTTGATCCGGCCGCTTTCTTATGTGCCATAGAAATTTAAGATAACACCGAACACGTAACATCTCCAAAACAATGATAACCTGCGGTGTTTATACTAATTATTTTATTTTTACTGGTCTAAATATAACAAAAGACTTGACAATTGTCAAATTACCCAATTTACTTGATTTATCGGGCTATAAAGCCAATAAAAAACAGTTTTAATTTTTAGAGAATATGCTATAATATAATTATAAAATATTTATATAAATAAATCTAAAATTTTATAAAATACTAACCTAAAGTCTATTTTTAGCTCAAGGTTAGATTTTAAATTATATGGTTAAAGTAGATCAAAATAAATGTATCGGTTGCGGATTGTGTGCCGGCTTATGTCCGGAAACATTTTCTATGAATTTAGACGGAAAAGCAGAAGTCATAAAAACTCAAGAAACTCCCGGCGCTAAAGATGCCGCCGCCAGTTGTCCGGTGGAAGCGATTAGTTTAACTAAATAATTCATATGCCCAGAGAAAAAAATCTTGAAAATCCGCTAATTGAAAAAATTGAAAAGACAGTAGCAAAAGTTGAAAAAATTAATGTTCAGGAAGATCGGATTCAATCGGCTGTTTTGGCGCCCGAAAAAACCTCGAAATCTTTAGAATTGCCAAAAAAATCAATTAAACTGCCACCGGTCGCCCCGGCGCCATTATCGGATTTTCAAAAGAAAAGAGCAGCGGCCATTGATGATATTTTGGCGGCCGGTTTAAATGAAGTTTTTTTGCAGATGAAAACCAGCGACCAGCAAGCTTTTCAAAAAAAGGGAGAGGAGACTGTCATTAAAATTAATGAACTATTAAATAAGACTAAAGTTAAAGTCAGTAAAATTATTGATTTAATTCGCGCCTGGCTTAAGCTTATTCCCGGAATAAATAGATTTTTTTTGGAACAAGAAGTTAAAATTAAAGCCGATAAAATTTTAAAATTAAAGGATAAATTTTAATTATGTTGGAATTATTTGCCAATATTGAAAGCTTAATCCCGGACTTGCTTATTGGCATGGCGATCGCTTTTTTTATGTTGGCGATTTTAATCATTATTCGTTCGCTTTTGTCCGGTCATCGCTACTCGCCTCATCAAATATTCTTGGTTCGTCTGCCTAAAGAGACTCCCGATGACAATAAAAATGAAGATCGCAGCCAGGAATTAAAAGAAGAAATTGCTAAAGGCGAGACGGTTTTTTCAGCGATTGGCGGTTTAAAAGCGCAAAGAGGTTTTCGCGCTTGGCTTTGGGGACGCAATGATCAGTTTTCTTTTGAAATTGTCGCCAATCATAATCGAATTTCTTTTTACGTCGCCGCGCCTCAGGGGAGCTTTCGGTATCTGGAACAACAGATCCAGGCTTATTATCCGGAAGCGGTCATTGAAGAAATGGAGGATTATAATGCCTTCAGCTTAAAAGGGACAATCGTTGCCGGTCATATCCGAACCGCTAAAAGTTTTATTTTTCCGATTAAAACTTATCAGAAAATGGAGATAGATCCGCTCAATTCATTAATTAATATTCTGTCTAAACTTGATAAAGACGAAAGTTTGATAATTCAATATACCGTTAGAAGCGCTCTCGGTTCTTGGCACGCTAAAACCAGACGCGTCGTCACCAGAATTAATCAAAAAAATTCGGTTAAAGAAGGTCTAAAGGGCGATAATTTGTTCGGACAAATTTTTAATCTTTTCGAAGGAATGTTCATAGTTAGCTCTAAACCTAAAAATGAAGCTAACCTGACGGCTACGCCCAAAAAATTATCGGCCGTGGAAGAAGAAATGCTTAAGTCGATTGAAGAAAAAAATACGAAAGCGGGGCTAGATGTTAATATTCGCATTATTGCCTGTGCTCGCAGCCGAGAACAAGCGAATGTTTATTTAGAAAATATCAGCAGCGCTTTTACCGAATATAATAATTTTAGTTACGGAAATGTTTTTTCTCGCCTTAATAAGGCCAATATTGATCGAACAATTTCTGATTTCATTTATCGCCGCTTTCGAGAAAATATTGGATTTTTATTAAACACCGAAGAGTTGGCCAGCATTTTTCATTTTCCTCTTAAAACTACGGAAACTCCAAACATTAATTGGTTGACAGCTAAAATAGCCCCGGCTCCTTCAGACTTGCCTGATGAGGGAATAACCCTCGGAGAAAATGTTTACCGCGGCGTGACCAAAGAAATCCGGATGAAACGGGCGGATCGCCGCCGCCACACCTATATTATCGGTAAATCCGGCGTCGGCAAATCGGTACTGCTCGCCAACATGGCGATTCAAGACATCCAAAACGGAGAAGGAGTCTGCGTTTTAGATCCTCATGGTGATTTGATAACCGATATTTTAGATCGAATACCGCCCGAGCGCGCCGAGGATGTGATTGTTTTTTCTCCCGGCGATTTAGAGCGCCCGTTGGCCTTAAATTTACTGGATTATGACGAGCGTTATCCGGAACAAAAAAGTTTCGTTATTAACGAAATGATCGGTATTTTTGATAAATTGTATGATTTAAAAGCGACCGGGGGTCCGATGTTCGAGCAATACATGCGTAATGCTATGCTTTTAATTATGGATGATCCGGAGAGCGGGTCGACATTAATGGAGATTCCTAAAGTTTTGTCTGATGAGAATTTTCGACGTTTAAAATTGAATCGCTGTAAAAATCAGACGGTAGTTGATTTTTGGAAGAAGGAGGCGGAGAAAGCTGGCGGGGAAGCGGCGCTCGCCAATATCGTTCCTTATATTACTTCTAAATTAACTTCTTTTATTTCTAACGACATGATGCGGCCGATTATCGGCCAGCAAAAAAGTGCTTTCAATATGCGGGAAGTAATGGATAAGCAGAAAATTTTATTAATCGACCTGCCTAAGGGTTTAGTCGGCGAAATGAACGCTTATTTATTGGGCATGATTTTAGTCGGTAAAATATTAATGGCCGCTTTATCGCGAACCGACATGGCGGCTGCTACCCGCAAAGATTTCTATTTGTATATTGATGAATTTCAAAATTTCACCACTAGCTCTATTTGTCAAATTTTATCGGAAGCGCGAAAATATGCTCTTAATTTAGTAATTGCCCATCAATATATCGGACAGTTAGCTAAAAATAATAATACTGAAATTAAAGATGCGGTTTTCGGTAACGTCGGAACTCTGGTAAGCTTTAAAATCGGCTCAGAGGATGCTGATTTTCTGGTTAAAGAATTTGCACCGGTCTTTAATGAATATGATTTAATTAATATTGATAAAGGGACGGCTTATATTAAATTATTGGTGGATAATAGTGCCAGTCGGCCATTTTCTCTAAAAACGATCTGGCCGCTCCTGGGGGTTAAGCGGGAAGGAATGGAAAGTAAAGTTAGAGCGCTTAGTCGTTTAAAGTATGGCCAGAACGTTCGTCTGGTGGAAGCGGAAATTAGTCGTCGATCAATCAGTTAATCATTAAGTTTTTAATTTTTTTTCGTTTAAATAAAACTATGTCTACCTTATATCGTGATTATCGTCCTCAGAATTTTTCGGAAGTCCTCGGTCAAAATCATATTAAAATAACTTTACAAAATGAAATTGGCGCGGGCCGGCCGGCGAGCGCTTATTTATTCTGCGGACCGCGCGCTGTCGGTAAAACGACCTTGGCTCGGGTGTTAGCGAAAGCGGTTAATTGCGTTGAGCGTCCGAATGGTAAATTCGAACCTTGTAACGCTTGTGCCAGCTGTCTCAGTATTACGGTCGGTAAAAATTTAGATGTTGTAGAAATTGATGCCGCCAGTAATACCGGGGTTGATAACGTTAGAGATAATATTATTGCTTTTTCTCGCGTTGCTCCGATTAGCGCTAAGTTTAAAGTTTTTATAATTGATGAAGTGCACATGTTGTCTTTATCCGCTTTTAACGCTTTATTAAAAATAATCGAGGAGCCGCCGTCCTACGTAATATTTATTTTATGTACGACAGAGATTCAAAAGGTTCCCGGTACGGTTATTTCGCGCTGCGAGCGTTATGATTTTAAACGCATCAGCGTGAAAGAGATAGTTAAAAAATTAGCTTATATCGCCGGCCAGGAAAAAATTAATATCGATAGTGATGTTCTGGAAGCCGTCGCCCGACGTTCCGGCGGTCACCTGCGAGACGCGGAAAGTTTATTGGGACAGATTTTTTCGCTAGGCGATAAACAAATAACTCGGGAACAGGCGGAACTGGTTATTCCGCACTATAATAGTAATGAAGCGATCAGTCTGATAGATTATTTAAGTCGTAAAGATGCGGCGAAAGCTATTGCCTTGATTAATAATTTAATGGATAGCGGAGTTAATGTTAAGATTTTTATTACGGAAATAATCGAATTATTGCGTAAAATAATGCTTAGCAAATTAAGCCCGGAATTGGTTGATAATTTAGGCCTAGATTTAGGAGAAAGCCTCGAAAAAAGATTGGCGAGCGTGGCGGTTAATTTAAATTGGGAACAAATTCTAACTTTCACCAGGCGTTTTTTAGAGACGGTAAACGATTATAAAAATCCGTTGATCCCTCAATTACCCTTAGAGTTAGCGGTGGCCGAATTATGTTTCGGCTCAGCTCGATCCGGCAGTTCGGGGTCGTCGCCCGCAGATTTTAACTCCTCGCCGCCTAAACCGTACATCCAAACTAAAAAAGAAGGATCGGTTACTCCCCCTGCCGTTCGTTCGTCAGACCTTAAAAAATCCGATCTTAATTTAGGCACCGCCGAGATTAGTTCCAAATGGCCGGAATTTTTAGTAAAAATTAAAAAACATAATCATTCCTTGTCTTTTGTTTTGCAAAATTGCGAACCGCGTGAAATAAAAAATGGTAATTTATTTTTAGTTTTTAAATATAAATTTCATCAAGATCGAATCAATGACGTAAATATAAAAAAATATTGTCGCCGCGACTTTAGCGGAAGTTTTTGGAGATAATTTAACCTTTAGTTCGGTGATCGATGAAAATCTGGAAGTAAAACATTATGAAGCGCCCGGGGTTTCCGAGGCCTTGGCCGTTGATTCCGTCCAGACAGAAATCAAAACAAAAACCGGTCAATCGTCCCCCGGCTTGATTGCCGATTTATTAAAAACTTTCGGCGGGGAAGTAATCACTTAAGAATAAAAACCTTATTTAAGTTTAAATTTATGTTAGATCTAAAATTAATTAGAGAAAAAACGGCGGAAGTTAAAGCCGCACTTTTAAAAAGAATGGACCAGGCCAAATTAAACTTGGAAAGGATTATTTCTTTAGACGATGAGCGTTGTCAGTTGACCAAGCAGCTGGAAGAACTGCAAGCCCAGCGCAATAGATATTCTAAAACTAAACCAACGGCGGAAATTATTGCCGAGATGAAAATAGTGGGTGAAAACATAAAGAGCTTAACGGAAAAATTATCGGCCGCGGAGAAAGAATTAAACGATTACCTGCTGGAACTACCGAACTTGCCAGCGGCGGACGTTGTCGCCGGCGGTAAAGAAAATAACGAAGTAATTTTTACTTATGGTCAAAAACCGAAATTTAATTTTATCCCCAAAGATCATGTCGAGCTCGCCACCTCTTTAGATATTATCGATTATAAGCGCGCCGTTAAAATGTCCGGTAACGGTTTTTGGTGCTATAAAGGGGCCGGCGCTCTGCTGGAATGGGCCTTATTATCATATTTTATCGAATGGCATAATAAAAATGGTTATCAGTTTTTAATCCCCCCTTTTTTGTTGACGGAAAAATCCGCCTATACTTCCGGTCATCTGCCGAAATTCGGCGATGATTTGTTTTGGACTCAAGACGGTTTATGTCTAAACGCTACGAGTGAAATGATGCTCGGTAATTATCATCGCGAAGAAATTTTAGACGAGAAAACCTTGCCTTTGAAATATTTTGCTTATTCTCCCTGTTTTCGGCGAGAGGCCGGCAGTTATCGGGCGGAAGAGCGGGGAATGATTAGGGGCCATCAATTTAATAAAGTGGAGATGTTTATCTTTTCACGGCCGGAAGAATCTTGGGAAATGTTTGCGGAATTGGTTGATCAGGCGAAAAAATTGGTAATCGGTTTAGGCTTAAATTTTCAGATTTCTAAACTGGCGGCCGAAGATTGCAGTGCGGCCATGGCCAAAACTTATGATCTAGAAATTTTTATTCCCAGCATGCAAATTTATAAAGAAGTTAGCAGTATTTCCAATGCCTTGGACTATCAGGCGCGCCGCGGTCAAACTCGTTATAAAAATATTGCGACCGGTAAAAACGAATTTGTCCACACGCTGAACGCTTCCGGTTTGGCGACCAGCCGGTTACTACCGGCGATTTTAGAGCAAAATCAACAGGCTGACGGTTCGGTGGTTATCCCTAAAGTTTTACATAAATATTTACCGCGGGGAATGAAAATTATTAAAGCCCGTTAATTTAAATTATTTCGGGAATTTGAACATACTAATGAAAAAAATATTAATCATCATTTTAATTAGCGTATTTTTTTGGCCGCTCCTGTCGCGAGCGGTAGTTTTAAAAGACGATTATCCGCGCTTGGCTAATTATTTTTTAAAATGGGAAATCAGCGATACTGAGGCGCTAGAATTGGCGAAATGGGATGTTTTAATTTTAGATATGGAAGTTCAAGAAAACAGCCGAGATCAATTAATTAAAATTAGAGAACTTAATCCGCGTATTATAATTTTAGCTTATATAACTTCTCAAGAAATTTTGGATAATATTAATGAATATAACCAGGCTTACGTTCGACAGGATTTAGATCGAGGATTATTTGACGGTTGGTGGCTTCGCGATGCTCAGGGTTATAAAGTCTCCAATTGGCCGAACACCTCGATGCTAAATTTATCAGACGGAGCCTTGCCCGATGCCAAGGGTGAAAGATTTAACGATTATTTACCGGAATTTGTGGTCAATAAATTAAAATCGACCGGTCTCTGGGATGGAGTTTTTTATGACAATACTTGGGGCGAGCTTAGCTGGGTCAGCAACAAAAATTTAGATTTGAATAATGATGGACAGGCGGAAAGCGCCGCGACGGCCGATCGTCTATGGGCCGAGGGATTTAAAAAAATGTTAGCTAAAACGCGCGCTTTAGCCGGCCGAGATTTTATTATTATCGGTAATGGCCGAGTTTACGAGGGTTATCAAACTATTTTAAACGGAGTAATGCTGGAAAATTTTCCTTCAGCCTGGGAAAATGGCGGCACTTGGTCGGGTTCGATGCAAACTTATTTAAAATTGCCGACCCTTAACGCTTATCCGCAAATTTCGATTATTAATATTTATGATAAAAATCAGCAAAATTATCGGCGGATGCGTTATGGCTTGAGCAGTACGCTTCTCGGCGACGGATTTTACAGCCATGATTACGATGTTACCAGTCCCGGTCAGACTTGGTGGTATGATGAATATAGCGTTAACCTGGGAACACCCCGTTCCTCGGCTTATAATTTATTGGCTGCCCCCGGAGTCGGCGGAAATTGGTCGTCAGGTTTATGGCGTCGAGATTTTAAAAATGGAGTGGCGATAGTAAATTCGACCGCTAAAAAACAAGTTTATGTTTTCGCTCAAGAAGAGTTTGAAAAAATAAAAGGCGTTCAAGATAAAATTATCAATAACGGCCAGAAGATTAATTATTTGTCTCTGGAACCGCAGGACGGCATTCTTTTATGGAAAAGAAGCACTTTAATCACAGATAGCGCTTTCGTTAACGGTTATTTTTATCGAGTTTATAATTTAGGCGGCGTCAAACAAGGCAATGGTTTTTTTTCTTATGTCGGCGCTTATCCCGGCGAAGCTGAAGTTATAATTTCCAGCAGTGACAATAATAAAAAGAATATGAATTTAAGCGGAGCGAGCGGCCAAGTCGGGATATATCAAAATGGTAAAAAAATTAAAACACTGGTTCCATACGGCAATCTTTATAAAAAATCTTTGAGTTTGGCGGCGCCGCTTAAAGATGCTTACTGGCCAAATATTATTGTCGGAGCCGGAATTGGCGGCGGGCCGCAAGTTAGTGTTTTTACCGGAGACGGGAGGTTAAAATATAGTTTCTTCGCCTATGATAAAAATTTGCGCGGCGGCGTTAATGTCGCCGCCGGTGATTTTAACGGCGACGGTCAAATAGAGATAGCAACTGCTCCGGGGCCGGGAACAGAACCGCGGATAAAAATTTTTTCTTTATCCGGACGTTTAGAAAATAATTTTCTGGCTTATGATTCTAAATTTAAAGGCGGCGTTAATGTCGCCGCCGGTGATTTTAACGGCGACGGACGTCAAGAGATAGCCACCAGCCCGGTTTCCGCCGGCGGGCCGCAGGTCAGAATTTTTAACAGTAACGGCCGGGTGCTGGGCAGTTTTTTTGCCTATGATCAGAGCTATCACGGTGGTATAAATGTAGCCGCCAGCGATATTAACGCCGACGGCCGGGCGGAAATTTTAGTCGGTCTTAAGAATTTTTATTAATAAATATATGATAAAATCAATTCATCGTTATTGGCGCCGACGCTGGGAAAAATATTATTTAAAAAGTCATTGGCACACAATTTTAGATTTATCTTTGACCATTATCGTTATATTTTTAACGGCAATTATTATCGGTTTCTATTCTTATCGACCGAACGTTTCCGAGATTAAGATTAATTATCCTTCACCGGTCGACCTGAATAATCCGCCGCTCGAATTAAATTTTTCTGTAGACAATAAAACAATTGCTTTATCCGACAGTGTCCAGCTTAAAATAAATTTTAAAAATAACGGATTGGAGCCGGTCAGCAACGTGCTGATTGATTTGGTTTCAGTTGATCAAAATTTTATTTTATCTCGAATAAATTTATCGACCAGTACTCCTAACGAGACTTTAAAGGGACAAGAATTAATTTTAAATAATATTGCCCCCGGCCGGGACGGGGAAGTCAGCTTACTGGTTAATTTTAAAGCTAAAAATTCGCTGGAACGACTGGTTAACTGGCAAGCTCAGAGTCAATATAGCTTTAACGGACAAGTATTAAAACAAACCGAGACTTTACCGGTCTTAACCGTCACTGCGCAGCTAAGCGCCCGAAATGAGATTTATTATACCAGTCCTCAGGGTGATCAGCTGGGTGTCGGACCGGTGCCGCCAATAGTCGGAATTCCGACTAGCTATTGGGTTTTTTGGGAAGCTAAAAGTTCGGATGATTTTAAAAATTTAGTCTTCAGCGCCCGTCTGCCGCAAGGCGTAGAGCTTAAATCCGGACGGTCAATCCTGGCCGGTGAGTTTAATTATAGCTCTTCTACTCGGCAGTTAATTTGGAAAGTTCCGATGTTAAAGGGCCAAGACGACAGTTATCGCCTAGGTTTTGAGATTCAAATAGTCCCCAGTATTCAACAGGTCGGCCAAATTATTGATCTTTTAAGTAGTCCGCAATATTACGCCACCGACGTTTTAACCGGTCAAGCGCTTAGCGGCACGCTCGCCCCTTTAACGACTAATTTAGAAACCGATCGTTTTAATTCCGGCCAAGGAAAAGTTATAAATCAATAATTAATAGAGTCATTATAATGTTAGGTTTGATTCATCATAAAAAAATAAAAAAAGACTACCAGCGAAAAAATTCACCGAATCCTTTTTTTCGTCGTCCGCCGAAAGCAAAAAATTTTCATTTAACTCTGAAGTGGTGGTTAATTTTAGGTTTTTTGTCGCTATTTTTTTTAATTTGGTTGTTTTTGGCCGCGCCTTGGTGGCGCCTACAAAAGGTAACGATTAGCGGTTTAACCCGAGTGTCCGAAGGGGAAGTGGCTAAAATTATTTGGGATCAAAGCGCGACTAATCATTGGTTATTCTTTAATGAAAGTAATATTTTTTTATTTGACGGACAGGTTGCCTCTCAACAAATTATCGCCAAATATAACTTGGCCGGAGTAATCATAAAAAAAGAATGGCCTCATACTTTGAATTTACTTATTAGTGAACGTCCTTATGCTTTTATTTACAAGGAGGGAAGTCAGTTTTTTTACGCCTCCAACGACGGATATATCATTAAACAAGCAACGGTCAGCGAGGAGGACAAACAAAAATATTTTTTATTGGAAAACACTAATCACGACACCTTAATCGCTGATAATAATAAAATTAATATCGGCAACGAATATTTAACCTTTATTTTAGCTCTGGACGCCGCCCTAAAGGCTCAGGCCGGTCTGCCGGTCGCGGAGTTCATTATCGATTCCGAACTTAACACGGTGAAAGTTAAATTTATTGATGGTCCGATAGCTTATTTTAACGTTAAAGACGCGATTAATAGTCAAATTAACGTTCTACTGCTTGTCAAAAAGGAAAAAATCAAGGATAATTTTAAAAAGACTAATTATATCGATTTACGCTACGGTAGCCGAGTTTTTATTAATCCAAGTTTTAATTAATTTTTAAATATATGGAAGCATTATTTAAATTTTTATTCGCCTTAGCGGTACTTATTTTTTGTATAACCATAGTTGGAATTTTTTTACTCATAATTAAAATAATTCTTTTATTCCAGCCGCAAGTGTATTTAATGGGGGTGATGTTAAGTTAAAACGTTCTTTTTTGCGATATTGGAATACCTGGGTTGAAGTTTGGCCTAATTGACGTTTTCGCTTCCAATGCTATAATAGGTTTATTAATATACATTATGCGAAGTATCATCATCTATTGATTATAGCGCCGTATATCAGATAAACCGAATAAATCTAAATAATTCTGATATTTTTTAACCCTTCCCTGATAGTTATGTTAAAAAATAATTCAGCGTCTAACTGCCCGCATGGACAAAAATAAAACTATAATTAAATATCTGGCAGATTACCTGGATTATTGCGAGATTGAAAAAGGCTTATCTTCTAAAACCCAGGAGAATTATACTCGTTTTCTAAAAAAGTTTTTTAATTGGCTAAAGGAGACCAACCAAGAGGGTTTAAAACCCTCTTCCCTGACTCCAGAACACATTTGGCGGTATAAAGTCTATCTGGCTCGTCATGTTGATCCTAAAGCCAAAAAAACTCTAAAAAAAACTACGCAAAACTATTATTTAATTGCTTTACGTTCTATTTTAGAGTTTTTTGCTGAAAAAGATATTCCTTCCCTGCCGTCTTCAAAAATAAAATTAGCCAAAGATAAGGCCGATAAAGAAATTAAATTTTTAACCTTGGAGCAATTAGCTCGCTTATTGGAGTCCCCCGATCAAGGCAGTATCATCGGTTTACGCGATCGGGCTTTACTGGAAACTTTATTTTCTACCGGTTTGCGAGTCGCCGAGTTGGCGGCTTTAAATCAAGAGCAATTGCGAATTAAAACTGATACTCTAGATATTGAGACGGCCATTATTGGCAAGGGTAGTAAAATTCGGACCGTTTATTTTTCCGATCGGGCCGTTAAGGCTTTACGTCGTTATCTGTCCGAGAGAAAGGATTTTGATGAAGCTTTATTTATTAATTATCGCCGCGGAGGCGCTTTAAAACAAGAATCACGGCGTTTAACCGTAAAAAGCATCGAAGATATCGTTAAAAAATACGTTAAAATTACCGGATTGCCGGTAATGGCTACTCCTCATACTTTGCGTCACTCTTTCGCCACCGATTTATTAAATCAGGGAGTTGATTTGAGAACAGTCCAAGAATTTTTAGGTCATAGTAATATCGCCACCACGCAAATTTATACTCATGTGACCAATAAGCAATTACGAGATATTCACCGGAAGATTCACGAGGGACGGAAATTTTAAGGCAGATAGCTTAAAGGATTAACCGGCAGACCGTTTAAACGCACTTCAAAGTGCAAATGCGGTCCAGTGGTGAAAGGGCCGGCGCCAATACTGCCCGGAGTGGCTCCGGAGCGACCAATGGCTTGACCCTGAGTAACATATTGATCAGTGGTAACGTAAGCGGCGGAAACGTGACCATAAACAGTCGATAGTCCATTACCATGAATAATCATGATATAAGCATAATTTTTAGTACCGTCAAATTTAATTTTAGCCACATAACCGCTCGCGGCGGCCGTAATTGTTGTTCCCTGCTTAGCGCGAATATCCACTCCCGAATGTTCTCCAATAAGCTTACGATAAGGATAATCCGGGTCATGAAAGGTAGTAGTAATAATATTTTGCGGTACCGGCCAATTAATCGTTCCGTCGCCTTCATTGAGGCGCAGCTGGTCTTTTTTAGACATTTTTTGCCTGACCAATTGCTCCGCGGAAGATATTTCAGCTTCCGCTTGTCGTTGCAAGATTAGACCTTGCTGTAATAAAGCTTGATATTGTTTTTCCGAGGAATCGGTTTCTGCCAGAAGGTTATTTTTATTTTGCTGCTCATAAGTTAGATTATCATTTTTGATATTCAATTGAACTTTTAAATCTACGAGTTCCGCATTTTTTTGATCCAAATCTACTTTATTTTTATCTAACTGTTCTTTACGGTTTCTTAAATCAGCCACATTTTTATTGAGCTCTTGGCTAGTGTCAGTCAGATATCGGGCCTGACTTAGAAAATCGCTCAAAGAATTATTCAAAAGCAAGGCTTCTAGAGTAGAAACCTGATCTTGTTTATACATGTTTTGCAATAAAGTAGAAATATGTTGCTTGGTTGTCTCTATTTGTTGATCTAAATTCTGGCCATCCAATTCATTTTTCTGAATTTCTAAAGTAATTTTATTGATTCTTAAATTAACGCCGTCAATTTCTAGCTGGGCTTGCGTTAACTCATCTTCAATAATAGACAACTGATTGCTCAGGGTAATTTTATCATTTCTTTTGGCTTGAATTTGCGCTTGATATTGCTGTTGCCGCGCTTGAAGAGTATCAAGTTGTTTTTTTTGATTTTGTATTTTTAGATTTAAATCTTGGATTTCTTGATCCAGATCGCCGCCATAAACCGTCTTCGGCTGCCTAAAAGAGCTGACCAATAAAAATGAAATGATAAGCAAAATTAAAAATTTGAATTTTCTATTTTTCATGGCTATATTTTAACATTTTTTTAGTTTTTTGTAAAATTTATCCCATTCAAACGATTTAACGTTTCTGCTTTACCCAGAGCCCAAGCGACCTCAAAAGGACCAGGACTATTTTTTAAACCGGTCAGAGCCACGCGTAACGGCCACAAATAGTCGCCATTTTTATAATTATTTTTCTTTAGCCAGGTTAAAATTGATTTTTCCAGATTTTCTTTCGTCCAGTCTTTTTCCTTAATTTTTTCCACTTCCCCCTTTACTTCCTGAAGTTTTATGAGAGATTCTTTGAGAGTTAAAGTTTTCCAGCGCAATATTTCCGGATCATAGCTCGGCAGTTCAAATAAAAAATTAGTTAATTCCACAATATCGCTTAATTTTTTTAAACGATCCTGAGCCAGACCGACAAAATTTTGTAATTGTTGTTCGTTTTGTATATCTTGTCCGGCTGCCTGGAGCCAGGGGCGGGACAAGTTGGCTAATTCGGCCGGTGATTTTTGGCGAATATAATAACCGTTAAAATAATCTAATTTTTCTAAATCAAAGACGGCCGGACTGGCCCCTAGTCCGTCTAGAGCAAACTTAGATTTCAATTCCTCAAGTGACCAAATTTCTTGATCGTTTTTAGGATGCCAGCCGAGTAAAACGCAAAAATTAATTAAAGCTTCCGGCAAATAACCCTTAGCCAGATAATCCTCGACAAAAACATCCCCTTGGCGCTTGCTTAGTTTTCCGCCGCCAGTTTTATTCAAGATTAGAGGAAAATGAATAAATTTTGGCGGAACCCAGTCAAAAGCTTGATACAATAAAATATTTTTAGGATAAGACGGCAGCCACTCGTCACCCCGAGTAACATAGGAAATTTCCATTAAATGATCGTCAATAACATTGGCAAATTGGTAAGTTGGAATTCCGTTAGATTTAATTAAAACTTGATCGTCTAAATCAGCTAATTGAAATTTAATATCACCGCGTAATTCGTCGCGGACTATGATTTCTCCGGCAGTCGGCATTTTCTGGCGTAAAACAAAACTATCTCCGGCCTGCGCACGCCTATTCGATTCTTCAAGACTTAATTTCCGGCATAAACCATCGTAACGTGGGGCTTCGTGGTTAGCTTCTTGAGCGGTACGCATGGCCGTTAAACGTTCGGCTGAACAAAAACAACGATAAATTTTTTCCTCGTTTAAAAGTTGGGAAGCAAATTTATTATATATTTCTCGGCGTTCGCTCTGAATATACGGACCATACTGACCGCCGACATGAGGGCCTTCGTCAAATTCCAAACCCATCGTTTTTAGAATATTAATCAACTTTTCGGTCGCTCCGGCGACTTCCCTTTTTTGATCAGTATCTTCAATTCTTAAAAGATATTTTCCTTTCCAGTTTTTAACGAGTAAATATCCGAATAAGGCGGTACGTAAATTGCCAATATGCAAAAAACCGGTAGGCGAAGGGGCTAGACGCAGACGAATTTTATTATTTTTAGAAGACATACAAGTAAGCTTGGTGATTATAAATTTTGTGAATTAAATTTTTTAATAAATATTTTTGCCCCGGTTTGCCTAATAGGATGAAGATTCTCAATTAATTTTTCGCTGGGGACCCATTGCCAGGCAGTATGATCCCAAAAATTTATTTTTATTTCTTCGTCTTTTCCCTTAAATTCTGCAATATATAAACTTTGTTTTTGGCCCTTATAGCCGCGATGACGATAAATTCTTACCGCGCCCGTCTTATTAGCTTGGTGGTCGGATCCTCGATCGAATTTATAATGATAAATATTTATAAAGGTTTTTTTATCGACAAAGCTTTCATTTTTAATTCCTAGCTCTTCCTGAAGTTCTCTCCGGCCGGCAACAGCGGGACTATTTCTGTCAGTACCTCCCTGCGGTAATTGCCAATGTAATTCGCTACCCTCTGCTTTAACTATTAAAATCTTTTTTTCTTCATTTTCCTTTTTATATAGAATACAGGCGACGCTCGGCCGATAAAGCCAGCGGTTAATTAAGTTTACATATAAAAATTTACCGATAAAAACTATAGTGGCATTGTAAATCCTCTTCCATCTTTTAGGTTGCTTTAGTAAACGCCATAGCCATTCCAATCCTAATTGTCTCATTATTTTTGGAGCGCGTCTAGCTTTTCCGCTTATAAAATCAAAGGTTCCGCCGACTGCAAGCGCGAGCTTGACACTCGATAATTTTTTTAGATTATGGAATAATAGTTTTTCCTGATAAGGAAAACCGAGATTCGTAAACATTAGGGTCGGAGAAAAAATTTTTATTTGTTCAATAATTTCCGGAGTTAAAAATTTATCACGGCTAATATCAAGCACTTGGAAATTTAAATCAGTAAATTTTTGGCTCAAGGAGGACTCGATATCGATTTTTTTTGATAAACCGCCAGTCCAATTCAAAATTAAGGTTTTTATTTTTTTTTGAGCGGCAATTTTTAATAACTCCATGCTTAAATCAGCACCGGTGATTCGCGGTAAATTAAAGCCGGATAATAGCCCGGTAATTTTTAAGCCAAAACCGTCGGCAATAGCTACATCAGCCTTATTTAAAATAAAAAAAAGCTCTTCATCTTGGCCGGCGGCCAGTATTATTTCGGGATTAGGGGTAACCAAATAGTGCTGTTGCCCATCATCCAAAAAGGTAATAATTTTTTGAATCAGTCTGTCGATCGTTAATTCGTTTAAATTTATTCCCAAAATATTAGCCATATGTTATAATATTAGCATATTAATAGTATTATAAATATAAGCTTTCGTCAAAAATAATTTATTATATAGATATGTCTAACTATAAAAAGATAAGTGACCGTATCGAAGAACTAAAACTTGATAACCCGCGGATGGTTTCGTCGTTAAAATGGCTTAATATTACCAACGCCGGTAAAAATGAGATTGAATATTTAAGAAAAAATTATCATTTTGATTTAATTCATTTAAAAGTAGCCTCCGCTTCAATTTCTTTCCAACGGCCGATGATTTTTAAAGGAAAGGATTATTTGTGTCTGGTTTTGCATTTTCCGATTTTTAAAGATGATAAAATTATACCGGCGGAAATAGATTTTTATGTCGGACATGGTTTTTTGATCTCGGTTAACAACAATGATTTAAAAGCGTTAGCTAATTTTTTTAATTTAGGTAAAAAAAGTCCCGATTCCCTGCTCGCCTATTCCTTAGAATCTTCGGCTATATTATTATACGAAATTTTAGGCCATCTGATTGACGGTTGCTATCAGCTTTTAGACGAAAATAGTTTAAAAATTAATGAGATTGAAGATTTAATTTTTTCCGATAAACAAAAGGAATCGATGGAACAAATTTTAATTTTACGAAGAAATATCGTTAATATCCGAAAAATCATTCAGAATCATAAAAGGATTTTACAAAAATTACTGGAAATGGAAAGTAGTTTGGTCGAAAAAACGGCGATTAAAAAGTACTATAACGGATTAGTCGAGCATTCAAAAATTATCTGGGAAACGCTGGACAATCAAAAAGAGTTGGTTGAGGTTTTAAATAATACCAATGAATCTTTTTTAAACAATCGGATGACCGATATCATGAAAACTTTAACAATTTTTTCGGTTATTATCTTCCCTTTAACTTTGTTGGCGGCTATTTTTGGCATGAAGACCAAAGAAATGCCCTTAGTGAACCAACCCGGCAGCTTCTGGATGATTATTGGCCTAATGTTTTTATGCACTTTAGGGATGCTAGCTTTCTTTAAACATAAAAAATTATTGTAAAAACAAACATAATCAACTTTTAAAATACTTCTTAAAATTAAACCCCTTATTATGAGGGGTTTTTAAATGGCTAATATTAATAACATAATTGGCTTTTTTTTATTTAATTTTAGTAAAATATAGCTGGTAATTTTTACTTGACAAATAATTTATTATATAGTAATATGTTAAGTTACATAAATACAGAATTATGAAGATTGCTTTTATCGGACAAAAAGGAATACCGGCCAATAACGGCGGCGTAGAAAAATACGTCGAAAGTTTAGCGGTTAATTTGGTGGCTTTAAACCAAGAAGTTTTAGTATACAATCGCCAAGATTATTTACCCGATCAACTTAAAGAATTTAAGGGGATAAAGATTGTTAATATATCTTATTTTAACAGCAAAAACCTTGCCAATATTACTCAAACCTTTTTAGCGATTCTTGATGTCTTAAAACGTCGGGTTGATATTGTTCATTTTCAAGGCGTTGGCCCCTCCCTGCTGTGCTGGCTGCCAAAATTATTTAACCCTCGTTTGAAGATAGTCGCCACTCTGCACAGCTTTGATTATTACAATGACAAATGGAGTTGGTTCGCTAAAAAAATGCTGCAACTCGGCGAGCACTTAATGTGCCGCTATGCCGATCAGGTTATTGTTTTATCAGTATTCATGAAAAATTATGTCAAAACTAAATATAATTGCGAAGCTACTCTAATACCCGGTGGCGCTGATTTGTATACTGCCCTCGACCAAGATTGTTTATCAACCTGGAGTTTAAGCCGAGGAAATTATATTCTTAGCGTTTCCCGAATTATTAAATTAAAAGGGTTGCAGTACTTGATTTCCGCCTTTAAAAATTTAAAAACTACAAAAAAATTAGTCATCGTCGGTGAAGGAGAATATCTGGCAGTGTTAAAAGAATTAGCCGCTAGCGATGACCGAATTATTTTTACCGGCAATCAAAACGGCCGGACACTGGATCAATTGTATGCCAATGCTTATATATTCGTGCAGCCTTCGGAAATGGAGGGACTATCTATCTCTTTGTTAGAGGCGATGGCCCATCGGAACGCTTGTTTGGTGAGCGATATTGAAGCTAATCGCGAAGCGCTCGCCGGCACCGGTTTTACTTTTGAAACTAAAAATACGGCCGATTTGCAAAAGCAATTAGAAAAATTACTTATAGATCAGGAAGAAGTAGAAATTAAGGCGGCGGCGGCCTATGAGCGCGCTCGGCAAAATTTTACTTGGGTTGGAGTGGCTGAAAGGATTTTAAAATTTTATCAAAACTTATTAGCCATAACGGCAAATAATAAATAATTTTCTATTTTTAATAGAAAAAAATGATCTTTAAAAACTAAATCAAAAGTCATCAATAAAAGGAGATCTAACATGAAAAAGTTCTGGTGTGTTATTTGTTTATTTGTTCTGGTTCTGTTCGCGGGGGGATGTAAACGGGAAAATCCAGTTGAGGCACCACAGTCGGAAAATTCAGCCGGAATTTTTATGAAAATCAATGGGGCGACGCTTCCAGACAGCTCAGTTATGGAAAAACGAACTCAATATATATTTCAATTAACGGCAAATTTTACGGTTAAATCGTGGACAACCACTTTCGGGGACGATGGGACTAGTGTTTCTGGCGATATTGTCCAGCACGCTTTCAGAGCCGACACTACTTCAACTACGATCATCGTGGTAGCCGTAGACCAAAACAATACCGTTCATCAAAAAACGTATAAAGTTACGTTAGTGTCAAACATATCCACTCCTGCCGTTATCTGGGTCTCAAAAAAAGATTTAGGTAATGGTTCTTGGGAAGAGACCTTTATTTTTCTAAAAGAAATAACCCAAGACTTGGTCGGTCCGTATGCTTATACTGGTAACGTGACCAATCCCACTTGGGTCACGACTAAATTCGTTGATACCAACAAAATCTTCAATAATGGTACAGTAAGCGATCCGCCATCTGGCGAAAAAGGAATCTATCTGATGGTCAAATTCAATCTTAGTCCAAATCCTTATGATATGGGTGTCGGTAAAATTGACCCCGCAACTAATTCCTTGATTTGGAAAGAATTTGACGGTCCGTACGCTGACGGCAATCACGTTAAGTTTACGGTCACGGCTAATGGCGACGTTACGCCAGGCGGAGTAATCCCTAATAACACTGACCCTCCTGGTGATATCGGTGATATCGGTCCCAACGCCGTCAACCGATATGGAGTAAGAGATTCTACTAAGCTCGTAATATTAGTAAATAATTTTACTCCTTGGGTTTCGGGATCTAGTTTTATCAGATCTCAAAATTCAGCCGGTTTATTTGTTCAGCCTGTTTTACAAAATGAAATTCCGGTTTATAGTAATTGGGGTAAATTAGAAATTCTAACGAAAGACATTCCGGCTGACGGAAAGTTGGTTTTCAATTATGGAAATCAAATTTCTAACCCGCTGGGATTTAATCCTAACGCTTCTAAGTCCTATTTCTACTCCGAGACAAGTGGGGTACTAAAAGTTATTATAAAAAAAGTCGGTTTAGGTAAAGTCACCGGTACCGGTCCAAAACAATATTGGACAGTCACCGTTGAAAGATAAAAAACTGAACCGAAGATATTTAAAGCCGCGTGTAAACTATACGCGGTTTTTTTAATTTTATTTATGGGGGCCCGCAGTTAGCGCCAATAAAAAACCCTTATCTACTTGCGTAAATAAGGGCTTGGAAACTATCTATCTATCACCGTAGATATGGTAGTCTCCGAAAGCTAAACTAGTTCGGCTTATTTCTGCCAAACATAGTAATCGCCTTCTAACGACATCGGTACCAATTTCCATTGGGTGGCGCCGGTAGTTAATAATAGAATTTTGACTATCTTTTGCGGTCCGAGATAGTCACTTAGAGCACCTGCCCTAATCCCAATTTTTCCACTAGTCGTAACGCACACGTCGCCAGTGAAATAATCCACAAACTGCGAGATTGCAATCCGGAAATTTATTCCGTCCCGAGTGGTGTTCGGAACAGAATAGTTATATTGCTTTTGGTCCCGATCGAGCGCGATCTGGGGCCACCAATTACCTGAATTGTCGTTTAGCTGCACCGCGAACTCGGTATAGTTATTGGAGCCACAAAGGTTTGTGACCCCTGATGACGAAACGCTACTTGGTGTAGCTGACGATGCTGCCGGAGCGTCGTAAGTAATTGTGTTCGGTGCAGGAGTTGGACTTTCTTCGTTGTCCGTAATCGGTCTAATATAGGTCGGTCTAACATAGGTATGTTGACGACCGGATGATTTTTTACTACATTTTTTTAAACTCTCGACACTTTTAATTAAAGAGTCGGCCTTGGCCAGCCATACTGAATCCATGTTCACTGTTTTTTGTTTAACGGATTCTTTGACGGCCGTGAAGCAATTCCATGGTTTTAGTAAAAACACTGCTACTACTATAATAAGAATCGCGGCCCAAATTACATTGGTTCTGTTCATTTCAGATCTCCTTTTATTGATGATTTATGATTGATTTTTTTTAATACAAACCGGAAATATTTACACTGACCCCAAAACTAAATTGTTTACTCCACTTGTACAGGTAGTAAACTGATGCGAAATCATCTTCACCCCATTGATGGATAGACATTTCAACTCCAAGTCCGTACTCTCCCTTCTTATTGCCAACCGCATAACTATATGTCCCGAGAATTTTTGGACTTAGATATGATGTTTTGTGAACATACCAATTAACCAAACTTCCTTTAGCTGTAGCTTGGTAATAAGTCATGTTCCAGGGATTATCGGCTAATTGTTCATTGTTCCAATAAGCCTCTTGTTTTGTCAGTAGAGGTTTTTGCACCCCTAGCTGGACCTGAAACCTGGGAAAATAATTTCCAACTCGTTTTAACAAGTTGAAATTTAAACTCCCACAAACTAAGACATCTTCTTGCCTTCCCCGATAATTCCCTACTTTTGTCGAGCTCGCCCCCTTGTTCAGAGAATACATAAACCCCAAGCTGATTCCGGTAAAGGAATCATACAGACGACTGAATGACGGACTGTAATAACCGAAAATATTCCCGAAACCAAGACTCAGTCCTTTTCCGGAATATCTCTCCATATTGTCAACAAAACGAGAATCGTTAGCTGAAGCCCAAATTCCGTACGTTGTTTGTTGATTTTGAGATTGGCTAAATATATAATCCGCAAACACTCCATCGTAGGAGTTGTAGGTATTTAGATTCATAATTTTGGCGCCTACTCCGCCATAAATAACTAAATCATATTTCGCTGTTTTTGTCGGGAGCATCTGTATTCCGATAGAGTTTTGCCCCAGAAGAGATGCCGTCATAACCATGGCTAGCCACAGTGTTAGTATTTTTTTCATTTTGAACCTCCTCCTTCGGGGGTTGTTTGTTATAGAACTTAATTGATTATTTAAAATTAATTATTAATATTTTAAAACATTATTCATATTTCCCCGAGGCTGAAATTCTTCCGGTCGGTAATTGTTTTCCTGAAAATTATTTAAATTGTTCGGGGTACTGACGGGGTAATAGTCTATTTTAATATTGTGCCCGATATTTTTAGTTTTTTTGGCACTACGTGTCGGCCAAAGTTTAATATTGTAGCGCTCTTCCGGAAAAAGATAAACATAAAACAAAGATAAGGTCAGGCTGCCGGCTAAAGCTAAGGCGAGATTTTGGGGAATATTTGGTCGGACCGGATAACTGGAAATAAGGGGCTGATCAATAATATTAATTTTAATTTCCGTTCCGTTGCCCTGATAATTAGCGTTTTTGTTCATTAATACGTCATTGACGGCTAAAGCAATCTGCTGAGCTTGATAAGGGTTAGGATGATAAATGTCAATCTCGATAATACCGGTATCAGCTAAGGTTTTAGTTTGAATCGTCTGGGTCCAGGTTTTGATCTGTTGATTATAATTGCCGGAAAAATAATTCTTATCAATATCATACTGAGAATTAAGAGCTAAATTATAAAAAGATCCGGAATAAACTACTTGAGCAAAAAGATTACCCAAATACTCATTAGACTCGGAAACGGTATAAGGGTCGTTCCCGACGGTATTCTGAACTACCAATAAGCGAGATTTGGCTTCATATTTTAAGGGAAAAAGCAAAGAAATACCTAAGGTTAAAATAAGAATTATAAAAACCAGGGTTAATATCGTTCCCCTTTTCTTTTTTATCAGTTTAATGAAATTCAAGAACTCCATATATCTTTATTAGATTAATAAATTATAATACTATAAATTTTTTTACTTGTCAATAGAAGTTAAAAAATAGACGTTAATTCTTTGTTATCATTGACAATTTTTATTAAATCAGATAGAGTTTAATGAATACAATTAATTTAATATTAATTTAATTAATATTAGCCAAATTTTATGAAAAGGATAATTTTTCTGTCCGTAATCTGTTTAATGGCAGTTTTAGCTTTAACCCATAACGGCCAAACGCAAACAAAATCTTATTATTCCGGAGATGCGATTAATTTTAATAATTCCCTTTACGTTGGTTCAACCGATACCGGGAGTTTGGAGATTTTTAAATTGGAGAATAATGATTTACAGCAATTAGTTACGCTGCGACCGCTAGATGCTCGTTTCGGACGCTATGAAAGCTTTTACGATTTAAAATTTTCAGTGGAATCCGGCCATCTGTTTGTTTATACTATTAACGGTTACAGTTTGTATAAATATGAAGTAGTCGGCGATAATCGCTTAGTTTTGATTGTCAGTTCCAAAAATACTTATTGGGAGTGGTATAATCGGGTTGATAAATTTGGCGACAATATTATTACCATTAGCGATAAGGGGGCAAAAGTTTGGACTAATGACTTGCAGACTATTATTGCTTATACCGCTTCGGATCTGGCTATTCCGGTCGCCACGGATTCTTATAATAGCAATTATAATATCCGGGCCTATAATAATAATTATATTTTAAATGTTCAAAATAATTATTTAACGGTATTCAGCCGCGAAACTCAAACACAAATAAGCAATATCCCGCTAAATTACAAGATTAATCCCGGTAATCGCCAAGCTTACCAAGATGAGAATAACGATATTTTCGTTGTCGATGATTATTATGCTAAAAAGTTTTCACTCGATGGACACCTGCTCGGCAGTTTTCGCCATTTAGACTATGCCGGTTATGATGTGGCTATCTCCGGCCACAGCAATTACCTTTATTTTTCAAACGGTATTGGTTTGGTAAAATTGGATAAGGACACGATGAAATTAGCCGAATTCCGTTATACCGGCGGTTTGGGCGGTCCGCGCGGCTGGGCCATGGGTTTAAAGTCGGTTTATGTTAATGGCGATAAAGTTGTAGTCTTTAATAATTCGAATATTTTAGTTTTAGATTCTAACTTAAATAAATTGGCCGTTTGGCAGGCGACGGAAGTAACGACTCCGGTTAGCGTCGAAAATTTATATCTCAATCTGGATCATAGCGTGGGCACGCCGCAAGCCAAAATTGTTTTAAGCGGCGGCGGCTATCTTCCTAATGAAAATTTAATAATTACTTTCGGTGATGTCCAAACGGCCGGCCAGGCTGATGCTCGCGGCCGCTTTACTCAGAATTTATCAGTGCCAAACTTGCCTATCGGTTCGCCCGATATTACTGATATTAAAGTAGTCGGCGCCAGTTCAAATTTAAGTTATAGTATTTCCTTCAAAATCAAATAAATTAATCAAAGCCCTGCTAAAAATACCGCCCTGAATTCAGGGCGGTATTTTTTATTTGAGAAGTTTTTGATAAAGGGCTAATACTTCTTTAATATTTTGATCGGGCGAGAAGGCTTCGACGGTTTTTTTAGCTTCCCGACCGATAGCTAATCGATCGATTTCAGTCAAACGTTTTATCTGTCTGACCAAATCATTAACATCACCGGGTTGAAACAGCAAACCGTTTTTATTTTCTTTTATCACTTCGGGCATACCGCCGATTCTGGATACGATGACAATCTTTCCCAGACTAAGCGCTTCCATTAAGCTTAAAGGCATGTTCTCTCCCCAAATTGAAGGAATAATGACGGCTCGAGCGTTCACGATAATCGGTTTTAACTCCTGATTATTTTTAAATCCGCTGAATTCTACGGGCGCCCTCAGCTCTGTCGCCAATTTTTTTAGAGCGGCTTCTTCCGCTCCCTCGCCGACCAGTTTAGTTTTTTGGCCGGTGAGAGCAGCTGCTCGAATCAAAGTCTCTAAGCCCTTTTCTGGGCTGAAACGACCAAAATACAAAAGATATTCGGGACTACGGTTATTTTTTTCGTCGCCGCGAGTTCCCGCCAATTCGGAGTTATAAGGGTTAAAAATAACCGAAATTTTTTCCGCCGGGTGTCCAAAATTAACGACAATTTCTTTCATAAAATTGCTGGGAGCAATAAACCAAGAAACGTTTTGTTCATAAATTTTTAAAATCGAATGATGCCAATACATTTCTAGGGTACCCAGGGCGCTTCCGGCGAAAGAGTTTTTAATACATCTATTTTTTAGACATTCATAGTACTTGTTCGGCCGGCAGCGTTCACACATCATCCCTTTGGTAAATAAAGTGTGATTGGCGCAAATTAATTTATAATCTTGCAAATGCAGAACTACCGGTATTTTATATTTTTGGGATACGCTTAAAATCGAAGGTGATAGATGATGATAAATATTATGCAGGTGGATAATATCCGGCTGAAAATCTCTAACCAACCGAGTAAATTTTTTTTTCGCTTCTAAACTATATAATACCCGGCCCGGCGTTTTTAACTTATCGATTAAATTGCCCTCGTTAAAGCTGATACGCGAAACGAAATAACGACTCCAAAGGGTCGGCCAATTTTTAGGATGATGCATGGAAAAGACGGCAACTTGATGTCCGGCCGCTTCTAAATTTTTCGTTAAATCGAGAAAATATTTATCGGCGCCGCCGCGAGGATAATAAAATTGATTAACTTGTAATA
The DNA here is from genome assembly GCA_041671365.1 of Patescibacteria group bacterium. Lineage (GTDB taxonomy): Bacteria > Patescibacteriota > Patescibacteriia > Patescibacteriales > UBA12465 > UBA12465. The sequence continues at coordinate 426,974 of JBAZBP010000001.1, forward strand.
TTTTCATGGCTGATATTTTTTTTATTTAATAAATCGAAATATAAAACCTGATATCTTTTCGCAATTTTAGAAATATCATAATTATTAATTATTCGTTCCCGTAAGCGTTCGGCTCTGAAGTTAACTTCCGGACTATCAATATTGTTAGCGAGCCAATAAATTTTAGCCGCCCAGGCCGCCTCGTCGCCGGCCGGTACCGGCCAACCGGTGCCTTCATCAATAATCTCCCTGATACCGTCAACCGACGAAGCGATTATTGGTAAACCGATTAAACCCGCTTCCAATAAAACCAGACCCTGCCCTTCCCATAAAGAAGGAAAAACAAACACATCAAGAGAATTAAGAAACCGAACCGATTCTACCGGACCGACTAATTTTATCTCCGTTTTTAATTTTGCGGCGGCTATTTCATCTTTTAATTTATGGGCGAGAGGTCCGACACCGGCGATCAGGCATAAATACCCCCGCTGTTTTAATTGCTTCCAAACGCGAATTAGGCCGGAATACCCTTTTTGCGGACTAAGCCGGCCGATTGTTCCGAAAACTAGAGGTTTATTTTTTCTGACCTGATTAACGACAGAATTTTTAGCTTGATTTAAAAATTTATTTATTTCCAAACCATTGGGAATAACAATAATTTTATTTTCTTTGGTGCGATAACGAGAAATCAGATCGCTTTTAACCGCTTGAGAAATGGCGACAATCTTATCGGCATAACGGCCGGTGATTCTTTTGATAATATTATTTAGCAGTTTTTCATCGGGATTAACATTTTGTTCCGTTGATAAAATAACCGGTATTTTTAATAACTTAGCCGCCAGTCGGCCGTAAATATCGCCGCCAAGCTGGGTATGGACAATTTCGGGATTAATTTTTTTCAAAACTTTAAATAGTTGCCAAAAATTTATTAGATCAATTTTATGTTTTTTTTCTAAAATAATAACGGGAATATTTTTTGTGCTTAATTCGCTTAACCAATCGCCGCCGCGCTTAAACAAAATTAAAGTTGAGTTGAAAAATCGACTATCTAAATTAAGAATTAGATCCGTTATAAATCTTTCCGCCCCGCCCTTGTCCAGCGAGGGCATAACATAAACAATCTTAATTTTATTTTGACGGCTTTGGTTCATATTTTTTTTCTAATAGTCTAACCGCTACCAAAGCTAAGGTAATTGGCAGCCAAATTTTACCTTGATAGTAGGAGGTATTGAAAAATTGAAAAAACAATCCGCCGGCGCCGGCTAAAAATAACGGTAAGAGCCAGGGGTTGCCGGTTTGATATTTTTTTACAGATTCATAACTGATTTTTATCAGATAAATCATAATAAATAACCAAGCCGCTAAACCGAAGATGCCATTCTCAACCAGAATTTTTTGCAAGAATCCGTGTGAATCTATCGGAGAACCGAACTTAGCGATAAAACGAATATTATGACTTATAAGACTAACATACTGGCCACTACCTTGGCCAAGATAAGGTTTGGCCAAAAAAGCTTGCCAGGAAATTTCTGTCAGCAGCCGGCGACTCGCGGTTGAACCGGCGTTATCTTGCTGAAATTGATCCATTTTCCAGCCGAGCGGCGAGAGAATCAACAGCAAAATGATAGTAGTTATAATAATGTTTTTCGACTGATAATTTTTTATTCGCAAATAATACCAAACATAAATTAGAATTTGTAATAATAAAGTAATCCAAGCGGCGCGAGAAAATGTCAAAATAATCGCGAAAGCCGTTAAAATAAAAACTATATTCAACAAACGCTTAAACCCCCGATGTTTTATCAGCGCTTTTAAGACTAAAATCAAAAATATTCCGATGTTTAAAAACTCGGCAATTAAATTATGATTCTGTCCAAAAGGATAAATACCCCACCAGCCGATAGTATTTAATTGGTATAAATTATTATGCCAATCTTGGCCATAGAGCGACAAATAACCGCAAATTAAGACAACGCTAGCGCCGGCCAGCAGAGCGGTTATGGTCCGCTTTAATATCCGACCGTCGATAATTAAATTATAGGGCAAAAATATATAAGCAAAATATAGAAAAACCGGCCAGCGGGCGATATAGTATAAAGAAGAAAACGGTTGAGACGAAAAAATGGCTGATAAAATATTAAAAAATAAGAAAACAGCAAAAGGAAAAAATAAGGGCCAAACGATTGGTTGTTTTGACGAAAAATTAAAAAAGAAAAAGAAAACGGTTCGCAAAATGAAAGCTGTTAAAACTAAAAGTGCGAGAAGATCAATCAAGGGGAGCAAAAAACCGTAAATATCAAAAGACCAACCGCTTACCGGCAGCAAAAAAGCCATTAAGTATAAACCAATTAGCGGTTTAACCAAAAAAATGGCTAAGAATAAAACTAAAGCTAGAATAACGAATATAGTCCACATAACTGACTTAATAATATACTAAAATTAGGAATAAAAAAAGGGCTGAAATGTTCCAGCCCTAAAACGTCAAAATGTTAAAACGTTTTGTTTTAACGATCCTTTTTTTGAATTTCAGCGTTACTCTTAGAAGGAGTGATGTTTATTATTCCCTTTTCAAAGTAACCCCTGATCTCAATCTTTTCTAATTTTCCGAGATCAGTCGGAAATTCCGGATAGGGGTTCGAATTGTCTTGCCCAATAGCGACATAAACATTGTGACCCAGCAGTTTAGCGCTTAAATACGCGAAGTCTAAATCCTTAGCGGATTTGATTTTTATTATGGTATAATCACCGGTTTTTCGACCGTTAATCAGACACTGCCACCAACCACCGTCGTAATCATCTCCTAAATAATCATTGCGCCAATCCTCGAACATTCGGCCATCCAAATCATCCATGTATTCGACCGATCCTTTGTTGGCAATGAGGATAAATTTTTTTCCCATCACTTGGCGAATTTTATGCAGGAAAGATTTAACTCCCTCCGACATATTATTATCCAGGATATAGTCCAGATCTGGTTGCCCGTCATTATCGGCGTCGATCTGTTCTCCCTTACCGCTGTAAAGCCAAGCCCACTTCCCTGAACCGTTGTCACAGAAGTAGCCATCAACGAGAGAATCTCTTAGAATTCCATTTGTTAATTTATCTGCATACCAATCAGTATACGTTTGCCCATTTATTTTTGGACAAGTTGAGGAAACATTCAACATTCTCATTTTTGGCGTAAAAACTGCTTCGTTTCTTCTATCCGTCTTCAATAACCAAACCGGAAATTTAGTGTATATTTCATTGGCGAGAGCTTGTTGCCATGGTCGATTTATTCCGGCATTCGGGAAAACTTCTAACAAGTTAGTGTAAATTATTAAAAGAATGTTCGGATTTAGCTTTTTTAAAAGCTGAAGGTTTTCCCGATTGTTCTTCCAATTATCGACATCTACAATTATTAAATCGTTCCCAGCCAGAGATTTAGCCACAGTCTCGCTCATTTTAGGTGATGTCCAATAATTAGCCTTTAATATTTTTTGGCTGAAAATAGGTAGAGAGTAAACGACAACTAACAGAATTATTAGTATTTTTTTCATGATTTCTTTTCCTTTTTATATTTATTTTTTAAATGACACATTATCGGTTATTAACGAAAACAATCAATTTAAGTTGATTGTTTAGTGTATAATATTTTTTAGTTTTAGTCAAGGCTATTTTTCTAGAAATAAAACGCAATGCCCCATAATTCCTCGCCATTTTAATTTTTTTAAAATTTTATCGTAGGTTTTTCCTAAAAAATTTAAAATTGGGAAATGGTAGAGATAAGAATAAATTGCTGGAAAACGTCGATCCTCTTGTAGTTTTAATCCATTATTTTCAAATAATTTTATTAGCTTTTCTATACTGCCATAAGCGTATTTAACCGGATAGGCCGGATCATGACCTTTTTCACGCAGTAGTTGGTGAAAAGAAGTCGGAGTTATGCGGGCTAAGCGGAATTCCGGAGCCCGGGGGTTAGATAGACTAATTATAAGTTTCCCCCCCGGTTTTAAAATACGAGTTATTTCGGAGGCGGCCGCCAGCGGATCGGAAATATGTTCTAAAACAAAATTGGCGAAAACGCAGTCGTATTCGTTAGAGTTAATGGCTGTCATTTTTTCTAAAGGACAAATAAAACTTTGTCCGATGTATTCTTTAGAAACAGTATTGGGCTGGATATCCGATCGGTCGCAAACAAAATTAATGCCGTCTTGGATTAATTCCTCTTCGATAACGACACTTTGAGCCGCTCCTAAATTAATAATTTTTGATTTTCCCGAAACTAACTTTAGAATTTTTTTTAAAAGTTTAATTAGGTATTTTTCGGCGTCATTCTGCATACTTTTAATATAATTGAAATATCCGATTACTATTTAAATCAGTTGACCATTTTTTGTTTTGGCCGCGACCAGGGTTGAGACTGACCGTCAAACTTTCGATTCTCTGTCCGGCTTGTCGTTCGACGAATAACTGGTAGTTTTTAGCTTTTAGCTCTTCATTAATAGCTTGCGGTAAACGATAGCTTAAAGTTATTTCTCGTGAACTGCCCGGTTCAACGGTAAAGAAGAAGCCGAAAACGGTTTTATTAAGAATGGGATCTTCGGTTACACTAATATCCGCCGTCGTTTGATCGACACCGTTAAGGGCGACAAGCTGGCTGTCCAGAGGAGCATAAATCCTAGTGTAACTACGGTAACGAGTCGTACGCCAATCAAATTCGCCCTCGTGGCGATAATTCAACTTAACGGTAGCTTGAGCGCTTTGATTATTTACCGCTAAGCTATAACTTAGATTTTTTTTAACCACCACATCACTTTTAAAGGCGGCCAGATTAGAATCGACCACCATTAAAAAATCTTGATCGGTATTAACAACTTCACCGCTGGCTCCCAGAGTTCGAACTAGATCTTCCCAGCCGGGATTAAAAAAATACATTTGAATATTTTTTTTCGTGACACTATTATCTAAAATGCTAAATAATTTAGTCCAATCGGCCGACGGAAGATTAAATAAACGCGTTTTTAATTTAGCCACCAGTTCGTTGATAATATTTTTTCTATCCCAGGAAGAAATAGCCTGATCTTTATAAGCTACTTCGACATTATATTGCAAAAGTGCTTGAAAATTATCCGAATTATAAGTAGCCCCATTAACCGTTATCGGTCCGACTAACTTTATTAAATCAGCTACTAAGTCGGGAGTAATCGCAATAATCCCGGTAAACAAATCGCTGGGCTGACCGATAGCGATGCTCTCGCCGTTATAAATCTCAATAATTTTCTTGGCTGACTGCGGCCAATCCGGCGACCAATTGGCATCGCGCAGATACCATTTCTCTACTTTTAAATATTTCTTTAACGGAGCCGGCGGCTCCAAACTCCAATTAATACTTTGCGAGGCGGGCATATCTAAATGATAGCTATCGTCGGTCTTCAAAGAAATAATTGTCCCATTTTTTACATCTAGAATACCGTAAACACCAATAAATCCGCCAGTAGCACGCAGTTCATCGTTGTTTTGTAAAATAAGAAGATATCGGCTGTTATTCGGATATCCTGCTAAAGCAGGCAGCAATTTAATCACTGGCGAAATCTTACTCATTATTACGGAAGCTTGTCTTAATTCTTGTTTAATATTACTAATTTGACTGAAAATCGGCCAGAGAACGCCAATTTGATGAATCCGATCAAGATTTAAAGTAGCTAAATCTAAATTAGCTTTCAGACCACTAAGTTCTGGTTCTGATTCGTAAATTAATTGAAGAAAACTACTTTTATCATTAAGAGATAAATCAATAAAATTACGGCTGGCTGTTCCCGAACGAATATCGTCCAATTTCTGAACAATAGGCAAAACCCTTTTTAGAGATCGACTTAAAATTTCTCCGGTTTGAAGCAAGTATTCCAAGTCATTAATTTGTGAAACAATCAGCCCAACGTTACGAATCGTAGAGTGTTGACGTGAATCATTTAGGGCGTTTAAAGCCTCAGAAAATTTTAATTGAGCTTCGGTGTCCGCCTTTAAAGCGGCTGACCAGTCTTGCACTTTTATGGCCGTAACGGCGGAAGTCAAGGCCGCCTTAGCCGCTAAACCGGCCGAGACAGCTTTCTTAAAATCACCATAAGCGCTGCTTAGTAAAATTATAAGTAAAATTATACCGCCAAAACTGATTATAGCTAAATATTTTAATGCCCGCAAAATCAGCTGGCCGACAAAAATAAAATGTTTTTTTACATTCATAAAATTTAAGAAGATTTATGAATATTGTCTAACACCACCAAAGTTTTTCCCTCTAAAATATTATATAAAAAAATATCCATAACATTTTCACGATAATGGAATTCTTTCACGCTTAAAATAGTAAAGTTTATTTCTCGGCCCAGGTCTTTTTCTAATTCGTGCAAAAGCTTTAAAAAAACACTGCGTTTAATCGAACCGACCACCAATAGATCAGTTTGTGCTTCCGGATAATTAGTAAATAGGCCGGTCAAGGCTATAAATTTAGGCTGGCAAATTTTTTGCAAACCGCTAATAAATTTTTGGCTAAAAAGAACTTGAGCTTTGGTAAATAAAGCTTTAATCTCCGGATAAAGCAAAAAGTCATCATTAGTACTATAAACTTTTATTTTTTTATTCTTTTGATCACTCGCTTCATTTTCAAGGAGTACTTCCTCTCTAATTAATCCAAATTTGATTAAATTAGCCAGTTCATGCCGCATCGAAACGGCCGGCAGATTTAAATCCCGAATTAACTGTTTTTGTTGATATTTTTTTTCCGGAGATAAAAGAAAAAGGTTAAGCATCTTTACCCGCGAGACTGAACCGAAAATTAATCCTAGCATATTTCTTTATTTATAAATTTATAGTATAATATTCAACAGAAACAGTCAAACCGTAAAATAGTCAAAAATTTGATATTTTAGGCCTATGTATAACAAAATTGCTTCAATTATTTTAAACTCCGCCAAGGCGGACGGGTTAAGTGATGTTTTTGTTGCTCAACCCGATTCCTTAAAGGAAAATTTAGCCGGCAAAATTTTTGTGATCGCCGAAATCGGCGGCAAAAAAACTGACGGACGAAAAATTTTTGATTTTCTAGTAAGCGCTTTAAACGATAATTATTATAATGATGATAAAATCTTATTCAGGGGAAAAATAGAAGGTTTAAAAATTGAAAACATATTCGAAGCCGCCATCGCCAAGACCAATAAAAATTTAGCAGATTTTTTAACGATTGAAAAAATAAAAATAAATGCGGCCGAAACCAATATAACCTTGGGGGTGATTTATGAAAATAATTTACATTTTACCACGGTTGGCCGCAATCGGGCCTTGCTTATTTATCGTCATGGCGAAGAATATGAAGTTATTAATGTTGAAACTAGCGCCACTGAAGTACCGATTGAAATTAATACGAACGAATCAACGTCAGCGGCAATTCCTAAATTATTTTCTTCCGTAATTAGCGGCGAAGTGCCGCTTAACTCCTACTTTGTTTTTGCCAGCGAAGCTTTGCCGGAGTATTTGTCCGGCCGAGAAATGATTAAAATCATTACTAAATTACCGCCGATTACTGCCGCCGAACAGATAAAAAACGTTTTGATGAAAATTAATACTTACGTGCCGTTTTTAGGAATAATTATTAAAAATACAACCGGCTCAGCCGGTCAAGAAATTAAAGAGGAGCCGGAGGAAGCCTCTTCGGCTCATAGTTCAATTTCGTCCCTAAACTATACGGAAGCAAAAACGGAACAAATGCTAGCGCCGGCAGGATTGATTAGTTTTTCTAAATTTTCTAAACAAATTAAAAAATTGTTCGCTAATTGGCGATCCGTCTCTTCCCGCCGGAATAAAAAATATATTTCGTCCGATGAAAAAACAGAAAATTCCGCTTCCCAACCGCTTCCCTCGGCAATTTTAAATCTGGGGACAGTCAATAGCTTAAATTCGATACGTCCCGATTCTTTTCTGATCAAAGATAAAATATTTTTTAAAAAGAAAACCGGACGGCTATTTTCCTTTATCAATAAATTCCGTTTATCTTTAGTCGGTTTTCTAAATCCTAAAATGTGGTTTAGTTTGGGCGGTCATTTAAAATCCGGAATACTGGGATTAAATGCTAAAAATCGTTGGTTACTGATAACGCTCGGCGCTATTATAATAATTTTTACGGGCAGTCTTATTTTTACGAACTGGAATCATAAACGTCAGCTTGCTCAAACTAATTTTAATAATTTAGTTACCGCTATCGAAGATAAACAAAATTCTATCGATGCTCATCTGCTCTATAACGATAACGCCGGCGCGGGACAAGTTTTAGTTGAAGCCCAAGCTCTTTTAAGTTCTCTGTCGCCGGCCGTCGACGGACAGCAGACCGAATATCAACGTTTAGCCGATGAACTCGGTAGCGCCGCGGCCAAAATCCAGAAAATAATTAAAATTGATCAAGCGACTAAAATTAATGACCTGAGCGGTTTAGGAATAAATAGTCTGGTTTATGCGGGCAGCAAGATTTATGGTGCAGGCGGAAAATTTATTTATGATTTAACTCCAAATTCCTCTTCCTCGACTAAAATGGAAATAAAAGGAGCAAATAATTTGATTAATCCTTTTTATGACCGCCAGAATAGTCTTTATTACTGGGACAATAATTTTTTAGTCCAATATAATATTAAAACTAAGAACAGCAGTCGATTCAGCGTCAATATCGATCAAACGTCCAAACCCACAAGTTTTAAAGTCTATCAGGATAAATATCTTTATCTGATAGCTAAAACCAATAATCAAATTTATAAATATACCAAGAGCGCCTCGGGATTTTCTGCCAAGAATGATTGGCTAAAGGAAAACCTGGATTTAAGCCTAGCGACCGATTTATTTGTCATCGATGGGGATATCTACGTTTTAAATAATAACGGCGAGGTTCTAAAGCTTTACATAAATAAAAAAGCTGATTACAAGGCGAGCGCTATTCTGCCGGTTATGACCAATGCCAGTAAATTTATAGTTGGGGCTAACTATATTTATATTTTTGAAGCTGGTTCTAAGCGTTTGGCCGTCCTGAGCAAGAAAGACGGTTTGTTGGTTAATCAATATCAGGTTAATTCCCTAACCAATCCCCGAGACTTCACCGTAGATGAGGCCGGAAGAACCGCTTACTTTTTGGACAATGAGGCTGTTTATAAAATTAGTTTGAATCAATAACTACTAATAAAAAACCACCAGCCTAAAGCTAATGGTTTTTTAATTCTATCGATAAAGTTGTGATTATTTCAAAGTCACCTTTGCTCCAGCTTCTTCCAATCTCTTCTTCATTTTTTCTGCCTCTTCTTTCTTTACTCCTTCTTTTAGAACTTTCGGAGCGGCGTCAACTAAATCCTTAGCCTCTTTTAAGCCCATCTCAGTCAGTTCGCGAACGGCTTTAATAACGTTTATTTTACTGGCGCCGGCGTCGGTAATTTCGACATCAAAGCTATCTTTTTCTTCGACAACGGCGGCCGCGCCGGCCGCTGGAGCCATCATCATGGCTGGAGCAGAAGCGGAAACACCAAATTTATCTTCTAAAATTTTAACCAACTCGGCCAAATCTAAAACGCTCATTTTTTCGATTTCACCAACCAATTTTTCAAATTTGGCGGGAACGATAACATTTTTTTCTTCCATAGTTTTATTTTTGTGATTATCCGATTTTATTTTTTTCGGATAATCAACATTAATTTATATTTATAATTTAATTATTTCTCTTCTTCAATCGCTTTTAAAACTGTCACTAAACCTCGCAAATTTCCTGCTAAAACATTAACAAAGCCAGAAATAGGGGCATTTATCGTTCCGACTAAGCGGGCGTATAATTCAGTTTTGCTTGGTAATTTAGATAAAGCCTCAACCTGATCTTTAGATAATAATTGTCCACCCAAAATGCCTCCCAGAAAGAAAATTTTCGTTTCCTTTTCTTTGTTCTGTCGAAAATTTCCAATAATTTTGGCCGGCGCAACCTCGTCCTCATAAGAAAAAATAGCCGCCACCTTGCCGTCAAAGTCTCGAACGTTAATATCTAACTTATTTTCCTTTAAAGCTAAGTTCATTAAAGTTTTTTTAGCAACATAATATTCGCTATTTTCCGCTCTCAACTTAGCCCGTAAAATTTCATTATCCTTAACTCCCAAAGAATTAAAACCGGCAAAAATTACTGATTTAGATTTTTTTATTTTTTCTTTTAAGTTACGAAAAATCTCTTGTTTTTGAATTTTGTTTTTAGGCATAGCTATTTATATTAAAAAAATCTGTGTAAAACCACAGATGATAATAATGCTAAAAAAGCATTTATACCTCGGCAAGACTTACAAATGCCGTTAGGCACTAAGCTGGCTGTCTGCGGTTAATATTTATTATGTTGATATATTAGCAGGTTTCTATTATTTGTCAAGTCTAATTCCTTTTGATTTTAGCCTCTAACCCTTTTTTTCTCCCATAATTAGCAAAACGATGGGCCTCTTCCCTGACTTTCAAAAGAGTTGGTTTAATATTATTAGCTAAATCGCGTAAAGTTTTTTTTGCCTGGCGACTAAAAATTAACTTATCCCCGCCCAATTTAGAAATTCCAATAAGCGGAATATTTATATTATTGACACTTAAAATTCTGGTCAAAAAACTTATCTGCGGCAGGCCGCCGTCAATCATAATTAATTCCGGACTCGGCCATTCGCTATGCTTAAAACGCCGCAAAAGAACTTCGGCCAGAGCTCTTTCGTCATCACCGGGCGGCGCCTCTTTAATCTTGAATAAACGATATTCGTTTTTATTGGCTTCTCCGTTTTCAAAAACAACCATCGAACCATAGGGTTCATTTCCCTGCATATGAGAAATATCATAACCCTCAAGGCGATTGACTCGGGCCTCATTCAAGTCGTCTTCACGGGTCAAAAGCGAAACATCTTGAAGGTGTTTTAAGGCTTTAATTTTATCAGGATTTTCTTTCATTAATTTTTTAGTCAATCGTCTTTTTTCACCGTTTAACAATAAAATAATATTTTTTATATTTTTTTGATAATCCTTTGAAGATATGGCACCAATACAGATCCCCGGACATAAACCGATTTGGTAATCAAAGCAGGCCTGGCCGCTATTAGCCCGGCAATTACTATAAGGAAAAACTTGGCGAATTAGGCGTAAAGCGGATTGCAAAAGATAAAAAGATTGGTATGGTCCAAAGACTTTAGCTTGACTGGCGGGAAATTTTTTTAAATCTGTGCCCCTGACAATTAAAGGCTTAGGATATGTTGTTTTAGGAATAACCACGTAAATAAAGGAACGATCATCTCTATCGACAATATTATATTTAGGCCAATATTTTTTAATATACTTCGCCTCTAAAATTACGGCCTCTAATAAACTCTCACAAATTTCATATTTAATATTATTGGCTTGCGCCACCATCTCGGCAATCCGGCGATCAATACCCTTTTGAAAATATTGGCTAAGACGGTTATTCAAACTAGTCGCTCGACCGACATATAGTATTTTTTTATTTTTATCTAACCAAAAATACACTCCCGGTTTCTTAGGAATTGATTTTAATTTATTTTTTAATTTTAAATTTGTAACCATATTTAACTAAATCAATCCTGTTATTCGTAATTTTTACACCCTCTTTTTTTAGTATTTTTTTCTTCTTATCGACACCAGAAGCAAAACCGCCGATTTCACCGTTAGATTTTATAACTCGATGACAAGGGACCAGCGGAGCATACGGATTTCTGTTCAAAGCATTGCCGACCGCGCGACAGGCGCCAGAATTTTTCATGACACGAGCGATGGTCTGGTAGGTAACGACCTTACCGCGTGGAATACGGCGAGTCAGCTTATAGACCAGGCGCGCGAAGCTTTTTATTTCTTTATCAATCTTTTTCATATATTATACTAAATATTTCTTAAGATATTTGCCGGTGACGCTTTTAGATTCACGAATAACATCTTCCGGGGCGCCCGCTACCACTAAACGTCCGCCATCCTCGCCGCCATCCGGTCCAAGGTCAATAATATAGTCCATAGCTTTAAGCATGTGCATATTATGTTCAATTACTAAAACTGAATTACCCTTTTCTACTAATTGATTAAGAACCGCCAACAATCGATCAATATCATAATAATGCAGACCGGTAGTCGGCTCGTCCAACAAGTATAAAGTACGCTGACCTAAAGTATGGGTTAATTCTTTGGATATCTTAATACGTTGCGCTTCCCCGCCGGATAAAGTCGTCGCGCTTTGACCAATTTTTAGATAACCAAGACCAACCGACTGCAGCACCTTAAGTTTATCGGTAATATAATAATTTCCCTCAAATAATGTCGTAGCCTCATCAATCGTTAAATCTAAAACATCGGCAATATTCTGACCTTTATATTTAACCTGTAAGGTTTCTCGATTAAAGCGCCGCCCACGGCAAACTTCGCATTCAACCAGGACAGCCGGGAGGAAATGCATCTCGATTAAGTTCGCCCCCGCCCCGCCACAGGCCTCACAGCGCCCGCCTGGACGATTAAAAGAGAAACGGCCGATTGCATATCCCCTTTCCCGCGAATCGGGCAAAGAAGCAAAAAAGTCGCGAATCGGAGTAAAAATACCGGTATAGGTCGCGGGGTTGGACCGGGGCGTCCGACCGATAGGAGACTGATCGATTACTACCACCTTATTTAGATATTCGACGCCTTTTAATTCCTTAACCTGTTCTAATTTAACCTGACCGCGACGATTCTTTATATTAGTAATATTTTTGTAAATAACATCATACAGAAGCGAAGATTTTCCGCTACCGGAAACACCGCTTATGCCTACTAAACGACCTAAAGGAATTTCGACATTAATATTCTTTAAATTATTCGCAAAAGCTCCACGGATTTTTAAAGAACCGTGATTTTGCTCGCGGCGTTTAGCCGGCAGGCTAATTTCTTTCTCACCGAGCAGATATTGTAAAGTCAAAGATTTTTTCTGAAAGGTCTTATTCTTTCTTTCATTTAAAAGATCTTTGGTTTCACCAATGGCCATCACTTCCCCGCCATGAACGCCGGCCAGCGGTCCTAAATCAACCAAATAATCGGATTCTAAAATTGTTCGTTCGTCGTGCTCCACGATAATTACGGTATTATTTTTATCACGTAATTTTTTTAGCGTATCAATTAAACGATCGGTGTCGCGCTCGTGAAGTCCGATAGTCGGTTCGTCCAAAACATATAAAGTCCGTGATAAATGGGAACTGATTTGTGAAGATAGGCGGATACGCTGCGCTTCCCCGCCGGATAAGGTTTCCGCTTCTCGTTCCAAGGAAATATAATGTAAACCGACTTTAAGAAGAAACTCTAAACGACTAATAATTTGGACAACCACGTTTTCAGCAATTGCTCTTTGACGCTTAGTCATCTTCTCATAGTAATTATTGAAAAAATCTAAAGACTGATTAATCGGTAATTTAGTAACTTCGGCAATATTTTTACCGCCAATCCGGACCGACAAAGCTTCCGGCCGCAAACGCTTACCCAAACAAATTGCGCATTTTTCAGCGGAAAAAAAATTAGCCCGACCTAAACCGGAACATTCCGGACAAGCGCCGTGCGGCGAATTAAAGGAAAATAAACGCGGCTCAACTTCGGGGAAAGAATAATTGTCATTCGGACAGGTCCAATTGGCGGATAATAAAAATTCTTGATTTTGATATTTGGCAATTACCAATCCCTTGCTATACTCTAAGGAATTTTCCACCGCTTCAAATAATCGAGTCTGATCGTTTAATAAAATTTTATCGATAATAATATCAATATCATGTTTTTGTTTCGGGGCTAACTTAAGCTGTTCGCGCAGAGAGTGAATTTTTCCGTCTATTCGCGATTCACTAAAACCCAAACCCAAATAATTATATAATAACTGGTAGTATTCGCCCTTACGATCACGGACAATCGGCGCTAAAATTGTGACATATTCCTCTTTTAAGTCATGGCCGCGGTTAATAATAATATCCACCATTTCCTCTAAGGTCAATTTTTCAATTTTATGATCGCAAATCGGACAAAAAACTTCGCCGACACGAGCGTACAGGACGCGTAAATAATCATAAATATCGGTTAAGGTACCGACCGTCGAACGCGGATTATGAGACAAGGCTTTTTGGTCGATAGATATTGACGGCGCCAAACCGATTATTTCATCGACTTCCGCCGGTTTTTTCTGTCCCAAGAATTGACGCATATACGGCGACAAAGACTCGACATACTGTCTTTGTCCTTCGGCAAAAATCGTATCAAAAGCCAGCGACGACTTACCGCTGCCGGACACGCCGGTAATAACCGTTAATTTATTATGAGGTATTTCGACATTAATATTTTTTAAATTGTGCATCCGCGCGCCGCGAATGATTAATTTTTCGGACATGGCTATCTAGAATTAACAAAAGGATTGGGTTCGTTAAAAGCTATTCTGGGGATAGAATTATTTATAACGTGGCAATCTAAACCATATTTTTTATTATATTGAACATCAACTCCGGCGAATAGAGCTTGAGCATAATCAAACCCTAGTTTTTTACTAACTTCCTTCACGGCCTCTTCCGATTTTCCCTCAACTTCAACAAAGGGTTCTAGATATGGCCATTCATCAATCATTATCTCGACGCTATTTAAAGTCCAAATCTCCCGTTTTGTTTCCTGATAAGCTTTTTCTACACAACCAATCGATTTCAAAAAATCCATGCCCTCGGAAAAACTATCAATACACAAACAGATTTCTTTTTGATTCTCGATCTTATTGCCTTCAATTATTTTCAAACTCATAGTAATCTTATCTTCTTCATCTCTAACTCTTAGCCACCCTCCCTTAATTTCGTGTCCGGACGGCAAATCAAAATTAATCCGTTTTTGCAAAAATTCCGGTTTTACTAAAATAGCCCCCGCATTTTTTAAACGGGCGCGGATATCATCTTTGTTGACGTTGGTAAAAGTGGCTTCGTATTCAATGTTCATATGTCTATGATTATTAGTCATTTAATAAGGAAAGACTTATATAATAATTTTTTGGCTGCGGAACTCGCCTGCTCTTAGAAATAATGATTTTGAGGCAGACTCGGTCAGTCCTCGCTGCAAAAATAATTATATAAATCTTTCCTTTCCATATTATTTTTCAGCTAAATCTAAAAATTCTTCAATTTTTTTGCTAATATTTTGCGGGGTAATATTATGTTTTTTATTATAAGCCAACTGTTTGACGCGACGACGATTAGCTTCGTTCATCGCCCGGCGCATGGAACCGGTAATTTTATCAGCGTATAAAATAATTTTTCCTTTAACATTGCGCGCCGCTCGTCCCATAGTTTGCATCAGCGAAGTCTCGCTGCGCAAAAACCCTTCCCTATCGGCGTCTAAAATTGCCACGAGAGTTACTTCCGGCAAATCCAGACCTTCCCGCAGTAAGTTAACGCCAATCAAAACATCAAACTTACCTTCTCGAAAATTTTTCAATATCTCCATTCGCTCCATGGTTTTAATATCGGAATGTAGATAATTTGACTTAAAGCCTTGGTTATTCAAATAAGTATTTAAATCTTCTGCTTGTTTCTTGGTTAAAGTATTAACTATCGCTCGTTCACCCTGGGCGGCGATATTACCTATTTCTTTCATTATATCATTAATTTGGCTATAATTTTCTTTCTTATTAAAAACCGGTCGGACCTCTATTTCCGGATCGACTAAACCGGTCGGTCGGATTACTTGCTCGGCGATTTGTTTAGAGTATTTTAATTCAAATTCGCCGGGGGTAGCGGTTGTAAAGATTGTCTGGCCGATTCGGGCTTGAAATTCGTTAAATTTTAAAGGTCGATTATCCAGGGCAGACGGCAGGCGCCAACCATATTGTGTTAAAGTTTTTTTACGAGCCTGATCGCCATTATACATGCCGCGAATCTGCGGAACTCCAATATGCGATTCATCAATAATCGTTAAAAAATCCGGCCGACCGTTTTTCCAGGGAAAATATGCCAATAAGGAGTCCGGTGCTTCCCCGGATAATTTACCGGTTAAATGTCGCGAGTAATTTTCAATGCCATGGCAATAGCCGAGACTATGGAGCATTTCCAAATCATATTTCGTCCGGCGCTCCAAGCGTTCCGCTTCCAATAATAAACCGGCTTTTTTAAAATATGTTAAACGTTCTTTTAATTCGGCCGATATATTTTTTATAGCCGCTTCGATTTGCGGCTTAGTAGAAACAAAATGCTTCGGCGGGAAAACCACTATTTCTTCCAGATTGCCGATAATATTTTTAGTGGTGTTATCAATAATACTTAAATCAGAAATCTTTTGATCGTTCAGTTCTAAGCGATAGATAATATTTTCCGACATCGGACGGATTTCAAAAACATCACCGCGGACCCGAAATTCACCGCGCTTTATCTCGCCGTTCACGCGGGCAAATTGAATTTTAATCAATTGTTTTATAAGATCGGTCCGAACTATTATTTTACCTTTTTCTAAAACCAATCTGGCCTCTAAATAACTGGCCGGAACCCCTAAATTATAAATACAAGAAACCGAGGCGACAATAATAACATCACGGCGAGAAACTAAGGCGGAGGTGGCGCCATGGCGCAAGCGGTCTATTTCTTGGTTGATCATCGCCTCCTTATCAATATAAGTATCGGTTATCGGCAAATAGGCTTCAGGTTGATAGTAGTCATAATATGAAACAAAATAATGAACGGCGTTCTCCGGAAAAAAATTTTTATATTCGCGATAAAGCTGAGCGGCTAAAGATTTATTGGGCGCCATGACTAAAACCGGCCGATCTCCGGCCGCTATTAAATTGGCGACGGTAAAAGTTTTACCGCTGCCGGTTACGCCTAAAAGGGTTTGAAAATCAAAACCTCTCTCTAATCCGGAGATAAGCTTCTTTATAGCTGCGGGTTGATCGCCGGCTGGTATAAATTCAGAATGTAATTTAAATAAATTCGCCATAATACGACCTCAAAATAAATCCTTAGTAAATTTATGATAAGCTTATTTAATTTTTTCCAATAATTTAATAAATTGTTCCAACTCTTCGGTTTGAAAATCTTTAAAAGCGCGGCTGGTAGAAATAAAATAATTAATTTTAAATTGTTCAAATTTTTTCTTGGCGGAATTACTTAATTTAATCCGAGTTAGGCGTCGGTCACTGACAACCTCTTCGCGTTTGACTAATTTATAATTTACTAAAACATCGATAAATTGAGTAATTGCTCCGGAAGTTACTCGAAGAAATGCGGCTAAATCTTTAACTACGGCTCCCTGTTTTTTCCCGGAGACAAAAAATAAAATCATCACTTGCTGCCGATTCAATAAAAAATCTCCAAAAGGAAAACTCTGATAAGAATGCAAATCTTTAATAACTTGTATTAATTTAGCAATTAATTTTTCTAGCAACCCTTGCCTAGCATCAATCATATATTTAATTTTAATTATTCATGGCTTAAGGCCGTAATCGGATCTAGTTTAGCCGCGCTGCGAGCTGGAAAAACTCCGAAACTAATTCCGATTAAAGCAGAAACGCCAAACCCGAGACCGATGGCATATAACGGAACGGAAAATACCCAAGCTAGACCGCTCGCGGTCGCAATAACCGACACTAGCCAGCCTAATGCCGATCCGACGAGTATCCCGACAGCCCCACCAAGTAAAGTAACCAAAATCGATTCAATTAAAAATTCTCTCAAAATATCAGAATTTTTAGCGCCTAAGGCTTTTTTTAGACCGATTTCCGCCGTTCGCTCCGTAACCACCACATACATAATATTCATAATTCCGACCCCGCCGACGATAAGGGATATCGCTGCAATGGCAATAAGTAAAATAGTAATACCATCAAAAATAACGTTAAAAGTACCCATCGCCTCGGCCTGAGTTTGGACAATAAAATCATCTTTACCAGGATCGGTAATATCATGATTTTGTCGTAAAATTATTTTTATATTTTCGGCGGTAACATCGCCTAAATCAACATTTTTTATTTGAACAATCGCCATCAACAAATGATCAATTCCCAGTATTTTTTTTTGAGCGGTAACGAGCGGAACATAAAGCATCTCATCATTACCGCCGGATAAGGCACCGAGTGAATTATAAACTCCGATGACCTGAACATTTATATTCCCCAAACGAACTAGTTTTCCGAGCGGATCTTCAGAACCAAACAGATCTTGGGCAAGCTGGCTGCCTAAAATAGCCACTTGAGCCGCCCCAGCGTCCTCGGCGGCGGTAAAAAATCTTCCCGACTTTAAAGTACTTTGATCAATTTCAAATCGCGCGGCAGAAGCACCATAAAACAAAGTACTTTTATTGACATCACGGTAACTGACAATTTTCTGTCCGACCACCATTCCATAGTCATTAACAACGTTGGCTATTTTTTTTATATCATTTAAATCCTGATTTTTTAAAGTCGTAATGGTCACGCCCGAAGCCACTCCGCTGGTATGCGAATTTACATTGCTCGCGTTGCGATTTTTTGTCGTCGGCGGAACTCGAGTTTCAATAAATAAAGTATTAGTCCCGTATGATTGCAACTGAGCATCAATTAGGCTACGAAATCCCGCTCCGGCCGATAATACTAAAATAACGGTAGCGATCCCGATCATAATTCCTAAAGTCGTCAGAATAGTTCTAACTAAATTAGAATATAAAACTTTAATAGCTTGTTTGGCGGCCTGATACATAAAATTTTATTATTCGTAACGTAAAGCCTCGATCGGATCTAATCTGGCAGCCTTAAAGGCGGGATATAAACCGAAGATAATGCCAGTTAAAATTGACACACCTACGGCCAAAATAATCGAAGTTAAGGAAATTACAAAAGCCCAATCATAACCCAGATATTTCATTAAAATAGAAATAGCGTAAGACACTATAATTCCAATGATAATTCCGAATATTCCTCCCAGGGCAGTCAGCGTGCCGGCTTCTAACAGAAATTGTTTAAGAATTGATATATTATTAGCTCCAACCGCCTTGCGTAGTCCTATTTCTCGAGTACGCTCGCCGACGGTCGCCAGCAAAATATTGAAAATTCCAATACCGCCGACAACTAAAGAAATAGCCGCCATAGCCGTCAAAAACAAACGTAAAGCATCAGTAATGGTCGATAAAAGACTAATCGCTTCAGCCGTACTGCGAATTGTATAGTCTATGTCGGTTTCAGTTTTAATATGATGACGTTCATCTAAAACCAGGCCTACATCGGTCATGGTTTGATCAATATTCTCTGCCGAATCAACTTTGATATTTATAGCTTGTAAATAATGAATACCTAAAATTTGTTGCTGTCCGATAGTCAGCGGTAAAAAAACTTGATCGTCTTGATCTTGAAAAAAAGAGGTACCGCGCGGTTCAATGACCCCGATTACTCTCAAGGGGATACCGCCCACCTTAGGATTGAGTGCGCTTTTTATTTTAATAATTTGACCTAAAGGATTGATTCCCGTATTAGCAAATAATTCAGCGGCCACGGTGGCGCCTAAGACAGCAACGTTGGCACCGCCAGAATCCTGTTGGGCCGTAAAAAATTCACCGGCCGACATCGAAAAATTAACAACTTGCGGATAATATGAGTCGGTACCTAAAAAATTAGTATCAATAGTCTTATTTCCCCAAGTAACCGTGGCCGTTCCGCGAACATTCGCATTAATAGCGGCAGCGTGCGGAACTCGTCCGCTATCGCGTAAAACCACGGCATCATCATTAATCAATGTAGTCACGATTACTCCGAAAATTTGAGCGGGCGGACCCTTCTCGTTGCTTTTGCCCGGTTGAACGCTAAGCAGATTAGAACCAAGTTTCGTTACTTGTCCTAATACCAAGGTTTGAGCTCCGGCGCCCAGAGCAATAATAATAATAACCCCGGCTACACCAATCATAATTCCCAGAATGGTCAAAAACGATCGGCCTTTTCTAGCCAAAAGAATGCGAAATACTAATTTAATGGTAGAAAAAAAATTCACAGAATTCTTATTTAATTAGATCTTTGTCGGCCTCTGCCAAGGTTCGCTGTTTTACTAGATCATCATTAATAATCAAACCATCTTTAATTTTAATAATACGTTTAGCATGATTAGCGGTATCAGTTTCATGGGTAACTAAAATAATTGTGCGCCCCTGATTATTTAATTGCTGTAAAAGATACATAACCGTATTTCCGGATTTAGAGTCCAAATTTCCCGTCGGTTCATCGGCAAAAATAACGGCCGGATCACAAACTAGGGCTCGAGCAATAGCCACGCGCTGTTTTTCTCCACCCGAAATTTGATTAGTATAATAATTTAACCGGTGAGCCAAACCCACAGATTCTAAAGCTTTTTTAGCTAGAGCGTCATGATTCTTTTTCTGGCTATACAACAGGGGCAATTTAACATTATCCAGAACCGAAGTTCGTGGTAATAAATTAAAAGACTGAAAAACAAAACCAATTCGTTCATTTCTTAAAACAGCTAAATAATTATCATCGAAATCTTTGGTATCCTGTCCATCAAAGGTATAAACGCCGGCTGTGGGTCGATCCAGAAAACTTAAAATATGCATCAAAGTTGACTTGCCGCTACCGGAGGGTCCCATAATAGCCACGAACTCTCCTTGATCAATTATAAAGTTAAGTTTATGCAAAACCGGAGTAATGACGCCCTCACTATCATAGTTCTTTTCTAAATTATTAACTGAAATTAGATTCATAGATAGAGTGAGTTAATAAACTATTGTATAAATAAATTTATGGTTTAATATAGGTCACAATTTCCTGGCCAGCCGATAAGCCGGAAATAATTTCAACCAAACCCCCGTCCGCTCGTAAACCGATTTGCACCGGCACTTGATGATAGTTTTTAGTTTGAGTGTTATCAATTATTCTAATATATGACTGATTGTTTTGATCGATGAGGGCGCTGCTAGGCACGGCTAAAACCTTATTTTTGCTGGCAATCTCAATAGTCATGTTAACCGTCATGCCGGGTTTAATTTCGGGGATATTAGGCAAGGTGGCTTTTACTAAATAATCCACTACGCCTGAAATTACTGTTGAAGCCGGATCAATAGTCAGAATTTTTCCGCTAAAATGATTATCCGGGCCTAAAGCGTCAAAAGTATAATCGACTGTTTGGTCAATCTGCAAAGAAGCAATATTTGCCTCACTCACGTACGACTCCGTATGAAGAGAATTAATATCCTGTAGAACTACTACCTCCTGCAGGGCGCTAACCTGCTGACCGATTTTAGTGTCGACGGAAGTTATCGTTCCGTCTACAGGAGCTTTTAGATAAGTATTGTTTAAATTAGCCCGGGCGGCGTCTACTGTTCCTTGAGCTGATAGTATTTGCGCTTGTGCCATAGCAATATCGGTTGACTGAGCTTTAGCGCTTTGCTGGGCCAGAGTTGCTTGCGCTTGCTGCAAAGCGGCCTGAGCACTATTAATCTGATTTTGAGCAGAAGTTATTTGTTGCGTGGCCGTTAAGTTGGCATTTTCCACGGCATTCTTAGCGAGAGTTAAAGCATCGGTTAAGGCCTGCCGGGCAGAATTAATTAAAGAAATTCCGGAGTTTTCGCCGCTTAAACGACTACTAATAGTTGATTTATAAGCATCTAATTGGCTTTGACTGAATTTTTGGCTGACAATCGAATTTTGCAGAGCGGTGTAACAGGCATTAAGAGCTGTAATATTTTGATTTAAAACACTGGTCGCGTCATTAATGGCCTGATAAATATTGGTGTCGCTCTTATAAGCCTGGGCGGTAGCCAAGCTGGTGTTGGCTTGGGTCAATAAACCTTGCACTTGGCTGTTGGCATTTTTAAATTCACTTAAACTGGTCGAGTTGGCCACGCTGAAAGTATCCTTCAGATCGCTATCATTTAAAATTTTATTTTCTTCATCCAAATCCGACTTAACCGCGGCTAATTGATTAGCCAGAGTAACAATAATCGCTGAACGTTTATTATCAGATTGGGTCATAGGCGACTCCAGATCGTCTAAAGTATTCTGAGCTTGATTAATGGCAGCGGCGGTTGACTCTTTAACGATATCTAATTGCTTTAAAGCATTATTATAGGCAACCGAGGCGGCATTAACCGCTTTTTGCGAAACATTAATCTGCTCTTTAGACGAACCGGCCACAACCTTATTATAGTTGGCTCGCGCCTGAGCGAGAGTTCCTTGAGCGCTGGTAACCGCCGCTTGAATACTGTCTTGATTCAAAGTTCCTAAAACATCTCCCGCCTTAACTTTGTCGCCGGATTTTACGCTTAAAGTTTTGACCACGCCACTCGTCTGAAAACTTAAATTAAGATTTACTTGGCTGACTACTTGGCCGGTAGTTAAAACAGTTGCCTGAATGTTTTGTTCTTTAACCGTATCAGTCTGAATATTAGTAGAGACGTTTTTACTTTTCGTTAAATAATACCAGGAGCCGACACCAATTAAAATAATTACAACAAACCAAATAACTTTGCGGGCACTAAAAATTTTGCGTACATTCATAAAAAATAGCTATTAATTATTATTGTTTTATCAATATTATTTTAGTAGCTAAACTAAAAATTGTCAAGCCTGAGTAAAGCAATTAAAATTTCCCTAAAATCGGCAAGAAATCTAATTTTTGTCTACCCCAGAGTTTACTTGTTTTTATTATAATTAAACGTGTAAGATTGTTCAAAAGCCTTAACAAGGCTCTTTATATTAGTAATCATGACCGATTCGTCGTTTCTGAAGAAACCGTTAGAACTCCAATTATTTGTTCCAAAAACCGCAATCCGATCATCAAGCACCAGAAGGTGGTGGTGTAGAAATGAATTTAGATCGTCGTCCGGTAAAATTTTAGCGATTTCTTGATTTCTATTACTGTCAGTAATAATTTCTAAATTATTTAAATTTTGTCTATTTTTTTGAGCTGCTAATACTGGGAAAGCCGACCCGGTCGCCGACCAATTATAGTCATCGGTAATAATACTGACTGGTATTTGTTTTGACTTTAGGGCTAGCTCGGCCGCTACGTCCTTATCGGTTAAAGACCAGGTCATAATTTTTATATTATCTCTAGAATTCCGAATTAAGTTTAGCATTCTATCTTTTATATTATTATCGACTAACCCGGGCGAAAACCAAATCTCAATAAAACCTTCTGGGTATCTTATTAAGGCGGCGTAAGGATTATAATTAGCAGATTTCTTTACGCTGCCGTGTAGCCCTCCGGCTAAACGGTCAAATTCATCGCCAAAAAGACTAATTAATTCCGGCCGTTCGGTTGTTAATATGAAACTGGGGTCATATTTACCCTGGATATTCGTAAAATTATATGAACCAAAAAATAACTTTGGCTGAGCAGACCCGCGATCAATCAGCAAAAATTTATGATGCATTGAACCGCCGTTTGAAGAAACAAAACTAATTTTCAAATTTTTGTGATTATTGACAAATAGATTCTCTATTCCGTTTTGATGCTTATCACTAAAAACCAAATCAACTGAAACGCCCCTGGCCGCCGCTCGATATAAGGCATCGCGGATAGCCGAATTATCCATAGAATACATGGCCAGCTCTATTTTATTTTTCGCCGCATCAAGGCCATTAACAATTAATTCCGAAAAGACATCCAAGCCTAATTCATCATTAAAATATAAATTTGCTGAAAACGATTCGTTAACTTCGATAGTTCTGGCCGGTGGCGACGTTATTACTTCGCGATTTTGATACAATCTAAAAAAAGTTAAACCTAAATATAGGCATAAAATTAACAGGAGGAGAGGCAGGGCGATAACAATAAATTTCTTATTAAAATTATCTCCAATTTTTATTTTAACTTTCCGTATTAAAATCTTTAGCCAGATCATAATGTCTGTCGTACTTTAAATTAATATTTTTTTTATTGGCAAAAACAATCAGGATTGATTCCGGTAAATCTGAATCAATAATCTTTAATATCTTTTCAATATCTGGGTAGTTTAAATCGAGCCAGGCATTATCTATAATAATTAGTGATGGCCTGGCGACCAAACAATGCAAAGAATGCAAAGCAAAGGCGGCCACGTGGTTAGTCCAAATTTTATCAGCTGTCGAACTAAAATTATAATTAGTCGTCACGAGCCCGGTTAACAAGGGGTAGGCGGCCATAATTTTTAAAGCCCGATCAATCTCGGAAAAATCAGTTTCCTCCCGATCTGAACCCAAAATTAATTCCATCAAACTTTTTTGCGAATAAAAAAGCGGATCAAAAAAATATACTTTATTAAACTGCCGCTGATAATCAGAAAAATCCAGCCGGCGTCCGTCTAATTTAACTTTTATTGCTTTAGAACTATAAGTTTCGGCTCCAAAAAATAATTTAGCTAAAGTAGTTTTACCGGAAAGATTGGGACCATAAAATAAATAACGGCCTTTTTTTAGAAAATTAAAACATAAATTTCGGTAATATTTCCCAGTTTTTAGTAATTTTACTTTTCGGCTATAAAAAGTAATCCCCTGCTTAATATCTAACACGTTATCACGACGTCGATATTTATTCATTTTGATATTGGTCAATGAAAAACCCAATTTAGCCGGAAAAAAATAAAGACCGACACGCAAAGCCTCATAGGCAACCCGGGATAAATAGATTAATAAAAAAGCATAGAGAAATTTAAGATCCGGACTAATTAAATTAATCCAGGAAATTAAATCATTATAAAAAAAATGGGTCAACATGGAAACGAACAAGAGTAAAATAAAAATTATTTTAAAACCCATTTTCATCCATAAATCCCGACGCACCCTAAAAATGGAATCAAATTTAACTAATGAATCGAATTTCTTTAAAATTATTGGCTCCAGATTAAAACTTTTTAAAAAATATTTTTCCGACAAGCTTAAATCAATATGTTTAATTATTTGAGAGTAAAAAGTAACTTCCTGAGAAACATATTTTTTAACTACAAAGTAAGCGGGAACCACAATAATTAGCGATAATATTAAAAAGCTAATTAAAATAATTAACATGTTAAAGCCGGCCAATGAGGCGACAATCACCGCCGAAATTACATAAATCAACCAGCGAATAAAACCAAAAAAGGAATTAGATATACCCATGGAGACTAGAGGCAGATGGTAAGAAATTTTAGCGATTAAGTCGGCTTGTTTCTCCGGCTTCATTTCTTCGAACGGTCGCCCCAAGTAATTTCTAAAAATTCGACGACGAAGATAGTTAATCAAAAGAACCACTACCGTTTTTTCTTGTTTAATAGATAAAAAAGAATTGATAATAAAAACGAGAAAAAATACCCAAAATATTTGCCAAAAAAATAAGCTCAAAGTCTTATCCCCGCCATAAACTAATTGATTTCGGCTAAAAACTATCAGAGAAGTCTCAATAATTCCCTGCGTAATTAGAAGCACTATTGTTCCTAGCAGAAGAAATCGCTGTTGTTTTAAAAAAATAAGCAGATAACTCGAATAAGGGTTAGGCCGATTAGCGACTTGGTTTTTATTACGGCTAACGCGGATTCTTTTTAATAACCGCATCTGCTCTTTAATGTTTATCATAATGGAATTTCTTGTACTGATTATATAATGAGGTAATTTTTATGTCGACCAAGGATTTAAACAATCGGTGACGGTTACGGGGAGAATATCGTTTATAAAAAAATTTAGTGAGAATGGAAAAAAACTTTTCCGACATTTTTTTTATTTGACTTGAATTATTTATTTGGGATTTATCTTTAATAATTTTTAAAAACTGATTATTAAAATTTTTTTCCGGATTAATCATTATTTTTTTTAAAAGTTTTTGTTTGGCCGAATCCTTCAGGTGTTGATAGGTTAAAATATTTTTCCAGACCGCTTCGTTCCTGGCGACAAAGGCCGGTTCCAATCCGATTATTCCGGAATTAAAGGTGTAGCCTAAAAAAACATATTTTTTTTGAGCCGCTCCAAAAAATAATTTTTTTCGATTAAGCTCAAGGCCGCGAGCCGATAAATCAACGGCCAACTCGCTTAATATTTTCCGAAGTTTATCTTTATCGGGATCTAAAAAGGCAATATCATCTCCGACTCTAATATAAAAAGCGGATTTAACTTGATATTTAAAATCTAAATCCGTCAAATATAAATTAGCAAAAAGCGCTATCAAGGGCACTCCCTGTACTAGTCCTTGTAAGGGTATGTCGCGCTTCCCGTCTCGATATATTTGATTAAAAATAAACAAATGTAAAAGATCTAAAATTTTTTGATCACTAAAAAGTTTTTGTAGCTGTAAATACATGATATTCCGATCAATCCGATCAGAATAATTTTTTAAATCTATAATTAAAGCCTGATCGGTCAAAAACTCCTTTCGATAGCGACGACAAAAAATACGAGCCGCTAAATACGGCGGCTTATCCGGTCGATATGAAAAAAGACGACTGGAAAAAGCGTCTTCAAATTTCGGTAAAACAACTCGATAGATAGCCTGAGCCTTAATTCTTTCTTTAAGGTTGTATATAAAAATTTCTCGGTACTCTTCAGGCTTATTCCTTTTAGGAATTTTAATAGCCTGAGCCGGCTCGATTTCTCTTCTTTGCAAAAGATCGGCCTGAGCGATTTTAATTATTTTTCTGGATTTAAGATCGAGATCATGTAAAAGTATGTTGTCTGGGCCATGATAACGAAAATTACGGCGGTCGGTAGCAAATTGTTCAATTATTTCTAAATAAGCCGCCTCAAAATTAGAATAGCTGACTATTTTACTAAACATATTTTAAAAATCACCCCCAAGATATTTAGCTTATTAGGGCTAAATATGAATTAAATCTAACGAAGAGAGTAATATCTCCTTTAACTATTTCTCGAAAATAAATCGATATTAACGAAACGGAATTAATTTCAAAAAATAATTGCTAATATCCCAAAAAATGGGTTTTGAGGGCGATTTTTAAAATATCTAATTATTTATAAATAATAACAAAACAAAAAAAGAATATCAAGCAAAAATATAAGTTATATTAAATTAAAAAGCCATGATGCAACGATCTGTTTACAGGCGCTTGGTTTCGCTGTCCGGCTGGCTTGTGTCGGCCGGGCGCATTATTTTGAGGACGTCCCCGAAAGGATTTTTTTCTTTTTTGAGTGTTAGCGCCGGCAAACGGTATTTTATTAAATTTTACAAATTCCGTTTTTTTAAGATTTTTATTAATCAACTTCTCGATTGCCCATATTTCTCTCTGCTCGTTAGCCGTTGCTAGAGTTATGGCTTTGCCGGTCTGCCCAGCGCGTCCGGTTCGCCCGATGCGATGGACATAGTCCTCGGAATTATCAGGTAAATTGTAATTTACTACCAACTCAATACCGCTAACGTCTAAACCGCGAGCGGCCACGTCAGTCGCTACCAAAATACGTTCTTTTTTTGACTTAAAACTACTGAGCGAATTGCGGCGCTGATTTAAAGAAAGATTAGAATGGATTTCCACGGCCCGATGACCTAATGATTTTAATTTTATAGTAATCGCCTTAACGCTATGCTTAGTCCGAACAAAAACCAAAACCGAGCCGGCGTAACTGGCTAAAATTTTCTGTAAATGTTCGAAACGCTCCTCTCCTTTAATTATAAATATTTCTTGATCAACCTGCGACGCAGTCGTACCCGACGGCGCCACTTCAATACTAACCGGTAATTTCATATAATTAGCCGCAATCTTAACGATCGCGGCCGGTATCGTGGCGGAAAATAACATCGTCTGGCGATTCTGGGGAGTTTGTTTGAGAATTTCCTGAATTTGGGGAGCAAAGCCTAAATCTAGCATCATATCAGCCTCATCAAGCACCAATATTTTAACCTGATCCAATTTGAATGTTCGACGCTTCAGATGATCAATTAATCGTCCCGGAGTCGCGACAATGATATGCGGTTTTTTACGTAGCTGAAAAAGCTGACGATCAAGGGCTTCCCCGCCGATTAAAATGGCCGTTCTTAATCCTAAAGCCTGTCCCAATTTTTTTATACTTTCTTCAACTTGGAGAGCTAGCTCGCGAGTCGGAGCAATAATCAAGCCCTGCCCCTTGTTTATTCCTAGGCGCTGGAGCATGGGAATGCCAAAGGCAAAGGTTTTTCCGGTTCCAGTTTGCGCTACACCGATTAAATCCTGGCCGGTGATGGCAATGGGAATAGCTTTACGTTGAATCGGGGTGGGCGTAGCCAAATTCATTTTTTTGAGAATTGCTAAAATCGAGTCGCTAATACCTAAATCAGAGAATTTTTTTTCTGTTCCGCTGCTCGCCTCTTTTGAATTTATTTCTTTCGGCGGATAAATAGGTTTTGTTTGATTTTTCATAATAAAAATAAGTGACCAGATTTTCTCCAGACCACTTAAATGACCGAGATTCTAATCAATTTTAATCTAATGAATTAACAGTAGCACGTAATTATAATTCAGTCAAATTCAACTAAAATCAAACATTAAGGCGCGAATTTGAATTAAATTGAGTTTTTACAATTTCAATCATTAAAATATTAACCAAGGCGACGGCCAAAACTATTAACCAAGCATTTAGGGACAGCGGTTCGGTTTTTAATAAATTATTTAAAAATGGCCAATAGACAGCCGCCCCCAATAAGACAAAACTAAGGCCGATGGTCATAAATAAATAAGGGTTAGTAAATTGTTTAATTTTATAGAACGGCAGGGTAAAACTGCGTAAACTAAAAATTGCGGTAACAGACTTAACTATTAAAATGGCCACAAATAAAGTTCTTAAATAACCGAGGCTCCAGCCTAAAATTTCCAAATGAACCGCTAAATAATAAAATAGAACGAATAACAGGGTTTCCCTGATAAAACCCACACCGAATAAAATTACTTTCATTTCTTTATTAAAAATAGATTCGCTTCTTTTTATCGGCGGGCGGGACATTACTCCATCGTCGCTAGACTCAAAGGCTAAAGAAAAACTGGGAAAACCGTCATTTAAAATATTGATCCATAAAATTTGCGTCGGCAGAAATGCTAATGGCAAATTAAAGACAATTGAACCGGCAATAAGAACTATCTCTGAAAAACAATCAGCCATGAGATAAGTCAGCGATTTCCGAATATTATCAAAAATAATTCGACCTTGCCGGATAGCGCTGACAATAACATTAAAATTATCATCAAGCAAAACCAAATCAGCAGTTTCTTTGGCCACCTCTGTTCCGGAGCCGAGACAAATGCCAATATCGGCCATTTTTAAGGCCGGGGAATCGTTTAAACCGTCGCCAGTCATGGCGACCACTTCCCCGTTTTTCTTCAAAGCGCCAACAATACGCAATTTATGATCCGGACTTACTCGGGCATAGACCGAGACATTCTTTACCAACTCTCTTAATTCAATTTCATTAATTTTTTCCAAAAATTCACCGCTGACAACCTCAATCTGACCTAAATTCATATTTAGTTCTCTGGCAATCGACAAGGCGGTGTTAGGATGATCGCCGGTAATAATTATCGGACGAATCCCCGCCTTTTTACATAACGAGATAGCTTGTTTGGCTTCGCGACGCAAGGGATCTTTAAAGGCCGCCAAACCCACAAAAGTTAAATCTTGATCGATTAAATTCCAATTTTTTTCTTCATTATCTAAATCAAAAGGTAAAGTTTTAAAATCGCGATAGGCTAGAGCGATTACCCGCAAACCTTTCAGGGTTAAATCGTTATAAATAGATAAAATTTTTTCCTTATCTTTTTCCTCCAGAATTCTGATTTTTCCAGAATCTTCAAGCCAAGTACATTTTTCCAGGACAATCTCTCCGGCTCCCTTTTCGTAAAGACTAAAAGCATTTTTTTGCTTATGCAAACTAATCATGAATTTTCTATCGCTATTAAAAGGCAGCTCGCTCAAACGAGGTTCATTCTTCATTAATTCCGTTTGATTAATACCCAAATCTAAAGCGACTTTTAAAAAGGATACTTCGAGCGCTGACCCGACCCCCTTTGCGGTGTCCGGATTAATTAGCGCGTTGTTACATAATATCCCAGTCTTGAGGGCCAACATAAAATCTTTTAGTTTCGAAAGGTCTTTGGGGTCGCTAAGAATAGCCGGGGTTAAGCGTCCGGAAAAGGAGACAATTTCTTCCAAGCGCATTTTACCTTCGGTTAATGTTCCGGTTTTGTCGGAACAGATAGTCGTAATCGAACCTAATGTTTCCGCCGCTAATAATTTTCTGGTTAAAGCTTTCTTTTTAACCAAATGCTGCATGCCTACGGCAATAATCACGGTAACGGCCACAGATAATCCCTCGGGAATAGCGGCTACTGATATGGCAATGGCGGAGATTAAAATATTTAAAAAATCCAAGCCCTTTAAGACCCCGGTAATAACAATAATCAAACAAACGGCTAGTACGCTTAAACCGAGAAAACGGGATATCTTGTTTAAACGCTCCTGCAAAGGAGTTGAACCGCTGTCGGCGATTTTAACCATTTCCGCTATTTTTCCAATTTCAGTTTGAGCACCGGTCGCCACCGTAACGGCTGAACCATGCCCGCTAACAACGCTTGTCCCGGCATAGACCAAGCTTTTGCGGTTAGCAATCGTATTTTTTAAAGCACAGGGTAAAATGCTTTTTGAAACCGGCAAAGACTCGCCGGTCAGACTTGCTTCGTTTAGCTCCAAACCAAAATTTTGTATAAGGCGAGCATCGGCCGGAATAACGGCACCAGCTTTTAAAACTAAAATATCACCGACAACCACTTCGGCGGTCGGAATCTCTAATTCTTGTCCATTTCTTTGAACAAAAGTCTGATGTTCGACTATTTTTTTGAGTTTGCTCAAGGCATTATTAGCCCGATCTTCCTGAATAAAACCGATTAATATATTTATGAGCACCGCCGCGCCGATGACCTGAGCATCTATTTTATCACCGAGCGCTAACGAGATTACGCCTGCGCCCAATAAGATATAAATCAAAGGATTTTTAAACTGAGAAATAAAAACCCTGGTACGATTATAAGGTAGAGCGGCCGCTAAAATATTAGAACCTTGGCTGATTAGCCGTCTTTTAGCCTCTTCTGTCGTTAAACCGGCCAAAGAAGAGTTAACAATTTTAAAAACGTTTTCTATTTTTAAAGCATGATAATCTTCCATTTTTATTAACAATATTATTTATTTTTTTTGCTAGTTTTTTTATTTATTTTTTTGGCGGGAATAGTTTTTTTTACTATTTTTTTGGAGATTTTTCTTTCTTCTAATTTAATTACTTCTTTTTTATCTTCCTTTTTGGCGAGCGGCGCTGTTGCTAAAACTGGTTTTAGAAAATTTAAAATCATATCTAACTTGACATTTAGAGCTTCAAACTGTTCATGACTAATACTGTGACTAGCGCTAACATTTACCAGGCTGCCGGAGTTATCCCGGCCCTGCTTACTTTTACCGAAACAATTACTGCAATAAACCGGTTTGTCGCCGCTCGGTCTAAAGGGCACTTCGCAGCTCTGACCACAATCCGCGCAAACCGCTTTAAATAATTTTTTATCATTAAAACTGGATCTTGAAAAATCTCGTTCATTTGAACGTTTAGGACCCGCGCCCTCTTTACCCCTAAAACAATTACTGCAATAAACCGGTTTGTCGCCGCTCGGTCTAAAGGGCACTTCGCAGCTCTGACCGCAATCCGCACAAACCGCTTTATGCATAGTCGGTCGGGTCGATGAGTCGTTGCCACGACTAAAATTTCTATTTCCTGAATCTCGGCGATCAAAACCGCCTCCGCCTTTCTTATCGCCAAATCCTCCTCCGCGACTAAAATTTTTCATATATTTAAATTAATTTCCGCTATAAAAAATAGAGAAATGTTTTATTAATATCCCATTATTATACTTAAAGTCTAGTTGTTTTATGAATAAAAAACAATAGCCCTAAATAACCACGTAATAAATCAGCAATAATAATTTTCTAGTGTATTTTTTTAAATCTAACGGTAAAAATCGGTTCATAACATATCTGATTTTCATCAATTATTTTAATTTCTTCTCCGCTCGTTAGCTGAGTCAAAGCCAAATCACTGATCAGTTGATTGTCACCGGCAATATTTAATTTTAAACCTTCCAGTTTATCGCTTTCTTCCTTAAAATCCGCTTTAACGGCAGATTCGATTTTTTTCTTTTTAGTTTTCAAGTCGTCCAAATTTTTTAAAAGTTCCTGATATTCGCCGTTAACGCTTAAAGCGTCGCGATACATTTTTTTTAAATTACTTTGTTCATGTTTTTTGTCTTGCAGCCTTTTAAAAACTTCTTGTAAATTTTGTGACATTTTTTTAAATTAATTTAAATTATAAAAAATAGCATAGCACAAAATAATAAATTGAGCGATTTAATAAAAAAGGATTAAACTGCTGATAGCAATTTAATCCGTTAAATGGCTTAAAGCCATTATTCTTAAGGTCTTAAGGTCGTCAATTAAAAGACCATTACTTTGTAATTCCACTCTAGTTTTAATTATCCCCTCAGCTTGATCTAAAGTATTTATAATCTCATAACAATTCTCCTTTAGAGAATCGAGATTACGATATCCTCCGAAGTTTAAGATGTTATAAAATTGATCCGCCAAGCGAATAAAAATAAAATAAGGCCGAGTTTTTAACCAACGATTAACTTTACTTTTGTAGGTATAATTATATCTTACCATGTTTTTACTCATAAAATTAACCATGTCGGACACTTCCTGTCCACATAATTTCTTCACATTGTCCAAAGTAATAAGTGGGCAATCCTCGACTATATCATGCAGTATGGCGGCTATAACAAATTTCTCGTTAAATCCCCACTTATGTAAAAGTAGCGGTACCTTCTAAGTGGGCAGAAACGGAAGTACCGTCTCTCCGCTCAACTCTCCCCTGATAAATCATCATAAACAACCAGGCTTCCAATATTTTTGAAGCAATTTCAGAGGGATAATTTTCCCGAATCCAAAAATAAAAACTTTTTTGGGACTTATCAATATATTGAGATTCTATTGTTTTCACCGTGATGCTCCTTTCGAATTATATATTTTAAAGAACTTTAACTGTCTAAATATAGTAATATACCGGCATTCTTTTGTAAATACCAAACCGGCTGACATTATTAGCTTGGGTAACTACCAATAAATCAGCCGATATTTGAATTATTTTTCACTATTCGTTTATTGAGCCAAAAACGATAAACGAGCAATAGGAAAAAAGAGCTTCCCGTAATCCAATAAATATATTTCATAGTCAAAGTTTTGGTGTCGCTACCCATAAAAACACCATGAAAAAATGATAAAATAAAAAATAAATAAACCAAATAATGAAGTAAACGCCAAACGCGAGGAGATTTTAAGCGAAAAAATAACGAACTAAAGATAATAATAATCAACAGGTAGAGGGCTAAAATTCCTAAACTCAAAAATATTGTATTATACGCTGAATAAAAAGGAATTAAAATTTCCACTATCGTTAAATTAATAAACTTGTCAAATAATAAAGAAACAACATGGACGATAAGAGTTATTCCCAGAGCTAAACTTAAATATTTATGAACTATCCAGGCTTTGGTAGGATTAATCAGCTTATAAGTGTAGCTGGTGGTTAATCCCGTGCCGATAATAACGACCAAAAACATTAAGATATAAGAAGTTATTCCGGCGGCTCTGGCTGCATACCAAGGAAGACTGCTGACAGTTACGGCTAATCCGTTATAATCACTGCCTGGTTGATAATTTACTTGGGCTTGAACTACATTAAAACTGAATCCGAAATTAAAATAAACCAAACCAAAAATCAATGAACTTAACCCTAAAGTATACAAAATTTTAGTAAATTTTCTTGACTCCTTCATATTTTTTTTAAAAAAATATTTGCTCGCTTAGAAAAAATCGGTTTTTTATGTTTAATAAAGATTAAGCACGCCGAATCATTCTTATTTTCAATAAAATCCAAACCCTCCTTTTCGCCCAGAATTAAAACAGTTTTAGCAAAAACATCGGCTCTCACCGCGCTCGAAGAAATAACGGTTACTGATAATACGTCGTTTATAACCGGTAAACCACTACGCGGATCAATAATATGGTGCCAGCTAAAATTTCCGACTTTTCCGGTTCGCTTAATTGTTCCGGAAGTGGCTACACCTAATTTCCTCCCTTTATTATTAATATAAAAAATATCCCGTTCGGATCGAAGCGGGTCTTGGACGCCAATATCCCAACCCGAATTATTATCCTGATAACCGGAAACAATCAAGTCGCCTCCGGCGGAAATCCAATAATCTTTAAATGGACTTAGAATTTTTTTACTTAAAAAATCAATAATATATCCTTTTCCAATGCCTCCGAAATCAAGTTTAAATCCCAGCGGACGACGAATGGTCCTTCCTTCAATTTTTAAATCATCCATTTTAGGTCGAGATAAAAATATTTCTTTTATTTTTTTTAAATCCGGCTTTTTCCTGTCTGATCCGGAATTGATAAGATCAAACTTTTTGTCATATCCAACGGCTTCTAGGCTGCCGATAATAGTCGGATCGAAAATATTTTTTGTTTCCAAATAATAGTGCCTGGCTTCTTTAAGTAATTCAGCCATAGTTTTACTGACTACTTGTTTTTCATGCGAAGAGTTATTCAGTTTGAATAATTCATTCCCGATAATAAAGCGGCTGAACTTAGTTTCAAAATCTATAACCGCTTTTTCCGCTTCGACTAATATATTCTGTTGTTCGGCTCCGAGACGGACAGTAATAACAATATCTGTCCCTAGAGCCTTAAATTCCCGCCAAATCACAAAATGGTTTATTATTTTGAATAAAAAGTTATAATTAGGAAACTCTGGTTCTTGGCCTGGGTGCTGTCATTGGCACTGGAGTCGGAGCAGATGTAAACATCGGAACTGTTTGAGTGCCTGTTGAGATTTGTTCAGTTAGAGCTTTATTTTTTGCAGCCTGAACATCAATCAAACGGTTATTGGCCGCTTGATTTATAGAGCTTACCGAAATAGGGTTATAATTTTTTTTAGTCGAAGCGGCCGAAGTTTTACTGATTAAATTAAATGATATAGTAAATAAAACTGCGGCAAAACTTAGGGCATAACCGATATTTCGCAGATACTGCCCAAAATTATTATCAGGAATCATAGAAAATTCTTCCATTTTTATTTGATTTTTTTTCACACCGAGACTTAATAGATTATTTATCATCGCCTTCATAAACGGAGTAGGACCGCAGATAAAAAAAGTTTTTTCGCTGATGTTGCCAATAAAATTTTTTATTATTGGGGCGTCTATTCTTTGATATAATATTCGCTGATCTTCCGATACGCCCGGTTCTTCGGTAAAAGAAAACAAGACTGAAATATTGGGATTAATTTTCCCCAAATTACTTATCTCGCTAAAAAAGGCAGTACCTTGGACAGTTCTGGTGCTATAGATCAAAGAAACCTTATTTTTTAAATCACGATCAACGACATAATTTAAGGCGCTAATAAAAGGCGTGATTCCGATTCCGCCGGCAATGAATACGGGATTAGGCACTTTCTTCTCATCAAAAATAAAATTTCCATAAGGACCGGTAACGATTATTTCTTGATTGGGGTTTAAATTGAGTAATCCTTGAGTAAAATTTCCACCCACCCTGATTCCCAAACGAATAGAAGTATTCTTAACGGGAGAGCTGGCAATAGAAAAGGCGTGCTTATCTTCGTCTTGACCCTGTTGATTTTTATAAGAAATCATGACATATTGTCCGGGTTCAAAATCAAAAATAGGTTCATTTTTAGAATTAACTAACTCTAAAATAACGATACCTGGCGTATTTTTGTCAATTTTTTTTATATTTAAATGATATTCCGTCATATTTACTCGAACTTATTTAATTAATAGTATATTTTTTATGATTATCAGTCAATGTATTTATAACACAATGTATTTATAATACGCCTGGATATTAATTTATTTCAAAAATAACTCTAAAATTACTAAAATTAGAGTTATTTCTATAATTTACTGGAAAGTATAAATATTTACTCATTTTCTTTATCGGCAAACACTATCAAGCGCTTAGAATAACTTTGAGAAATTTTATCCCATGCTCCTTCACAAGTAATAAGATTAAGATGCGATTTCCCGTCAGCCGAGGTAAAGACATCGACGGCATCCGCTTGCGGATCGTAAATTTTAAATTCACGCACTACAAACGTAATCATGATTCCTTCGGCATCTCGGATATATATTTTATCTCCTTTACGCAATTTATATAAATTATTGAATACCGTCGGCCGATTATTTTTCCACCAACCGAAGTGTCCGTCAATAACCGCGCTTCCCTTTTCACCCGGACGCGGTCCAAGATTAAACCAGGCAACATTAGCATGGTTTTTCGGAACACTCATCGCTCCTTCAGAGGTCATGCCCACCGATTCAATCGCCGCATCAAGATTAATTTTAGAAATTTTAAGACGGATAGGCAGAGAAGATAACTCGGAATTTGCTGGTTTTTCTTTGGGAAGAGTTGGAGTTACTTGATCTTTAATTTTAAGGGCCGGAGCGCTCCGAGCTGAATTTATTGGTATTAAATAAAAAAGAAGTCCTGAGAAGAATAATAGTCCTATAAGTATAACGATTAACCAAGTTTTTTTTGATAATATTTTTACAGTCATAAATCTCCAAATATTCATATGGGAAAGGCTCCGTATTTGGCGGAGCCTTTCCTGTTTATAAGTACCTATAAGGCCAAAATTTTATTTTACTAAACGTCTGAGCTAGATCTTGCTTTTTTTCAAAATCAGTAAAAGCGAAACTGAAACTAACATAAAAATACTCACCGGTATAACCATGTTCCACGGGGTGCTTCCTTCGGGAGCAATTCCGGTATCCGGCAATGTCGGAACGACGGGCACGGCATTAGCCACGACAACAGTCGCAATAGCAAAATCTCTAGCCGTCAAGCCATTAGCTTCTCCGGTGGCAACGGCGGTGTTTGTTGTAGTCTTGGTAAGTTTTTGTTTGCAGGTGTATACCCAAGTTTCTGTAGTATCAAGCTTTAAATTGTTATTTATATCTCCGGAAATATAATTTATCGAGCTGCACTTATCATCAGTAACCCGAACATTACTTAGAGCCACTATTCCCGGATTAGTAATTCTATTTGTATAGGTAACCATTCCACCGCCAGCTAGCAAGCTTAATGGACTTGGAACTTTTGTGATGTGAATTAATGGCGGTATTACCGGCACACCAACAACAACCGTGGCGCTGGCAATATCAACTGCACTTAAGCCATTAGCCCAGCCGGTAGCCACAACGGTGTTGGTATGAGTTTTGGAAAGCGTAGTGGAACAACGATAAATCCAAGTTTCGTTTACATCAAGTTTGGCGTCGTTATTAGTATCACCGGAAACTAAAATTATCGGACTGCAAGAATCACCAACCATTGTAACATTAGACATCGGGACAGTTCCGATATTACGAGCGGTATAAGTGTATTGCACCAGACCAGGACCGCTTGGCAAAGCTAAGGGATTGGGTACTTTAACAACATCAATGAGCGGCGGTACCGAAGGATTAACCGGAGTACCGATATCATTATTGGTAATTATGCAAAATTTATTAAAACCCGGACTAAGATTCAGCTGACCGTTAATATCGCAATCGCCGGAGAATGTCTGAGCGTAATGAGAGTCAGAAGTTTCGGTCACGGTATAGACCGGGGCTGGCGCCGGGAAAGTATTAGTAATACCGGAAACGACCGGCGTGCCGTTAACAAATAGCGGAAAATCGGCCACTGTTTTAGTTCCACCACTATCATTAATAACTACTTTAACAACATTAATCGTGCCCACGCGCGAACCTAATCCTTCTTCTGAAGGCGGAGCTTCGGTCGCGCAGGTCGGCCCGGAAATACTATCACCTCCGGCTCCGGTAAAACTTCTTCCGGAAATAATTCGACCATCGACGGTTACCCCTCCTACTAATGAAACGTCTCGTCCGGCAATAAGCGTCCCGACAAATTTACTTCCTGGACCGCCTTTATTAATAGTGGCGTCTTGGCCAATCTGCCAAAACACGTTACAGGCTCGGGCTCCACCGGCTAAGACGACATCTCCGGTAAAAGTAAAATCACTAGTAAGCTGAAAAACCCAAACGTCCGTGGCATTACCGGTCAACGTTAGCGTTCCGGCAAATACTGGATTGCCGGCCGCGGTATAAACGCCTGGTGATAAAGCAATGGGCCCCCACGCACCATCGGAAGGCTCAGCCGCCATACTAATTTTAGCGGCGGTCGCGGCAATCTGAGCAGTGTCAGCCAGAGAACCTGGGCCAAAATATTCTGTTCTTCCTAAAAGCGGCAGCCAGACACCGGTTCTTGAAACCGCCAAACCAGTACTAAGTCCCATGGCGCCAGAAACGGTAGTGCCCGCACCATTGGCAGCCATAGAATCTTTCGCTAGAACGGAAAAACTTTCCATCGCCCCTAAAGTCGGCGCCGTAGCCGCCGCTTGCGTTATAATTGGACTGGCCAAGAACAACAGCAAGAAAACACTTGATACTCCGATTAAAATTTTATTAAGTTTTTTCATAAATTTTAAAGTTTTAAAGTTTTAATATGTTAATTATGTTGACCTTTAGTTTGAGATGGTATACTCTCTAAACAGATAGAAAAAATAATTTTTTTAATAACAATTATAATATAACAAATTTAGTTATACTATAATTATAGTAAAATATTACTATATATGTCAACACCCATTAACATTCTCGCTAATAATATTAAAAAATTACGTAAAAACAAAGGAATATCTCAGGATAAACTCTCTAAGCTTACTGGGGTTACTTTACATGCTATTACTAAGATCGAAATCGGCGCAACGCTTGATCCGAGAGTAAATACCGTAAAAAAAATCGCCGATGCCCTGGGTTGCGGCGTAGATAAATTATTG
The DNA here is from genome assembly GCA_041671365.1 of Patescibacteria group bacterium. Lineage (GTDB taxonomy): Bacteria > Patescibacteriota > Patescibacteriia > Patescibacteriales > UBA12465 > UBA12465. The sequence goes on from JBAZBP010000001.1 coordinate 465,853, forward strand.
AGCAAATAAGTTCCAAAATAAAAAAAATAACTCCAATTTTGGAGTTATTTTTTTATTTCACTATTATTTTTTCCAAACCGACTATTATTATTTGGCTACTCCTGTTTCGACGGATATAACCGAGTTCGTATTAGAATCTTCCATACCGGAACTAAGTTTGGCAAATTCAAAAAAACCGAAGGTAAAAACTAAAACCATAATTACCGGCGCTACTAGAGAAATGTAATTTCTTTTATTCGGTTTAAAGTAGCGCAGCAGCAAAGAATTGCCGACAACCGAAATTGAACTGAAAGCCATGGCGAGGCCAGCCAATTCCGGTTTTAAGACTAAACCAAAACTAATAAATACGCGAGCGGCAATCGGTATGCCGATAACATTATAAAACAAAGCAAAAAACATATTTTGTTTTATTTTACCCATAGTTTCGCGAGCTAGCTGAAAGGCGGTAACCACATCATTTAAATCGTTTTTCATAATTACAATTCCGCCCGCTTCCATAGCCACGTCCGTACCCGAACCCATGGCGATACCTAAGTCGGCCTGCGCTAAGGCCGGAGCATCATTAATACCATCACCGACCATCGCAACTTTTTGGTTATTTTGTTGTAATTTTTTTACTTCATTAGCCTTGTCTTCCGGTAAGACTTCGGCTAAAACATTTTCAATTCCTACCTGATCGGCAATGGCCCGAGCGGTTCGTTCGTTATCACCGGTAATCATATATACCGTGATACCCAGTTTTTTTAATTTAGCCACCGCTTCAGCCGAAGTTGTTTTAACGGTATCCGCTACGGCGACTGCTCCCAATATTTTTTCACCGGTCGCCAAAATCATGGCCGTCTTTCCCTGCTCTTCTAATTTAATTAACTTGCGATTAATTTTATCTATCGAATGACCAAGTATATCGATCATTAAACGGCGATTACCAAAATAATATTCAATATTATTAATTACTCCCTTCACACCGTGTCCGGGAATAGCGGAAAAATTTTTAACCTCGTCTAGGCTGACCGATTCATCGCTCGCATAAGTATAAATGGCTTCAGCTAAAGGGTGTTCAGACAATTTTTCTAGACTGGCTGAAATGGCTAAAATTTCGTCCTCATCATTATTTTCAAACATAATAATGTCCGTAACTTCCGGTTTGCCTTTAGTTAAAGTGCCAGTTTTATCAAATACCACAGTATTAATATGACAGGCAGCTTCTAACGGTTCTCCACCTTTTACTAAAATCCCATATTCCGCGCCCTTACCGGTACCGACCATCAGCGAGGTTGGAGTCGCCAAGCCTAAAGCGCAAGGACAGGCAATCACGATTACCGCCGTAAACGCCATTAAAGCAAATGATAAAGTAGCGCCCAAGAAGAAATACCAAACCAAAAAAGTAATAATAGCGAGACCGATAACTGTCGGCACAAACACGGCCGATATTTTATCAGCGAAACCTTGAATCGGCGCTTTTGAACCTTGAGCGTCCTCAATCAAACGAATAATTTGCGCTAAAGCCGTTTCACTCCCGACTTTCGTTGCCGCGAACTCAAAACTACCGGTTTTATTAACTGTGGCGCCAATAACTTGATCACCGACTTTTTTTTCAATCGGCAAACTTTCACCGGTAATCATCGATTCGTCTATCGCCGAAGAACCCTTAACAATTTTACCGTCGACGGGAATTTTTTCACCAGGGCGAACAATAACTATATCGCCATGAATTACGTCTTCCACGGGAATATCATTAGCCACACCATTACGAATTACTCGAGCGGTTTTAGCTTGCAAGCCCATTAATTTTTTTATGGCGTCACCGGTCTTACTTTTAGTACGAATTTCCAACCATTTACCGAGTATCACAAAAGTAATTAAAAAAGCGGCAGTTTCAAAATATAATTCTGGAATCTTGCCATTTAAGCCGATTATTGATTTAGTTTTTACAAAATAATTTATAAAATTAACTAAACTATAAAGGAAAGCGGTGGAGGTACCGATAGCAATAAGACTGTCCATGTTAAAGGTCTTCATCTTCAGCGATGACCACAGGCCTTTATAAAATCCGGCGCCAACGATAAATTGGATAGGGATTGTAAGAATGAGAGAGATAATTCCCACGAATGGTAAAACCGCCTCTTTGCCGGGAATGGCAAAAAAATCAAGCAGCATAAAGTACAACATCGGCAAACTAAGAACTAAACTAAACCAAAATTTTTCAAAATACGATTTAGTTTCATGTTCGCGTTTTCGTCGATCATAATCACTGTCTTTTGAATCAACCATCTCAGCTTTATAACCTGCCTTATTTATTGCTTCAATTAAATTTGGTAATTTTGTTGTATTTTCATCATAAACAATACTAGCTTTTTCGGCGGCAAAATTAACGTTGGCTTGTTTGACCCCCGACACTTTCTTTAATGATCGTTCGATAATATTAGCGCACGATGAACAATGCATGCCAAAAAGCGACAAACTAACTCTCTGATTAATTTTGGCCTCAGTAACTGCCGCCGGTTTATCCTCTTTAAAATTATTCTCGCTAACCAGGATTGGTTTATTACTTTCATTTTTTTGTTCAGCGACCAGTTCGGTCTCGGCTTGGATTTCCGCCTGATAACCGGCCCTAACAACAGCGCTAGTAATATCAGCGGCACTATTTTTTAATTCATCCAATACTAACTCCGCTGTCCCCTTTTCGACATTAATCAAAACGGCGCTTACTCCCGGTAATTCTGCCAGCTCGTCTTTAATAATAGTTTCACAAGAGGAGCAGTGCATGCCGCTTATTTTTAATAATATCTTCTTAGTCATATAATTTATTTAACGATTGAATAAGGCGAACTCTCTAATTATTCGACGAGTATCTAACCAAAATTGATCATGTCTGTGCCGCAAGTGATATCATGTGTTCGCCGCCGCTAAAGCGGTATTAACGCCGACTGTTATATTGGAATCGACGCTAGCCGAATCACCATCATAAACATTAAACACGCCAGTATACATGCCCATCGAACAAGAAAAAGGCAGCTGGCCGGATTCAGTCGGAGTAAACTCAATTATATTTTCACCGGCAGCTAAAAATTTCTGAATTTTAAGTTTAGGAATCAATAAAACGCTGGCACAAGAATAAGGCGCTTTAGCCTCAACTATCCATTTAACCGGTACCCCTTTTTTAACTGAAAATCTATTAGGCGAATAGCCGTTACTATTTTCAGTCATATGCACAACCTGAACTCCGTTTTCTAGAACAACATTAGGATCATTAATATTATTCTGAGTTTGATTGGAGGCGGCGCTAAAAGAATTAACCCGGAATCCAACGGCGCTGAGACTAGTTAAAGAATAACCATTATTAAGATTGAATATAGCAAAAAATATAACCGCTAAACCGGCCACCTTAAAAAATAATTCCTTAAACGAACCTTGAATTATGGACGTCAGTCCGCCGATACTTAAAAGTCCCGGGGCGGTACCAAGCGCAAACAGGCCCATGACGAGTGCGCCGGCCCCGAAAGAACCGGTACTGATAGCGTAAAGTTGCATGGCTTGGGTAAATCCACATGGCAGGAAAAAGGTTAAACCGCCCAGAATCATCGCATTTCTGTGACTATATTCTTCCCGCTTTTTAGTGATACCCAAAACCCGACTAACGCCCTTGGGCAGAGATAGTTTGAATTTACTTAAACGGGGAAAAATATCAATAAGTTGCAAACCCATAACCAGCATAACTATTCCGACCGAGAGCGTCAGTAAACCATTAACAAAGGGTGAAACTTGAAAAATCTTGCCAATAACACCCAATAAACCTCCGAGAAAAGCATAGGATAAAATTCGACCAACTACGAAAAAAATATGAGGTTTAAATTTTTCTTTAACCGTGGCATTAGGATGATTTTCCGCAAATTTAGTCGAGAGGCCGAGTACTAATCCTCCAACTAAAGCCATACAAGTCGAAAAACCGGCAACTAAACCGATTAAAACTATTAATCCGAAACCCGGACTAGTTAAATCTGAGGTAACATTCAAATTAAATAAACCTAGATTTTTAAAGAGAAAATATAAAATAGCGATGATTAGGAAAGCATTTCCCAGATTGGCATAATCATTTCTATTGCGAGAAAGAAAAGGAAGTTTTTCCGATTCACCAATTTCATACCCGGCTTCAGCTATCGCTTTTTTAATATCATTCATATCGGGAGCGATTTCGCGATAATGAATAATGGCTTCGCTAGTCTTATAATTAAGATTGGCCGATTTTACATGATTAACCTCTCGTAGTTTTTCTTCAATTAGAATCTCACACGAGCGGCAGTGCATGCCTTTTATAGGTACTTTCAAATATTTGTTTTGAGACATAAAAATTAATTATTTATTAATTAGGCAAACGCCCGGCTAGCCGGCCAGTAACCGACTAAACCACTAACAATAATTAATTTACAAACGGAGAATAGTAGTTTTAAGAGCCAATAATTCCGGCGGAGCGATTATTACAGGATGATAAACAAAAATTTCCGGAGTAGCTAGCGGCAATTGATAAAAGACAAATATTGTCGGCGGGGCGATTTTTTCTAGCTCAAATGGCTGATAAAAAGCCACCGTACTGGCATGAGCACCATTCAGACAGCAAGGCAGGATAGTGTTTGTTTGATTCGAAAGCGGCTTAGGAACATGGTTTTTTTCTACCGCTCGGCTAGGCTGATCTTTACTACAAACGCTCGCAACATCCATCAAGTTATCGGCTGTTACCGAAGCGGCCTGAACGGTTTCTACTTTAATTAACGAATCTAAAAAGGCTTCAAAACAAAAACTACCGGCCAAATGAAAAGCGGAAACTAATAAAATAACAACAATAATTTTGGTAAAAAGTTTAGACACAAAAATTAATAAATATAAAAATCAATTCGTTTTTTTAAATACTTGCATTAACTCATTAATCGCCTTTTCTTTGCCATTAGTGTTAATCGCACGGACGACGCAATGATTAATATGATTTTTTAGTAAAACTTCTTCCGCTTTCTTAACGGCACTTTTGACGGCGGCCGTCTGTTGCAGAATGTCGATACAATAAAAATTATTTTCAACCATTTCAATAATTTTTTTAATATGGCCATTCACGATTTTTAACCTTCTTACGACATCTTGCTTCGGACTTGATTCTTTCTTCATAATCATAATCGTTAAATCCAGACCCTGGGGGGGAGGATGTCAGTATTATATACTGACCGGATAAATATGTCAAAATAAGCTTAGAACTTGGGCTACAAATATTTTTCTATTATTGCTTCGGCGACCGTTAAACCGTCAATGGCTGAAGAAACTATTCCGCCGGCATAGCCCGCACCTTCTCCGGCCGGATAAATGCCAGAAATATTCGATTCATGTTTCTCGTTACGTTCTAAACGAACTGGCGCCGAACTGCGTGTTTCCACTCCGGTTAAAACGGCTTCCGGATGAGCGAATCCTTTAATTTTTTTGTTCATTAGAGGCAAGGCCTCTCTTAAACTAGCAATCACATAATCCGGTAGGCAGGAGCCCAAAGACGCTAACTTAACTCCCGGAGAGTAACTGGGAGCAACGCTTTTTATTTTTTTTGATATTTGATTATTTAAAAAATCACCAACTAATTGAACCGGGGCAAAGTATTTACTACCGCCGGCCAAATAAGCTCTCTTTTCCCAGTGACGTTGAAATTCTATTCCGGCTAAAGGGTGGTCTGAGAAAAAATCGCTTGGTGTGATTGGCACCAGCAAGGCGCTGTTTGAGTTCTTACCATTCTGAGCATACTCACTCATACCATTGGTGACCACTCCGCCTTCTTCAGAGGCGGCGGCCATAACATAACCTCCGGGACACATACAAAAACTATAAACTGGACGTTTATCAGCCAGATGTTGAACAAGTTTGTATCTAGCTGCTTTTAACTTGGGATGATTATAAAAAACTCCATATTGAGATTTATTTATCATTTCCGCCTGGTGCTCAATTCGTACTCCGATAGCCAAAGCCTTGGGACTAATTTTTAAATTACGTTCGTAAAGCATTTCGTAAGTGTCCCGCGCCGAATGACCAATGGCAAGTATTAAATCATCGACTAAAACTTTTTCCTGATCATTTAAAATTATCGCTTCTAATTTGTTATTTTTGATAACCAAATCTCTCAATTGGGTCTCAAATCTTATCTGACCGCCGAGCCTAATTATTTCCCGACGAATATTCTTTATTACCTCCCGTAATTTATCGGTACCGATATGAGGTGCTGCGTTCCGGGATATTTCTTCCGGCGCTCCGGCTTTAATTAGCTCGGCGAATATATAACTGGAGCGCGGGTCGTTTATTAGAGTGTATAATTTCCCATCAGAAAAAGTTCCGGCGCCCCCTTCGCCGAATTGAATATTTGATTGAGGATTAAAATCGCTAGTTCGAAAAAATTTAGTAACATCTTTAACCCGCGAATCGACATCCTTCCCTCTTTCTATCAAGAGTGGTTTTAAGCCTGCCCGAACAAGCAATAAGGCAGCGAATAAACCACAGGGCCCACTACCCACAATAACGATTTTTTTATTTATTTTTTTTTCGACAATTTTTTCTTGATAAACAAAGGGGGTATGAATCCTGATCCGACAACGACCATTCCAATTTTTTATCTTCTTCACGTCACTAATCACAACGTCGAGAGAATAAACAAAAAAAATATTTTTTTGACGAGAGTCGATATTTTTTTTAACGATAGTATAACCAATAATTTCCTTTTCCGGTAAATCTAAAATCTGAGAAATTTTAAATTTTAAAAGTTCTTCATCATCATTCAGACCGAGAATAACCTCTTCGATTCTGATCAATTTATTTTCGTCTAAGCTCATAAAGTAAAATGGCGGCGGCCGTCGCTACGTTTAAAGATTCTATTTTAGAGGAAATCTCAATTTTTAAATTTTTAGCCGCTTGTTTCATTATGGCCGGGTCAACACCATGACTTTCGCTGCCTAAAACCAGACAAAATATTTTACCCGGTTTAAATTTAGAGAGATTAACACCGGCATGGGAGCTAGTAGTATAAAGAGGTAATTTATTATTTTTTAACCATTCGCCGGTTTTATCCTCGATAATATTTAATTTAAAAATAGCATCCTTAGCGGCGCTAATAACTTTAGAGTTATAAACATCGACGCAGTTTTTATCTAATACTAAATTGACAAAATTAAACGCCAAGGCGCTGCGCATAATAGTCCCTAAGTTGCCCGGATCGCTAATCCCATTTAAATAAATTACAGATGATTTATCCGGTTTTTTATTTATAATGTTATAAACGGCGGTAATTCCAGTCGGGGTATCTAAATTAGAATAATGTTTATTTATTTGGGGATTTATCAAATAAAAATTTTTACAGCCGGACTTACTTTGGAAATACCTTAATTCTTCTGGGTGCTTAACGGCAAACTCTTCAGTGACAAACAAAGATTCAAAATCATAATTATCATACCAAGCATCTTTAATAAGCGTTAAATTTTCGACCATAAATTGTTTAAACTCCTGACGATACTTTTTTAAATTTAACTTTTCTAACAATTTTATATGATTATTTTGAGGGCTGCTTATTTTTTGATAATTAATAGTTATCATATTTGTTTATCTTTTACTGATGATGATTAATTTCTTAGATCTAGGCAATTTTTTAATATAACATTCCGCTTTTAGGGCCTCGGACCGACTTTTAAATTTCTCAGAATAAACTAATTTAACCGGTCGACGACCAGAAGTATATTTCGCCCCCAGCTTGGATAGATTGTGTTCTTTTATTCGACGATCCAAATCTATAGTAATTCCGGTATAGAGCGTTTGATCAGAACACTTAAGAATGTAGAGATAGTATTTATCCATATAATATTTGGGCGCTCATCTATTGATTTTAGTGGAATATTTTAAATAAATCAATTATAAATTATTCACCTTAAATTAATTTAGTTCTGTAATTTAAAAAAGATGCCCGGATCACCAAAGTCCGGGCATTATCAGGCAATACTATTCTTTTTCATAAATATCTATTAATCCTCGATAAGATTGATCGGAATCCATTCCGTTCCCGACAATCCATTTTGGACCAATAACTCCACCGAGAAACTTGATATCAAATTCGAGCGGTTCGTGATTCTCTTTCAATAATAGAGTGCAATATTGGATTGATTTTGGCGGGGTTTCGAGATTTTTCAAATACTTATTCAAAAAATTCATGGTGGCGCCATTATCGATTATGTCCTCGACCACAACCAAATCTCGGTTGCCGAGATTGGCGTGAGGTAGACTGAGTATTTGAACCAAGCCACCTTTTTCGTCCCCGCTATAGCGCTTCAATCCTACTGTATCAACACTATATTTAAAATCAATTTTTTCCAGAGCGCGAGACAGATCAACGCCTAAATACAGTCCGCCGGTTAAGACAAACAACAATATGGGCGACTGTGTAACATTCTTATAGTCGTCGGCGATTTGTCTGGCTAATTCATCAACTCGCCTTAGTATTTCTCCACGACTAAACAATTGCTTATAAGAAACTCCTTTAATTATAAGCTTTTTTTCGATATCCATCTTTTTTTCCTTTCCTTTTATATAAATATTAAATAGAAACTAAAAATGTTAATGTACTGTATAAAAAAATATAGAATAAATCTATATATTTGTAAAGCATCCCGACCAATTGCTCTTATTAAAACCAAGAGCCATTGAAACAATATCGGTAATATTATGTAAAGCGTCGAATACCAAGGCCAAGCTAGGTGATAATCTTTATTTTAAAATGGCATTAAACAAGTAACCAATAAATATTATTCCGAGACCAACCACTGAAGCAAAAATAATGATAAGTTTAGACTTCATTACTTTCTTTAAAATCATAAACTCGGGTAGCGATAAGGCGGTAACAGCCATCATAAAAGCTAAGGTTGTGCCCATCGCCACGCCCTTCTCCGTCAAAGCGCTAACTAAAGGAATAACACCGGCGGCATTAGAATAAAGCGGAATACCAATTACAGTAGCTAGTGGCACAGCGTACCATTTATCAGCTCCAGCATACTGGGCTAAAAAGTCGGCTGGCACATAACCGTGAATCCAAGCTCCGATACCAACCCCGATAACAATATACAACCAAACTTTTTTAACAATATCTAAAGCATAATCTTTTGAATAATTTAACCTTTCTTTAAAAGTCATTTTAGTAACTAAAGCAGGATTATTTGACTTATTATGTTTCCAAACAAAGTCGGCTACTAGGTGTTCAACTTTCAGGCGATCAATAATTAGACCGGAAACAATAGCAATGAGAAGGCCAGAGATTATATAGATTAGAGCTATCTTCCAACCGAATAGACCGATTAGCAAAACTAAGGCAATTTCATTAATCATTGGCGAAGCGACGAGAAAAGAAAAAGTTACGCCCAAGGGCACGCCAACCTCGACAAAGCCCAAGAACAAAGGCACGGCCGAACAAGAACAAAATGGTGTGATTATTCCAAGCAGTGAAGCTAAAATATGGCCCGTTAGCTTATTTTTCTTGGCCAAAAATAAACGAACTCTTTCGGGCGGTAAATATGTTCTAATAAATGACACCGCAAAAATAATCACTAATAATAGAATAATGATTTTTATGGTATCAAAAATAAAAAAGTTAACTGCACTGGCGAGCAAAGTCTTCGGTATAATTCCGAAGATAGAATAAGTTAGCCAGTCAGCTAATAATTGAATTGGGTAAAACATAATTTAGCATTGACCGCCACAAAAACAACCGCCCATAGATTCGTCTATTTTTGGTTGATTATTCAAGGTAAGCAATTCTTTAATTTTTTCTAAATTAGGCAACTGGCCAACTAAGGCCATTTGACCGTTAATGGTTAAAACCGGAGATGACATCATGCCAAGTTCAATTATCTTTTGAATATCAGTGACGTATTCAACTTCTGTCTTTAAATCTAACTCAGCAACCGCCTTTTGAGTGAGTTCAAATAGTTTTTTACAAGTCGGGCAACCGGAGCCCAAGACTTGAATCGAGGTAATTTGCTTATTCATAGTTTTTTAAAAAATTAATTAATATTAAGTTATATTGTTTAAACGTTTTGGGATTAATTGCGTAATAAATTCTTTTTCCCTCTTGGCGACCAATAATTAACTGAAAATTTCTTAGAACCTTTAAATGGCTAGAGGCTAAGTTTTGAGCAATATCTAAATTCTCTCCGATTTCACAAACACAATGCTCTCCATCTTTTAAAAGACAGAGGATTCTTAGACGATTATCATCACCGATAATTCTTAGAAACTTAGCCAAACTAATATATTCGGTAGATAATTTTTTATTAGTGCAACATCTTGCCTTCATATGTTTATCATCAATTTATATTGATATGTTATATCTAAAGTATAATTTAGTCAAATAAAAAAGCCGTATTTTTTGTACGGCTTATTAATTTTAACAGTTTTTTTTATTTGCTTACTGCTAAAAATTCGACTTCTTCCCCATCACAGATGTAGTTACCCATCCATTCATGCGCTTCAGATAATCTGTACTTCAGTTGATTATTTTCATCAACGAATAACTGAATGTACGGTGAATATTTGCGATAAGGATGAGATGAAGATTCGGATACTGAGCCCAGGGCTAATATATTTTTCCCGGGCTTGGGATTCTGTAACTTATAACTTAGTAATTCATATAAGTCTGCCGGTCGATAACCCCTATCATCAATCTTCTGTAAAATTTCTCTTGTCGGATATACGTTTGACCGACAATCAAAACTGAATAATTTTACCACGACTTGGTCTGTACCACTTTTTTTTGCGAGAGGATAATCACTAAGATGTATAAAAACGTCTTTATAATTACCTGCTTTAACCAATTTTTCTATTTTCTGAGAATAATCAATCTTTATTGATTGATCACTAAAATACCACAAGCTGGCTGACAGGAATGTGGTCACCAGAAACGTTGCAATTACAATAGATGATGTTTTCATTTCTAAGATCCTTTTTTTTGTTATTTTGTTATAAATGATTAATTTTTCAGAACCTAACCTATTCTGGCTCATAAATGCTAAACAAGACAAACGGCCAAACAAAAATACTTTTGAATAAACCCTTATCGCTGGTAAATTTAGATCTACCGATAAACGGCAATAACGTGCAAATTATGTATACAGAAAGGTCAGCTATAAACACTAAAGCCGCGGTCAGACAACCCAGGGAAAGGTAGGCGACCACAAGAAAAATAAAAATTGCGACGATCATATTAACTCCAATGTATTTGATAAGATATTTATTTAATTGTCTTAACCGCCAATAAAGAAGCTAAGATAATTAAATAAATATCTGCGGAGTCTTGGTTGTTAATGGACTTAATAACTAAATACTATATCATATTATAATTATTTTGTCAATCATATAACAAAAAATAGGCTAAAATTGGCCTATTTTTTATAAGAGTTCCCTTTCGTGAAAGTATTTATAATTTTACTTCTTCACCCTCTCCCGCAAAGATACAAGAATTATCTTCAATTAAAAAGGCTTGATTATCTTTTAAAATTCTAAGCGGGTATTTTAATGTCTTTATTTTTTCTATAACTTTCTCTTTTATATCATCAGTATAATGGCACTTAATTAAAAAAGGAACGCACCCAAGAGCAGTAAAGTCGGTAACCCCGTACCTATTTCTAGCAGTTTTCCAACTGCCAACTTCAACCGTTGGGCACATGACATATGTCCCCGCGCTACAACCAACATAATATAAACCATTATTTAATAAATCTTTTAAAACTTTATCAAAACCACTTTCATAAATAGCTTTTAATAAATAGAAAAGATTTCCCCCAGAAATTAAATAAATTTTTTTCATACAAAATAATTATACCAAAAACAGCATTTAAAAAACAGGAGCGTGGATTCGAATTTTTTTAAACCGATAAAATTAAGGTGTTCGCTAAAATGGTAAAAATATAGCGAAATTTTCAAACTACTTTGGAACTTAAAATATAGCTCAATATTAAAACAAAAACAGGCATCGCTGTCTGTTTAATTTTTTTCTCTGCTCTACATCCTGAACGCGTTTAAAACTTTGGGATGAAAAACGATAACTGAAGACTTGAAGCTTTTTAATTATAACAATTAAATTAAGTAATTATGGGTCTCTTAATAATTAAATCTGGATTCGGATTGTCACTATTCAAATTATCAATAACTTTTTGAACGACATCATCAACTAACATATATTCGCTGATATCATCTGGTATTTTTTCTTGATAAATATCGGTTTGCATTCCGCCAGGGTAAACAGCGTAAATGTTTATATTATCGCCGACCTCTTTTCTAATTGATTCTGTCAATCCTTTGATCGCAAATTTTGAGGAAGAATAGGCACTAATCATTGGTTTACCATCCAAACCAGCGGTTGAGTTGATATTTATTATCAAGCCGGATCTCTGTGCCTTCATATATTTTAGAGCCGTTTGGCAACCATAAAAATAACCAAAAAAATTAATATTAAATAAGCACTTGAGTTTAGCGACCTCAATATCCTCAAGCAAACTTGGGGCAATTTGTATTCCGGCATTATTAATCCAAATATCAATTCGTCCATATTTCTCTTTAGTATATTTGCCTAGATTCATCAAGTCTTCTGGCTTGGTTACATCGGCCAAAAAAGAATCTACTGATATCTTATTTTTTACTTTTTCTAAATCCTCACTATTGTCGCTAGAAATAACTACTTGGCAGTTTTCTTTTTTTAAAAAGGTGGCCAACGATTTACCAAAACCCTTACTCCCTCCGGTAATAACTACTACTTTATTGTTTAAATTCATATTTTTATATTAAGGATTCTTTTACTAATTTATTAATTTCTGGATTACTAAACTCTATTTTGGTTACTAATTTTTGAGCTTCCAATGAAAGACGGTTATACATAAACCTAATCTTTTCCTTAGCTCTTTCTTCACCGTTCCTCTTTAAATAGGAAGGTATATTATAATCAAAATAAGCTAGACTGTCGGCGTTCATAAGTATATCAGATTCTTCATCGCCACCAGATTCATGATTTTCTACTAAATGTTTAACCTTAACAATAATTTCCTCGGGATATCCGTATTTTTTCATAATTCCGCCAATAAATTTAGCCGATCTGATAGCGTGTTCCTTTTTAAATTCGTTTATCTTCGAGTAATCCATCAAATCTTTTTCGGTTATGCCGGTAATTGCCCTATCAATATCATGGGCCAAGGCGGCAATTTTTAGAGCTTCTCCGGCATCCGGTTTCAATTTTAATACCCACTTTAAAACTAATCCGGCGTGAACTAATTCAAAGTCCAACGGCGATTCGGGTAAAATCGTTTCCACTTCTTTTCTTAGTAAGTTAAAATCTGGCATATTAAAAAGAATTAATTATCATTTAATTACTTAATTACCTGCTCCAATTCTGATAAAAGCTTGGGAAATAGCTCTTTGCCTTGTGGTGTCTTGATTCGATCTGTTAGTGCCGTCTTAAATAGGTTAACTAATTTAGGGTAACTTTCGGGTTGATATTTTTGTTGCAAATGTTCAAGACACAATTTACTTAAACTGTCGGCATCAACAATAATAGCTTCATCATCTTTGGCGGATTCATGTTTATCCGCGGCGCCTACCAATCTATTGACTGTCTGGATTTCCCAATCAGTAAAATTTAATCTAGTTAGAACTTCGGATATCAATTTTGAGGAATTCTCGTTGGCTTTAGGTTCTAACTTAATCATCTCATCTAAGTCTATTTTCCCTTTAGGTGCTACTCCCGACCAACCAATATCATGGATATAGGCGGCAGTAACTAGTAAATCTAGATCAGCTCTGCTGTTCCCCAGTTCTTTAACCCATCTGACAACTCTCAAAGCATGCTCCCAGTCACCAGCTCGAGCCGAATCGAAGTACGGTTTCGCTATTTTTTCAAGTTTTTCTTCGTCGTGTTTCATACTAGATTATTTTTACGCTCATTATATTTTTAAATATTGCTTAGTTCTTTCAAGGAATTATAAATATTTATGCATTAATTATAACACATCTCAGACTCAAAAACAGGACTGTGTCTAATATTAAAACAAAAACAGACATTACTGCCTGTATTCGTTCATCTCGGCTCCCGGGGTCGGATTCGAAAACAAAATCGAGATTTTTAGATATGATTTAATGTTAGCAAATTTTTACTAGCATTAGAGAATATTTTAACTTTTTTGATTAATCTGTTTTAGTCCGAAATATCACGATTTTACCACTTTTCAGTCACAATAGCGTCACAACTTTTTGTTTCGCTAGCAATACAAGAGGAAGTGGTAGAATTGTTGCCAAATTTAATTAAGCTATGCTAAAATAATTTCAGATCGTTTAAAGAACTCTCGATGTTTGGTGCAGGTTTCGAAGAGCCTAAAAGTGTTTGTTTATTTAGCTAGCTGGGGAATTTCCTCGAAAGCACGCAATAATTTTGTGTACTTCCGTGGGGATACACCCCAGCTTAATTAACTAACTTCACAATTATGCTCCAAGAAAGCAAAAAAAGTGATGACGTTTTAAGTGATGTATCAGAAGATTTAATCCAAAATCCTGAAAAGGAAAAAGGAATCGAAATCTTTTGTAAGTATATCACAAAAAACGGGAAAAGAATTTATCCGAAAAATGGTAGATTCTTTCACTTCTTTATCTAGCAATAGATAATTAAGTCATTTCCCCTGCATCAGTCATTGGGAGTTCTTTTTTATTATAGCGATTGAATAATAAGTCCGGCTTTACATATATCTAACCTCAATTGCTATGCCTTCTTATCATTGAGTCAATTTGGCTAGGATCATTTACAACACCTAAAATTTTTTGACAATGACTACATAAAATTACCAAAACATTAGCTCCGGATGTGCTTCTCTGTCTTGATATAAGGCTAGTGTCTGCGTTACAATAAGGACAAAACATATTTTTTATTTTAATTTTTCTTGGTTATAACCTTTTCCTTGATTCTATATTTACCAGATTTAACTAACTTAATACTATTATAATTTTTTTCATCGTCAAATCTAAATTCCCAAATAGAATAAGAATTCTCCGTAATATCTCTTTCGAAAAATAACGTTATAACTTTTTTATTTGTACAACTCTGCCATTGCCTATACGGATAATAAAGTTGCCTAATAATTGTGTTAGAACTCCTCGTGCCCTTTGCTTCAACTAAGACAATTTGTTTTTGTCCTTCATAGCCCGCGTCGACTTCCGTTTGTACTCCGCCAACCTCTATTTTCTGCTTTCCAACAAAAAAATTAAATTCCGGCGTGTATTTTCTGCCCCTTATGGTCAATACCAGGGTCGGATCCCCCATAAATGTTCTTATAAGACTTGAAGCATAGGCAAAATCTAAATGTTGCATTTCGGAATTTCCAATTTCAGAAGAATCTAAATGAAAATCTAATTTAGAATCATATGTTTCAATGTCTTTAGTTATTTCCGGTATATCAATATAACCTTCTCCTTTGATAATGCTATAGTAACCATTCTTTGTTGGCAAAAGAAAAAGATTATTTTTGCGAAAAACCTCAGGTCTCGATTCTCTTGAATCTTGTTTGCATAAAATACGAACTTCTTTCTCGGCAGTATTCTTGAATTTTTGACAAGATTTTTTAATTTGAGAAGCTGAAAGCAAAAACGGCGATTTATTAAAATCGTGTTTTAGAATTTCATAATCATCAAAAATTTTTTTCCAAGATGTACTGTTCGCCATATAATTATTTAATATTTAAATCTTTATATCTCTTAACCGATAATTCTAGATATTTCTTCTCTAAATCAATACCAATAAACTTTCTGCCATTAAGAGTACATGCTAAACCGGTAGTTGAAGAGCCAGTAAATGGGTCAATAACTAAATCACCCTTATCGGTGCTAGCCATAACAATGCGAACCAATAGATCAATTGGTTTTTGGGTGGGGTGCTTGCCAAACTTCTTTTCGGTAGGTTTTGGTGTTCCCATAGACCAGACACTCCTCATTTGAAGATTCGGTTTTTTCAAAAAGTCTTCCGGCCAATTACCATTTTTCATTAAGTCATAATTAAACTTATGTTTAGTGGTTATTGGTTTTCCAGTTTTAGGATGGACTAACTCTTTTCTCGCCCAAATTAAAGTTTCATGGCTGGCAGTAAAAAAGCGACAGCTTAAATTAGGCGAGGCGTTCGGCTTAAACCAGGCAATATCGTTTAAGATATGAAATTTACTAACTTGGAGAGCGAATCCGCATTGATAGATAGAGTGATAGGTACCAGAAATCCAAATTGTGCCACCTGGCTTTAAAACTCTATGACAAGCCTTAATCCAGGCTAATTGAAACTCAAAGTCTTTTTTTAGACCGTTACTAACATCCCATTCGCCTTTATTAACACTAACCATACGGCCAGCATGAACAGAAAAACCGCCGTTTGAGAGTAGATAGGGTGGATCGGCAAATATCATATCAACCGAGTTTTCCGGCAGAGTAGCTAAAAATTCCAAGCTATTGGCTTGGTATAATTTGAAGTCTTTATCTTTAAAAAATGGATCTAACATTTTTTTACTTTTTTTCTTAGTTTTTATAGCCTTTTTTGAGGTAGTCATATTATAGCAAATTGGATATGAAGAAAAGATAAAGTCCTATTCTCTGGCCTAATTTTACGGTTTTTAAGCCGAAAAGTCAAAAAAACAATAATTATTTAGAAAGGAATATTTTCTACCCGCACCTCTTCGTCATCATCATCTACGGCCGCGCTAGCTCTGACGGGTGTTTTGCCAACAGCATCTTTTTCAATATCTTTTTGTATTAAATTAAATTCATTTTCAATCTCCAAAAGACGCTGCTTGGATGATTTAACAAGTGCCGCCCCCTCTTTTATTTTTTCTAGACCAATCTCGAGGTCGACTTCCTCCTGACCCTCAAACCAAGACACTATTTCGCCTAATGCTTTGAGTGAATCTGTTAAATTTTCTTTTTTTTCTTTAGTCATATTATTAATTTAAGTTAAGTTAATATTTTTAATCTCTGATTTAAAACTACCGTCATATATGGTTACATCCACTATATCCCCATTCTTTATTTGATTTAATTTTTTTACTATCAATCCATGTGACCGAGTTATGCTATAACCAAGCTTAAGCTGTCTTTCTGGACTATTTGAATTTAAGATTTTCTCAGAAGAATCAACTTTTTGTTTTGCTTGTCTTATTTCATTTACTATTAATTTACTTGGGCTACTTAAATCAGTTTTAGTTTTATTTATCTGTAACGAATATTCTATTTGAGTAAATGCTGGTAGTAAAATCATATTTATTTTTCCATAAAATAATCTCAGTCTATCTTCAAAACGCCCTCTAAATAATACCGGGTACTGATCAATAGCCCTCTTTATTTCTCGTATTCTCATACTAATAGAGGTTGACCATTTTTCTAAAGCTTGTTCAGCTTTTTTAAAATCATCAAATATTGAACGAAAGCTATCTCTTATGTTTGAATATGAACTATTAACTAAATTTTTTCTATACCATATTTCATTTTGGAATAAATCAAATATTTTTTGCTGATATATATATAAATTAGATAAGGCTTTCTCCCAAGGTTCATTCAATATATTGGCTGCGGCCGTAGGAGTAGAAACCATTTTATCAGCGACCAAACCCATAAGTGAGACATCTCTTTCGTGCCCAACTCCGACTAAAACGGGGTAAGGGAAATTAGCTATTTCTCTAACTAAAGTTTCGTTATTAAGGGTTGTAAAGATTCTAGCGACCCACCCCCTCTAATAATCACAAGGATATCAATTTCTTTTTTTGCAAATGTTTTTATTGATCTATAAAGATCTTCAACTGCCAACTGTCCTTCAACCCTTGAATCAATCATGCTAATTTGAAAACCTGATTTCCTTAAATTAATCAGAAAATCATCTTTAGCTGCTCCGCTATTGGATGTAATTAGGCCAATTCTTTTTGGAAAACTAGGAAGTGCCCTTTTCTTCGATAATTCAAATAGCCCTTCCTGTTGTAATTGCGCTTTTAATTTTTCATAGGCCATTTTTAGAGCCCCTTCACCAACAAGTTCAATTGTCTCTGCATGAAAAGTCAAGCCACCACCAGCTTTATAAATTTCTGGCGATCCATAAATTATTACCTCTAATCCATCTCTCAAGATAACCCCGCTCAACTTATACTGTCTTGTCCACATAATACATCTAAGTACGGCATTAACATTTTTATCTTTAATAGAAAAAAATAAATAACCCTTTCCCTCTATTATTTTTAATTCCGTTATCTCGCCAATAACTCTAGCGGTAAAATTACGCAAGCCATCGTTTAATGAGTCTATATAATCACTAACTGTAATCTCTTTTTTTGTATTTTCTTGCTCATTCATAAATTTTTTAATCGATATCAAGAAATATCATGTTATATTTTTGGTATTTTAATTTTGTCACTATCATTTAGCCTAATAATAACTGGCTGTTTTAGTTTTAAAGCTTTACCAACAACAATTGCATGGCGCTCCTCTAAGGTAGATAAGGTATTGGAATAATCAAGACCAATATAATTTTCTAAAAATTGTTTACCAGTGTCATCAAATACACGCATGGCAAATATAGTATTACATTGATTTAGAATGCTTTTACTAATATTTGCTGTCCTTTGCGTTATAACAATACTTCCAAGTCCATATTTTCTCCCCTGTAAAATAACCTTAGCGGTTCCGTTAACAGCCGTTTTATCTCCTTCATTAGCTGTAGAATTCCACTCTGGCACTAATGAATGGGCTTCTTCAAAAATAATTAAAACCTTAGCTTTTTTATTTTCCTCCAGCCCCATGGCCATTAAAATTTTAAATATTTCTTCTGATATTATTCTTGTCTTTTCCGCTTGTGTTAATTCAGTTGTTATAACATTAAACCCAACTTTTTCCCCCTTACTAACTTTATGATAGTCTGGATTATAAATTCTAACCCTATAATCACCAGCAAACTTTTTATTTTGAGGGATGGTATCTTGACTAAAGAAGAAATTATTCAAATCCTTTTCTAATAGCTCATGATACTGATTATGGTTTCCACTCTTTTCATAGTTAGCGACATCTTGATTTGAGGAATTTTTATCATAATGGATTTTTCCAAAATTACTGTTTAATTCATCGAGAGAGTGTTCATCGTCAGACTTTATAACTGACCCATCTAAATAATCGGGTAATGCCTTTTTATATTCATTTGTTATATCTAAGCATATAATTTTAGTCTCAGTGTTTTCTGCTATCTTTTTTATAAGTTCATACGTTAGGCATGATTTACCAATACCTAGAATTCCTAATATTGCGGTATTGTGAGTAACTAAAGAATCTGGATCTTTTAACAAAATTTCCAAACTTGTTTCTGGAAGCCTGCCAATAGCCATTGGATTTGGACTAATTTCTGCCTTTTTATCGAAAAAAACAGGAGAATAAATATTTGGCAACCATTTTACGGTTTCTAATTCTTTAAGTTGGTCATTATAACTTCCTAATTTTTGTGCGACGCCCGTTAGATATCCATAAATATTATGCTTCTCCAATTCTTCTTCATTGGTTTTTCCATCAATTATCTGATAGAGTACGTCTTTATTATATATTTCAGTCTTAATAACCGACCCTTCTTTAAGAAGTCTATAATTAATATTAGCTGTATCAATTAGAGATAGAAATTGTATTTTACTTATATTAGAACCGTCTGCCACATACCCTATAAAATTATCTTTGTTTTTATAAAGATAATTTTCTTCAATTAGTTTTTTTGACTCTTCTTCGATATTAGTTAAATCCAGAATAAATACAGAATTATTTCTAGAGAAAATAGTCTTTGACCCACTAACAAACTTATGCCCCTTAAGATCTACCCTCAGAGGTGCCTTTTTCTCTTCTAGTAAGTAAACATAAATCCATTTTTTATTTAATAACTGTTTTTCATTAACAATTATTCCAACTGCGCCAATAGATTTATCAAGATATAGGTAAACCAATTTACCTTTTTTCGTTTCTTTAGATTTATGTTTTAAAAAATCTATTTCAACTTTATATAAAAATGGATTTTCACAGCCGATTGCTTCTCCTAAAATTTCATTATTATTCTTCGAAATTCTCAAAAGATTAGAAAACCAGATAATAATATCTTCTACTATATAATTTGTGATAAAAATAATCCAAAATGTAAATAAAAAAGCAAAATCCAATGGTTTGCTTTTAAAATAAGAAAATAAAGTTGCTATATAGATAACCGAAAATATAACTTTTGATTGTCCAATTTTTACTATAAATTCGTAAAATGTTTTTTCTGTTTTTTCAAATTCAGGAAAGAGCTGATATATAAAAATCAAAATAATAGAAATTAAAACCAACAGGAGACTTGAATAGAATATATACCAATACCCTACAAAATTATTAGGCTGATTAATGCTCAAAAGTGCTAAAATAACTGCGATTGAATTCGTGAGAACATCCACTGGTTTTGTAAAATATGGTTCCGCCACATAGGTGCCGAAAACTAGCAATAATGCACCTGAGACAAAAAGCAAATTATATTCTTTATTTACACCCCATAAAAACTCCCAACCCCCACTAAGATAGTGACAAATTAATAAAAAAATTGTTATATATATCCCCACGGCCGATATTCTTTGAACTATGGACAATTTGTTATTTTTTATAGACATATAAAATTAGTTCGTCATAGCACAAAACGGGAAATTTATTATAATATTACTTATTATAAGTTTATACCCCCGTAAACTCCCTAGCAATCTTGACAGTTATTCAATAATATACCAATATATAATTATGCTAGAGCAAAGAACACAGCTTTTACTGCATCGCTTGCGTGAGCAGAGCAACCTGGCTTATGGTCAAAATACCTTGAGCGGTCTTTTTTATGTAATGTACGGTTTTGTCGAAATTATTGAAAATGACCCAATATTCTTTAGGTTTATTAAAGAAAAAATTGACGAAGAAAATAAGATACATAAAAGCATTAATGACGCCTACCATAATAAAGAGATAGATAATAAACTTTGGTATGAATTGTCCCGACTACACGTGGCGGATAAATTTTGGCATGAATATTACTGCCTATTTAAAGACGCCCATGATTCCATAAAAAAAGACCGCTGTTGTGCCTTGGGTATTAAAGCTGATAAGTTAATGACCCCGGGCTTAGTCGAACTAGACGCCTCCGACCCTAGATGGCTAAAGCGTTTAACCAAAGACGAAGCGGAATTTTATACTGGTGATTTCGAAAAATGTTTAGATAAAATAACTGAGCTGATTAATTCCGATCAAAAGTTATTAAACCAAATTTATAATGAGTTTAAAAAAGAAAATCCGGAAAATTTAGAAACTCCTTTAAGTGAGGAAGAAAAATCGGCATTCGAGAAAGCAGAAAATACTCCTAGGTATCGCTATAATCATCCAACCAAAATCGGAATAATAACTTTAAAAGATGAAACTTTAAAATTTGAAGGACGAAGAGCTTTGATTTTAGACTACTTTTTTAAAACACGCCCAATTCTTATTACTTATCACGATTTTAACGAATGGCTAAAATTAGAGAAAATAAAAGATTCCAAAGTAACCTCAGTTAACTTCCGACAAGATATGGAAGGAATTTGTGAAAGAATAAAAAATGAATCAAAATATTTAAAATCAATTATCACAAAGACCGGGAAACATCGGAAATTACTGACTGAAATCAATATTTATAAATTCGAAATTTTATACAAATAATTGCTAGTAGCTTGCTAGTCTGTTAATAACTTTTTAAAACGGCTAAATTAGCCGTTTTTTTGATGCCGACATTCATCAAGGCTCCATCGAAACTCCAATTATATGGAGTTTTTTATTGTTCTATTCTCAAAATAGCACGGCTTAAAGGTCAGCGTGCCACATGATTAATTAATAGTATATATCTAAACCTGCCGAGGTTGGCTGGTGGCCGATTCCGCGTCCGGCTCCGCCGGAGGAACGGCCACCAGTCTCGGCAGGTTGTGCCACCTCTTAACTTGATTATACGCACACTTAAGAACACATCTATGTTTTACACTCCAAAACAAATATTCAAAGACCATGCTTATCATTCCTGGCTTAGGAACAGAATCCAAAAGCTAGAAACGGCTATCAACGAGAATATGCCTTGCGATAGCACCGATGACATAGAGCTTTTGAAGAGAAAACTAGCTTCATACCGACAAGTCGAGGCTGATTTAGCCAAACAATATGGAATACAAAACGAAATGGATAGTAACCGGAAACCAGATTGAAGTTTATAAAAATTCAGTCGGAATTAGGATTGGCAAACGCAAACATAAAAAGAAAAAGATTATTAAAAAGATAGTTAAAACTATCTCTAAAAAATTAAACGAGTTTTCTGTTTACCGCACACGCCGGGCGATAAAATGGCGCATAAATTCTAATCCCGATATGAATAAATTTCTGACTTTAACTTTTGCCGAAAATCTAACGGATCTCAAAAGTTGTAATGAAAAATTTAAAGCCTTTATCAGAAAATTAAAAATGGTTAAAGAAAATTTGAAATATTTAGTCGTCCCGGAATTTCAGAAACGCGGTGCCGTTCATTATCACGTCCTACTCAATCTTAATTATACCGACCAGAAACAATTAGCGGATTTATGGGGACACGGATTCATTAAGATTAAAAATATTAAAGAAGGAATCAATATGGGTTTATATGTTTCAAAATATATCGGCAAAGATTTAGAAGATGAACGATACTTCAATAACAAAAAATATTTCTGTTCTCGCAACCTAGACAAACCAATGATTTTTTATTCACGAGATGAAATTGATAATTTTTTACAGCTTAATTCTTTAACCCCGACTTATGAAAAAACATTCCAAAGTTATTATGGCTTGATAAATTATCAACTTTTCAAATTAGACAGCCCTAAATTACCTATGATAGAGTAATACTAATTGACGCGAACCCCCGCGCTCTTGTATTGCTCCTTAAAAACTTAATGTTAATTGACTTAAATACAATTGAATTTCTGACTACGGAACAACTGGCAAAACTGCTTAGCGTTTCTAAGACTTCGGTCTATCGCCTAATTAGTTGCCGGCTAATTCCGTTCTATAAACTCGGCCATAACGTTCGTTTCAAGAAAGCTGATGTTTTAGAATATCTGGAAAAAAATTGTGTTAAGTCGGTCACTTAATATGATTTATGAGTGCAATCAAGCGTGCAAATAAATGGTGGGTGGACTTCAGCTTTAAGGCGCGAAGATACCGCCTAGCCAGTCCGGCTAATACCCGATCAGGCGCAAAATCTTATGAGTCGGTTTTAAGGCAACGACTAACCAGGGGCGAAGATTTATTCCCAAAAGAAAAAAGGAAATGTTTAACCCTAAAAGAATTTTCGGAAAAATGGATTAAGTCGTATGTCGAAGTTAATAATAAGCCCTCGGAAATTAAAAATAAAAAAACTTATCTAAGATCATGCCTCTTACCGTTCTTCGGTAAAAAAAGATTAGACGAAATAACTAGCCTAGATATTGAGGAGTTTAAAGCTCTACAATTAAAAAGGTTAAAGCCGAAAACTATTAACGGTCAAATGGGAACTTTAGCAAAATGTCTTAAGACGGCCGTTGAATGGGGCGAACTAGATAAGGTGCCGATAATCAGACCTCTGCGTTGCGACCCGGAAGAGTTTGATTACTTAAACGAGGAAGATGCTAATCGCTTACTGGCAACCGCTTCGGAGCCCTACAAAACGGCCATCCTCTTGGCTCTGCATACGGGAATGCGTATCGGCGAACTTATGGCTTTAAACTGGGAAAAGATTGATTTCGTTAAAAAACAGGTTATCGTCAAAGACAATTTCTCGGTCGGAGTTTTAGGCTCGACTAAAGGCAATAAGATTAGATATATTCCCATGACGCAAGATCTGTATAATCATCTAATCGCTTTATCGCCGAAAGAGGGTTTTGTTTTGAAAGGCCCAGACGGATTAAGATTTCGACCAGAATGTTCTCGGACAAATATTCATGCTATCTGCGATAAGGCAAAATTGCGCCAAATCGGTTGGCATAAGCTCAGACATACCTTTGCCTCCCGATTAGCCGAGAAAGGGGTCTCTATGACCGCTATCAAAGAGTTAATGGGACACTCTGACATTAGAACAACCATGCGTTATGCGCATTTAGGACAACACACTTTAAGAGACGCAATAAAAGTGTTAGAAACGCCACAAGTTATAAACTTACGGCACAATAGCGTCACAATCGAGAATTTGGGGGTTCAAAATTCCGATTGGTCAAAACGAGAAATCACCCGATGAACAAAAGAAAAAACGAGATTTTACTCTCGTCTTTTCTATGCTCCCGGGGTCGGATTCGAACCGACGACCAATTGGTTACACTTATCCACTAGTTTCCTAATGGGGTGGACTATATCATCACCCGCCTTGGGCGGGTGCGAGGCGCTTCCTGCTCTAAAATTAGAGAAGTACTCCCTTTCGGGATAGTCTCTGAACCTTCCCTGAAAATCAGGGCTCGGCTGCTGATTATCATGTCCTTACGGATTTAGACTTCCAGCAATTCACCTCGTTATTCGACCTCAATTACTTGAGGAAGCTGCGTAGAACCTTCGTGCACTTCTCGATGACAATTTGCGCATAATAATACACATTTATCGAGCTCTTTCCTTATCACTTTCCAGCTCCTGGTATAACCTTTAGCAGAAATGCCAAAGTCTTTTTTACCAGGCTCCCGATGATGAAATTCTAAAGCCTTTAAACATTTATTATAACCACAAACAAAACATCTATCACTTTTGTACTTAATAGCCATCTGACGGGTTGACTTTCGTCTTTTGTCAACAGCTTTTTTTAAATACTCGGCACGATCGGAATATTTTCTTTTATCTTTTATCATATGAAAACATTATAACAAAAGATAAAAAAGATTTCACAGCCAACTGCGCTACCGCTGCGCTACCCGGGAATATTTAATTGTCTTAAAAAACAAAATATTTCTATAGAAATATTTACTAATATAATACCAGATTACCGTATTATGTCAACCTTAAATTATAATCTAATTTCAATCAATGTTTACCGGTATTCTAATAATCCCTCAACTTCTCCAATCCCTTGAATTTTCTAATCTTTTCAAGGGCCTTGGACTCAATCTGACGGATACGTTCACGTGTTACTTCGAACTCCTGTCCGACTTCTTCCAGGGTATGAGCCACGCCGTCAACCAAACCAAATCTCATTTCTAAAATTTTCTGTTCGCGTGGCGACAATTGCGCCACAATACCTTTAACGTAATCCTTTAATAACTGTAAAGCCGCCGCTCGATCCGGTGTCACGTTTTTAACATCTTCAATAAAATCTTCTAGCGTTGAGTCTTCTCCGTCATCACCAATAGTTGTCTCTAAGGAAATAGTATCCTGAGAAATTTTCATAATATAACGAACTTTTTCTAAAGTCTCTTTCATCTCAGAAGCAATCTCGTCGGCCAAGGGTTCCCGCCCGAGCTCTTGAATTAAATTGCGCTGTACTTGCTGAAATTTATTAATATTCTCCACCATATGAACCGGAATACGAATTGTTCGCGATTGATCGGCCAAGGCCCGCGTAATCGCCTGACGAATCCACCAAGTCGCATAAGTCGAGAATTTATAACCCTTTCGATACTCAAACTTCTCTACTGCCCGAAATAGGCCGATATTTCCCTCTTGTATTAAATCCAATAAACTCATGCCTTTAGCTCCGGCAAATTTTTTAGCGATTGAAACTACTAAACGCAAATTTGCTTCAATAATTTTTTTCTCCGCCTCTTTATCGCCCTTTTCTTTGCGTTTAGCCAACTCGACCTCTTCTTCACCATTCAAAAGCGGAACCTTGCCGATTTCTTTTAAATACATCTGAATAGAATCAGCGCTTAATTTTGATAAATCAATATTTAAAGCATTCTGCCGTGTTAAAGCCTTGCCGGTTAACGGCGGCTCGGCCGCTTTCTTCTCGGCCGTATCTAAAATTCGTCCGGAATCCTCCATAACGCGTACGCCGTTTTTCTGCAAATCACCCAAAAACACGTCATAATCATAAACATACTCTTCTACTTCCGGAAATAAATACAAAAGCTCGGTTTCCGTAATAAAACCGCGCAAACGTCCTTTATCAATTAATTTTTTCATCTGCTCCGGGCTGGGCTTAACGACAACATGGGGCGCTCGATCGGAAGACGCCGCCTTATTTTTCTTAATATGCTTAGCAGGCAAATTTTTCTTTATTTTTTTCGATTTGACTTTAACTGATTTTTTAGAAAAATTTTTCTGTTTCTTCGTCTTTGGGACGCTTGGTTTTTTGATTTTTTTCACCTTATTTTTAGGCATATTTTAAGAAATAGTTAAATTTTTTAAATCATTCATGAGCATCTCCAACTCCTCTTTCCTTTTTTCTTTTTCCGCTAGCGCAATGGCTTTTTGCAGTTTTTTAATTTTTCCTTGTTTATTATATTTTTTTAATTCCAAAATTATATTCACTACTTCTGTTTTAACCTGAGCGGCTTCATAATTATAAAAATTTTTTTCACCCAATAAAATCAATTTATCTAATAGCTTTTCCTCGCCTTCGCTCTCCTCTTTTAAATAAATTCTAAAATTTTCATAATCTAAAACCGCTACCTTATTATAATAGATTATAAAATCCTTGTAAAACTGAGAAAAAATCGGTGACTTCAGATCTTCCAGTTCTAGATTACTAATACTATAACTAATAAATTCCGGAAACTTAACCAGGAGTGATAATAGCAATTCAGCCAACTTATCCTCCCGGCTAGTTTCGGAAACAGAAAACTCGGGCTTAAGGGCTCGGTCTCTTTTTACTAATACGCTATTTTTAGTCCGCCACTTCAAAAATTCCTCACGAATATCCGTTTCAAAAAATCCCAACTCTTCACTGATTTTTTTAAGCCAATAACCTTGTTCGGTCTTATTGACCACCAAATCAATCATAGTAAACATTTTATCGCGAATCTGTCGTTTATTGTCAAAATTATCTAGATCTAAATTTAGGCTAACTTTTTCAAAATAATATTCCAACATCGGTTTAGCGTCTAAAATTGCCTGCCGAAACTTATCCGGTTTTTCCTGCAGGCATTCATCCGGATCTTTATAGCCAGTTAAAACAATTACTTTTAAATTTAATTCTTGCGCCAATACTTCTTTAATCCCCCGATCGGCAGCCAGTTGTCCAGCGTTGTCCATATCAAACAGCAAGGCAACGTTAGTGGTAAAGCGCTTCAGCAGGCTAATTTGCTCGGTAGTTAAGGCCGTACCGGAAGAAGCGACTATATTATTAAAACCATGTTGATGGCTGGAAATGGCGTCCATTTGACCTTCAACGACAATTGCTAGATCCTGCTGGCGGATAGCTGCCTTAGCTTTATTTAAAGCGAACAAAACCCGACTTTTATCATAAACGGCGGTTTGCGGGCTATTAATATATTTCCCCATTTTTTCCGTCTTTTCTTTTTCCGGATTGACGCGAGCCGTAAAGGCAATAATATTATTATTAACATCCCAAATTGGAAACATTATCCGATCTCGAAAACGATCATAATAGCCGCTCCGCCGACCGACGGACGATCCCTCTTGATTTTTCTTAATAATCAAACCGGCCGCAAAAATTTCTTCATCCGTATATTTTTTACCGCTCAACGGCCGACTTTTTAAAAAAACATATAAATTATCCCAAGCGTCAGGGCTATAACCTAATTGCCAGCTCTTGATAGTATCCAAAGACAAGCCGCGCTTTAAAAGATAATTCAAAGAATTTTTTCCGGCTGGGGTCGACAAGAGATGAGCATAATATTTACCGCTAAGTTCTAAAATATCCAAAAGACGGTTACGTTCGGAATAACTTTCCGAACTGTCATAGCTTAGAACTACTCCCGCTTTAGGAGCCAAGAGACGTAAAGCTTCAACAAAACTTAAACCCTCTTTTTCCATAACAAAAGTAAAAACATCGCCGCCGCGGCTGCAGCCGAAACAATGCCAAATTTGCTTATCGGGTGAAATTACAAAAGACGGGGTTTTTTCGTTATGAAAAGGACAAAGAGCTTGAAAATTTGCGCCCACCGCTTTTACGGGAATATATTCCCTAATAACCTCCACAATGTCCAATTTAGATTTTATTTCTTCTGCTTGCCCCATACAATTAAATCATAAAATTAGGCGTAGCTAAGCCCTTTAACCGCTCTATTTCGCGTTCCACGACTTCCCCGTCATATTCGGCATTATGACGGCTATAGCCGGCGTAACCCGGTTTTTTTTGATCCAAATGCAAATTAAAAATTACCGAATCTTGACCGGAGCTGTTCTTGGCCATAATAAAATAAATATGAAAACGAGGATAAAAATCCCGCGCCAAACGACGAACAAAACTCGCTTGACCGTCTTCTCGTTCCGGAATAAAAGTATAACCGGCGCTTCGTAACCAGATTTCCGGTGCTTGGCCTAATTGTTGTAAATTAAACGTTAGTTTCATTTTTATTTGTTTTAAAAACAACAAATTTATAAATAATAAAATTCCAGACGGCAATGACTAAATTAACGATAATCTGGGCAAAAAGATACCAAACATTATACGTATTAACCAGTAAATGCATAAAAAAAGCATTTAAAACTAAACCAATGAAAGCATTAATTAGGTATAAAGATAATTGTTGAATCATTTGCCCGGGATGATAATTACGAAAAGTCCAAAATTTCTGCAATGAAAAACTAACTAGAAAGGCTAAAATAAAAGCCAGGCTGGTCGAAAAAACAATATCTATTTTTAATAAACTATGAAAAATAAACAATAAAAGCAAATCAATCCCGCCGGACAAACCACCGGCAAATATAAATTTAATAAAAGATTTACGATTATCGCAAAAAACATAAACTCGCGGATAGTGCTGAGAAAAATAATTTCGAAATTTATTATACCAATCGGAAATTAGCGGCATATATTTAATATTTTCATATTTTGTCATCCCGAGCATTCTCTCTCTTGTCATCCTGAACGTAGCGAATGATTTAATTAATCTTATCCCAATTATAGCTGTTACGCGCCCAATTAACCAGTTGCTCGCTTTCTAAAAAACGTTCGTTTTTACTACTGCTATTTAAAACTACGGAAATTACTTCTGGGCCGCTGCTCCCCTGCAACAGGCCGACAAAACAATATCCGGCCGACTCCGTGTATCCGGTTTTACCGGCTAAAACTTTAATCGCACTGCTCGTCGTATCAAGTAAAAGATAGTCGGTCGACTCAATTTTTTTAGCTCGACCATCCAGAGTTATGAAATTATATTCGGCCATAGTCGTGGCTTGCCTGATTTCTTTTCGACTAAACGCCGTCTGAGCCAAAAGGGCAACTTCCCGAGCTGTCGAGACATTAGAATTACTTAAACCGGTCGGTTCTTTAAAATAAGTACTAATTAAGCCCAAGTCTCTGGCTCGGCTATTCATTTTTTTTACAAACTCCGCCTCGCTCATTCCGGTCGCATGAACCAGGGCCATGGTTGCTCCGTTATCAGAAGCGACTAAACTGCTATAAAACAAATCTTTAACAGTTACTCGATCGCCTAGAAATAAATTTATTTTCCCGCCTAGAACGTTATCAGTCTGATTAATTTTATAAACTTGATCCCAGCCGGGATTATTTTCTAAAAAAACTATCGCCGTCATGAGCTTAGAAATACTGGCAATCGCTTGAATTTCGTCGGCCCGTTGAGTAAAAACAAAGAAATGGTCGGAAGCGACCAAAAGCGCCCCTTTTTCCGCGGCCAACTTAGTAACGCCGGCCTCCGGTTTTAAAGTAACCAGTCTTCCGTCAATAAATACGAGAGCCGGCTGACGATTTAAGCCAAATCCTAAAATCACGATTAAATTAAGAATAACGGTCCAAAACATGAATTTAAAATTAATTATTCGCGCTCCGGAACGGCTAACGCTTGATTAATCGTCTCTGCTAAATGTAGCTTCTCATAATCCGGTAAAGCGGCCAGCTCATTCAGCCCGAGCCAGCGAATAAAATCATGAGTTACCGTATAACAATTCTCATTTTTAATTTTATCAAATTTTTCCTCGATCAAACCGCGCAGGAGCAGATTGCGGATAATTAGGCTGCAATTAATACCACGGATCCTTTCGATTTCCAGTTTAGTCAACGGACCGCGATAGGCGATAATTGTTAGGGCCTCCAGACTGGGCTGCGATAATTCTCCGCTGGTTTCATCTTTTAAAAATTCTTGAATAAGAGCGGTATTTTCACCGGACGTCGCAATCTGATATTGATTATTATTTTTTATTAAGGTCAGACCGCGCTCATTATTTTGATAATCGAGTCCTAAATTTTTAAGTGCTTCTTCGACTTCTCCGGGTTTCGATTTCAGAAAAGAAGCTAGTTCTTTAACGGCTAAAGGTTTTAAGGAGACGAATAATAATGATTCCAATTGTGATTTTAATGACATATTTAAATTATTAAGTGTGCCGTGAAATATGAATTTCACTGAAAAGCTCTTCTTGTTCAAAAATTAATTCCTGTTGTTTAACGAGTTCCAGAACCGCCAAGAAATTAACAATCACTTCGGTTTTGGTAGCGGCGGCGGCCAATAGTTTGGAAAAGTTAACTCTAACTTTATTTATAATCATGGCTTTAATCAATAGAATCTTCTCGTCAATGCTAATTTTTGGCTCTAGGGTTTCTTCCGGTAATTTTGTTTCCTGCTGCTTGGCCAAATTAAATAAAATTTTTAAAAATTGTTGATGCAAAACCAGAGGGTTAATTTTAACAGGCGGAGAAAAAATCGGCAAACTAAATTGACCGCGGCGATTCTTGGTCAATGGCGGTAAATACAGCCACTTCTTTAAAGCAATTAAACTTTTAATTCGCCCGCTGGCCTCCACAAACTCCTTATACATTCGTAATTGCTTAGTTAAATCATCAATTTCCGCCTCATCTTCTATGGTCGATAAATAGGGCAAAAGCGCCTTAGATTTAATATACAATAATTTAGCGGCTACCACTAAAAAATCCGCCAGCTCTTCCGGGTCGATATCTTTGGCGCCGCGGATATAATTAACGTATTCATCGGCAATTTTCGCCAATGAAACTTCCGTAATATCCATTTCTTCGCTTTCAATCAGAGTCAAAAGCAAGCCTAAAGGCCCGGAAAATTTTTCAGTCGTAAAATCCATCATAATTAATTTAACGATTTAACCGGTCCGACGACGGATAAATTACCATTTAAACACTGATAACCGGCCCGATGATTCTTGTTATCACTCCCGGGATATGAAACCGGGAATGTATTATTGCTATCAACCATGCTGTCTAAACGGAAAGTGGTACATAATTCAAAACTTCGATCGCCGGTTTTTTTATAAACAATTGCTTCTTTGGTAGTCGGATCGACTAAGGTATTAACATCCAAATAAACGGTCGGGTCATTTTTTAGAGAATCAATATTGTCGGGCAATTTCTTATATCGCTCATAATAACTGTTGACTGCACTCTCGAGACTATAAATATTATTGATTAAAGCCTGATCGAGACGACGAGCGCGAGTCACTTGCGGCGATTCTATAAAGAACCAGGAAGCAATAAAGGCCGCCAGAACCAGAGTGAGCGTCGCCCAGAAAAAAATTTTAACGACTTTATCGGCTCGCTCCGGATTAGGTCGCTTAATATCATAAAAATAAAAAGCGAATGGTAGAGCGGACAAAATAAATACCGTTAAAGCTTTCAAAATAAAACGCGAGCTTAACTCACCGGATAAAAAATTATTAATCACATTAATAAAAACTCCCAGAATTATCAAGGAAGAAACCAGCAGAATAAAATATGTTAACCAGCGGCGGATACCTGATTCTTTATCCAGTTCGCCGCGACGCAAGCCCTTAATAATTAAAGCGGAAATTAAATAAAAAATCGGCGTGGCAATCAATAGGGCGGAAATCGCAAATTTTAAAGCACTATCTATCGACCCGCCATAACTATTAAGGATGTCGGGCATAGTCTTATCAATAATACTAAAAACCACCAGGCCGACAGAAATGGCGGTAAAAATGAGGGCCACTAATGATAAAAGATAATAAAAAGCGTATTTGGCGTTTTGCTTGTTGTTCATATAATTATTTATAAAAATTATTTATAAAATATTTACAAACTTAAAACTCGGCATTTTTTGGTGTCCGCGAAAAAGGAATAACGTCGCGGATATTAGACATGCCGGAAATATACATAATTAACCGCTCAAATCCTAAACCAAAACCGGCGTGCTTAATCGAACCGTATTTTCGTAAATCCAGATACCAGGCATAATCTTCTCTTTTCAGCCCCATCTCGGCCATTCTTTTTTCTAAATTTTCTAAACGCTCTTCTCTCTGGCTGCCGCCGATAATCTCTCCAATACCCGGTACCAATAAATCCATCGCGGCCACAGTTTTTCCGTCATCATTTAGACGCATATAAAAAGCTTTGATATCTTTGGGATAATCGGTAACGAAAACCGGTTTTTGATAAACTTTATCGGTTAAATAACGCTCATGTTCAGTCTGTAAATCAATCCCCCATTTAACCGGATAAATAAATTTCTCCCCGGATTTAATCAGAATTTCTACCGCTTCCGTATAAGTAACGCGGCCGAACTCTGCGTCTAAAATATTATTTAAACGCTCGGAAATTCCCGGATCGATAAATTTATTAAAAAATTCCATTTCTTCCGGCAATTCTTTAATGACATAAGCAATTAAATATTTCAACATTTTTTCCGCCAAATTCATATCATCATTCAAATCTGCAAAAGCCATTTCCGGCTCCATCATCCAAAACTCGGAAGCGTGTCGCGTCGTATTGGAGTTCTCCGCTCGAAAAGTCGGGCCAAAAGTATAAACCTTGTTCAAACCCATTACTAAGGCTTCGGCATTTAACTGGCCACTAACGGTCAGACCGGCCTTCTTTCCAAAAAAATCTCGAGTATAATCTATTTCGCCTTTATCGTCTTTGGGAGGATTCTTTAAGTCTAAAGTACTAACCTGAAACATTTCTCCCGCGCCCTCACAATCACTGGTTGAAATAATCGGCGTATGAATATAGACAAAACTTTCATCGTAAAAAAATTATGAATCGCAAAACTAAGAACAGAACGAAGCCGAAAAACCGCGGAAAAAGTATTACTGCGACCCCGCAGATGAGCGATCGTTCTTAAAAATTCAAAACTATGTTTTTTCTTCTGCAAAGGATAATCGGCGGCGGCTAAATTTATAATGGTAATTTTTTGAGCTTTTAATTCAAAAGCTTGACCGGCAGCCGGCGATTCAACTAAAACTCCGGTTATTTCCAGAGATGAACCGACGCTAATTTTCTCCACTTCCGAAAAATTACTTAAATCGGCCGAAAACACAATTTGCAACCCTTTAAAAAATGAGCCGTCATTAATTTCAATAAAACCAAAATCCTTGGAACTGCGGGCGGTTCGAACCCAGCCAGAAACAATAATTTCTTTATTTAAATATGATTGAGTTTCGCGATATAATTTTTTTATTGACGTATACATAAATATCTAACTATGGAGTAAGGCGCTTAACGTCACGCGGCAGAAAACAAGCTTCCTTAATACTGCCAAGCCCCAGCAGCTTCATAACAATACGCCCCGGCCCCATGCCAATACCACCATGATTCGGACAGCCGAAACGAAAAAAGTTTAGATAATCTTTAAGTTCTTCTAAATTCATACCCTTTTCAACCGCTTGTTTCTCTAAAATTTCTACCCGATGCTCGCGTTGTGAACCGGTTGTTATTTCTAAACCACGATATAAAAGATCAAAACTTTTAGTTAAACGAGGGCTATCGGTTTGACGCATGTGATAAAAAGGCCGAGCCTCAACCGGATAATCGGTCACAAAAACAAAATCATGTCCGGTTTCCCTCTTAATAATTTCACCAAGCTCCTTCTCTTCCTCGGTCGAAAAATCAAAAATCTTCTCACCTTTAATGCCCGCCGCTTGCAGTTTTTCTTTGGCCTCCGCGAAGCTTATCTTAGGAAAAGGTTTAGACGGAACCTCAATGTCGATAGTCAAATCTTCTTTTATTTTTTGAAAACCGGAAATTAGTAAATCTTCTTCCATCGACATTAGCTCGAAATGTGAATTAATATAAGAAACTTCAAAGTCCCAACCGGTAAACTCGGTCACATGTCTGGTGGTAAATGATAATTCCGCTCGAAAAACCGGACCAACCACAAAAACTTTTTCAAAACCGCTAGCCATGGCCATTTGTTTATAAAATTGCGGTGACTGAGATAAATAAGCTTTACGATCAAAATATTTAACTTCAAAAACCTCAGAACCGGTTTCCGAAGAAGTGCTCATTAAACAAGGCGTATATATTTGTAAAAAATTATTACGACGAAAATAATCACGGCAACCTTCCTCGAGCTTGGACCAAACTTTAAAAACTTTCTGATGTTCTTCCTGACGCAAATCTAACCAGCGCCAATCCAGACGATTATCGAGGTTAGCTTCATTGTCGACGGTAGTAAATACAGGAATAGGTAAATTCTCTTCCGCCAAAGAAATAAGCTTAACTTCTTGAACTAATAATTCAAAATCCTTAACCGGATTAGGATCATTTTTTTTGTTTGGTTTTTCTTGCAAAGCACCTTTTATTTCAATCACACTTTCTAATCTTAATTTTTCTGCCAAATTGTAATTGTCATTATTCCCTTCGGAATTTGAAACAAAAACAGATTGGATTGTCCCGGAAATATCGACTAAATCAACAAAAATTACCCCCTTATGCGCTCGCAAATTACGAACCCAACCGGCGATTACCACCTCTCCGGTAGCTTGTTTTTTGGCGTCACTGATTAATATTCTTGACATAAAACAAAATTAATTTTAAACCAACTTTGAGCTTAAAACTTAGTAAAAAATCTAATTAAACTGTCTAAATATTAACTCATTTCTCAGGTTTTAGCAAGAAAATTTATCAATCAACCAAATAAAAACAGGTCATAAGGGCCTGTTTTTATACTAGTGACATTAATATTTCTAAAATTCTCTTAAAATTCTTTCAAAAATTTCGCTTGTTTTTTATTATTAATTATTTCTTGCAATAACTGTTTAGCCAAAGAAGATCTTTTATCCGGTAAATTATCATAAATCGTCTGTTTAAGCGGTATTGCTTCTGCCAGTTTTGACCCATCTAAGACGTGATTGCCGCTGACAATGGTAAACTTATCATTCTGGCCTGATTCACCGAGATGGTTAAACAACATTTTAAATGACTGGCCGTCTTCAGTTTTGAAATTATAAGTATTCCCCTGCTTACTCATGATCAAATCTCCTAAATTAAGCGTTTGATTATTTGGTAATTCCTTGAGATTATCAATAGAACTAAAAATTTTAGAATTTTTAATTGTTTCTGAAATATTT
The DNA here is from genome assembly GCA_041671365.1 of Patescibacteria group bacterium. Classification (GTDB taxonomy): domain Bacteria; phylum Patescibacteriota; class Patescibacteriia; order Patescibacteriales; family UBA12465; genus UBA12465. The sequence goes on from JBAZBP010000001.1 coordinate 501,358, forward strand.
TGATTTTTTTGATCAAGCAGAGTGTCGGCGATTTTATTGGATTTATCTGTAAAGGCCGCCTTATCTTTCTCAATAAATTCCTTTTTTAATTCCTCATAATTTGTTTGCTCTTTTTTAATCGGCGCTTCTTGCTCGGGGATATTGTCCTCCTTAGTCCCTGAAGTTTTAAGATGTTCCAAGTGTCCCGGTTTTAATCCTGTTGCTTCTTCTACCTTAATATGATAATTACCCTTGGCGTCCTGTTCTAAAATGACTTTATTTCCCTCAAAAACTTTATCATTTATTGTCCCTGAATTATTTAAAGTTTTTCCCGTTTGACTTTGCGCCCAATGCTCTAAGGCTGATTTATCATTTAAATCTCCTTTATAGCCAAGCTTTTGAGCCTGATCTTTAAAAATTTGTTCCGTCGATCGCCAAACTGAATCATGCTCCCCGGTTTTAAGACCTTTATTGGAAATATTATTCTCCCAAACACCAGATTTATGGCTAGGCGACGGAACAACTTCTTGACTGGAACCATCTGGGATGCTATTTGTTTTTGGTGCTAAGGTTGAATCAACAACAGTCGCAGTTGAATCTGATTTATTTATATGGTTTAAAGAATCAGCCGGACTTTCTGGATGAACCGCGGTCCCTTTGCCGTGTGGTTGTTCGGAAATTGTGTCGTGATTTTTAGGAGAAGCTCCGTTTTCATTAAAAAAATGATGGGCCAGACTACGAATTAATTCACCGCCTACTAAGCCAATAACCGCCCCGCCGACACGAAGTACTATTTTCATTTCGCGATCATTTTTTTGATAAAATTTATCCACTTGTAATTTTTTTTCAAAAGATTTATTAAGCGCTTCTAAACTAACTCGGGCTTTTTCATTTTCATAAACATCTGCTCTCTGTTTCAATTTTAAATATTCTTCCGGATTATTCTTCTGAAAATTATGATCTAATAATTTTTTTCTAATTATATTATAATTATTTTTGCTATTAGATTCACCTATATATTCCGGAATCGCATCATTTTTTACTACATGATCTCCAATAAGAGCTCCTAAGCGATAACCGGCATAAGCCGCCATAGCTAGACGAATGCCCGGCACTTCGCGGGCGGCAATTCCCAAACCCACAAACACTGCCGTTGATACTACTTTTTCTCGAGTACTCTTTCCGGAAACTAGGTCTTCTAATTTTTTCATCTTATCGAAAAGACCTTTTTTATTCATCTTTTCTTCCCGGGCCGCATTTGATTTATCAATATCATCAAGACCTTCTACGGCTCTAATAATCTGATCTTTTCGTTCCATAACTTTATCGGGGTCAAGTTGTATCAAACCGCTCCGGCGTTGCTCTTCAATATATTCATCAATTAATTTTGTTCGCTCTCCCTTATCATCTAAATTTACTTTACCAATCTCAATTTTTTTCTTTAAACTAATAGCGGCGGCTAGACGATTCTGGATAGCGGCTTTATCAGTCTCAGTTTTACTCATTTTAATTTCCTTTACCTTAGCGTCCAAGCTTTTCTTTAAACGCTTCTCGGTTACGACTCGATCTAATATTCGAATCGCGGCAATAAAAGACATGCTCGCGCCAACTCCCAGTCCCAAGGTGGCCACAGTTGAAGTAGTGGCTAAAATATAGCCCACTGATTTGCCAACGGCTAAACTGACCCGGCCCCAACGGCTAGAATTTTTGTTTATTTCCTCTTTAGCTTCTGATATTAAATTATTTTCTTCTGTTCGATATATTTCTTTTATCTCTTCCTCTTTTAAACCGGTTTTAAGGGCTAAATCTTTTAAATTAGCTTCTAAATTATTATCTAATTTTTCCACCACCAAAGAATCGGTTATATTATTCAATTCTTTCTCTAACTCTAAAGAAACGTTTTCAATCATCTGATATTTACCTTTTTGAATTCCCCCTTTTTCAATCTTTAAATTTTCTAGGTGACGACGATAATTCCATTCCGGACCAGGTTCTAAATCAGGTTTTACTTCATTTTTCTCTTCTTGATCGTTTAAATCCGCCCCCTCCACTAGCGGTTCTTCTAAATTATCCTCACTGGCTGCTCCTAAAGCAGACCCCGAGTCAGGTTTGGATTCTGAATTATTAAAATAATTCTGCGTTATCTTATCAAAATCACTCTTATAGTCCAGTTTAAATTCTTTTTTAAATTGATTTTTTAATGTTTGGATCTTTCTATTAATTTTACTTTTATTATTTTTATTTTTTGACTCGCTCGCCTCGCTTTTAAGGCTTTCGATTTCATCAAATTTTAACTTAATATTCTGTAAAGCCGATTCGCCTTCAACGTCCCCGTCGGCAGCCTTCTGCTCAAGGGACTCATCGGCATTTGTCGGCTTTTTTTTGCGAAAAAAATTTGAAAAATTTTCCAAAGCTTTCATATAATTAAATTATTTAGTTAAGCTGGCAACGGCCTCCTTCATAAATTCCTCTAGTCCGACTTTTACCTTCTCTTTATAGTCGGGAATATACTTATTTAATAAATTCTGCAGCTTTTCCGGATCAGGAATTAAATCGCTCCCCAAAAGTCTAGAATATTCTAACTGACCTTCATCGCTGAGATTTTCCATTATGATTAGTCCTAAACGACGATTAATTTGCAGGGCCAAATTTTCTCGAATATAATCTCTATCTTTCTCTGGTAATTGCGCCAAATGAGCCTGTTCAATTATTAAATTGGCAATTTCTTTTGACTGATCAGAATCATTTAGATTCTCGGCTGTGACCTTTGACATAATAGGCATAATATTAGAGTTATTTTACTTATATAAACATTATAACATTTAATTATAAAAAAAAATAAAATTCAAACTAATTTTAGCTCCTAAACGCAAAACTTAACAAAATTATCAACTAACAACGACAGTTCCTTAATTAACCTCTTATCTACTTTTAATTTCTCCCAAGAATATAAATCATTACTGATTATATAACGTACAATTTTAACACAATTATCAGAAATAGTCAATACTTTTAATCCCTCACGGTCAGGCTTAATCGATTCCTTGGTAAAACAGGAAGAACACATAATCCCGCCGCTTATCAGGTTAAAATAATTCTTTCCCGACTTTATCTTTTCGCCACAAATTAAACATTGAAACATTTCGGGTTGATATCCCAGCTCACTCAAAAATTTAAGAGCGAAGAAAGAAAATAATAATCCCCCTCTTTCTTTGTTTAAATCAGACACTTCGCCGTCGATAGAAATAGGAGTACTAAAAAAATTATTTAAAACATTCAACCAATTAGTTATTAAAAAAAACAAGCGTTCGTCCGCCTGATTCTCTTTAACAAATTTACCAAACAAACCAAGAGCCTGGCCGGCGTAATATAATTTATTTAAATCGTTTCTAATACTTATATAGGATTCGCGCGTAATGGCACTGCCAATATAATCATAACCTTTACCGCGAATAATCATGATATCTGCCAAAGTCAGAGGTTCAATGTGCCCGGCTAATTTAGATTGCAGTTTCTGCGTACCGCGAGCCACTAAATTTAATTTACCTAAAGCAGAACTATAAATAGTAACCAAGGAGTCGTCTTCCCGATAGGCCTGCCGACTTAAAATCAAGGCTAAAGTATTTTTAGTTTCATCCATATTAGTTTCGATCCAAATAATCTTGTAAAATTATAGACGCGGCGACCTCATCGCGCTCCGCTTTTTCACTAATTGTTCCCTCTAAGGCGTCGGCCGCCAGACTACTTAAGCGTTCATCAAACAACTCAACGCGTCGGCCGCTACGCGCTTTTAGCTGATCATAAAAATTAAGCCATAAAGGATTACTAGCTTCGGCTCCACTCATCTTTTGGGGATCGCCTAAAACAACAATATCAATTTCTTCCTCTTTAATAACATTTAAAACTTCGGCTAAGGTCGCCACTGTCTTAAACGGTAAGGCCAAATTAACTTCGCTGTCAGCTGTCGCCAAACCGATACGTTTTTCACCCCAATCAATACCGAGATAATTTATAATTTTTTCCATATATTGATTTTTAAATTATACCGCTGTAAATAAATGATCTACTTGGTTAAAACCTCACAATCAGAATCGGTAATCGCTATCGTATGTTCAAAATGAGCGCTTAACGATCCATCCTCGGTCAAAACCGTATAATTATTAGCGGCAATTTTAACCGGCCAATCTCCTAAATTAATCATCGGCTCAATCGCGATAACCATCCCCGGTTTTAAAACAATATTCTCCGGAGATTTTTCTTTAATTTCAAAATTAAAAACATCTGGTTTTTCATGAGCCAAATAACCGACTCCATGTCCGACTAAATCACGAACTACGCCATAACCATGGCTTTCCGCCTGATATTGTACGGCCCGAGCAATATCATTAAGAGTTCCGCCCGGTTTGGCCGCTTTAATACCTAAATTCAAACATTCACGAGTGACCTGTAATAATTTCCGGGCCGCGACACTGATTTTACCGGCGCCGACCGTTATACAAGTATCAGTAAAGAACCCGCCGTGTTTAGAATGGGTGTTAATCGGAGAATTAAATTTAGTTTGCAATTCGGCAGTTGCCGGCCACTCCATACCAATATCTAAATCAACGATATCTCCAGACTTGATAAGACGATTAGGCCAAGCCGCGCCATGAACCACCTCGTCGTTAATAGAAATACATAAAGTCGAAGGAAAAAATATTTTTCCGCCCATCGGATAATTTTTAAAAGCCGAATAACCACCGGTCGCCGTAATTAAATCATTAGCTAAATCCTCTAAAAATTCAGTAGACACTCCCGGCTTTACTTCCGCCGCTAAACGCTCTAAAATGGCGGCCAAGCGCCGACCGCCCTCTCTGATTATTCTAATTTCATCCGCCGACTTTAAATAAATCATAAAAATCTTAATTTAAAACTGTTTTCTCTTTTTGATTAATTGATATCGATAAAACCAAAAAAAGAACCAGCAGACTTATCATGCATAGCGGCGCTAACCAGAAAGGAAACTCTCGACCGAAACTTTCCAGCATCATTAAGCCGCCCAGCACGCCGATAGCATACATCGCTCCATTTTTTAAATAGGCAAATTTAGTAATCAAATCAATCCCCCGCACGGTCAACTCTCTGACGACTAATGCTCCCAAGCCGTTACCAATAATAATCAGCGGCACACTAACTGTAAAAGCAAAGGCGCCGATTACACCATCGATAGAAAATGAAGCGTCTAAAACTTCCAAATACAAAATCTTGCTCCAGGCGCTCATGTGCGGTGATAGTAATTGTTTTTCTTTTTCTTCGGAATTTTTTTTAAAACCATCGGTAATAAAAAAAGCCGAAACGCCAATCGTCGCCGCCAGAGCTAAAACCGGATTCTGTTTTAAAGACAAATAAACGATAGCCGTCGTTAAAATCGAAGCGAAAGCGTAAAACCAAACTCCTTGGCGATGAATGAAGCCTTCAGCTAAAAAAGCATATTTTTTTTCTTCCAAAAATAACCAGGAGAGAAAAACTAAAAATAAATAAACTCCGCCGCCCAGAAGCAATAGCGGCTTAGACTGAGCGATATAAGCGGTAATTTCTGGACTGCCGGAAAAAGTAGAAGTCACAACCTGCAAAACCGATAAATTAGGATTAGCTATCCAAACAATAATAAACGGTAAAACTCCCCGTACCGCAAAAACCGCGAACAACAAGCCCCAAAATAAAAAAATCTTCCGATATTTTTCAGGCATGGTCCGTAAAATATGGGCATTAACCACGGCATTATCGACGCTACTGATAATTTCAAACACACCCAAACCAAGTATGACAATAAGTAAATTCCAAAACATAAATAAAATTATTTAGAAAGATTAAAATCTCGCCTTATTCCGCCAGAACCGACGCTTTTTAGTTTGGCGAAGGAATTCATTTGCATTTGTTTGGCGGCCGATCCCGATCCTAATTTTGACATTCGGTTATAATTAAGCGTCGCTCGAGCCGTAGCGCCGCGTTGGCCGGCTCGATCAGCCCCGGAATTAATCCTTAATCTAGAGTAGGGCGAACCTGTTTGATTCTGAAGGCTGAGACCATCAAGATCCAGCTGGTTATTAGGATCACGACTGACTATACTGCGCTTAACCGGCTTAGAGTTAAAACCAAACATATGTTTAAATCTTATTGTTTAAAACTATCCAATAATTTATTAATTTGTCCTAAATCGGTAGGCGTTAAACCCAGTTTTATCCGATTTTCATAAAGATGATACTTGTCTTCTCTAATGGTTATTAAAGACGGTTTAATGCCTAAACGAATTTTTTCTTTATATTTATTAACTAATTTTAAAATCACTTCCCGGTTAGATTCATCTAAATTTCTAAATTTTGGATTAGTTTGCATTAATTCTTCCAAGCGGCGGGCAATTCGATAATTTTCTTGACCGGCTAAGTCCTTGGTTATGTCTTGAAGGTCCATATTATTATAATTAAACTTTAATAAATGATTAATTATATTATATCACAAAAAAAGCCGACCATAAAGTCGACTTTCGTGAGTATATATTTATATAAATCTACATATTATAAACCATCATATTCACGCATAGTCAACTGCGATTCAATTGCTTTGACAGTTTCAATCACCACTGAGACCACGATGAGTAAACTGGTACCGCCGACTGATAAAGCCTGAATACCGGTAAAATAACGCATTATTAAAGGTAGAATAGCAATTAAGCCCAGAAACAAGGCTCCGACTAAAATAATTTTATGGGTTGTATCGGCTAAATAATCGCTAGTATTAATTCCAGGTCGAATGCCGGGAATAAAACCTCCCTGTTTTTGTAAATTTTCAGCGACCTGGGCGGGGTGAAAAATAACTTCGGTATAAAAATAAGTAAAAGCAAAAACTAGAATAAAATAGGTAGCTCCGTAGAATAACTGATTATTAAAAAGACGAATAGTTCCCTCGGCCGCCCCGGCAATCCAGGCAGTTTTGGCATGAATTAAAAATTGCGCAATCATCGAGGGAAATAAAACCACCGAAATTGCAAAAATAATCGGAATAACTCCGGCCATGTTAACTCGCAATGGTAAATGAGTACTGGTTCCGCCGAAGGTGCGATTACCACGAATTTGCCGAGCATATTGGACCGGAATATTACGTTGCCCCTCATTAATAATTACTACCCCAATCACTGTAATCAAAGCAATAATTACAAAACCAATCAACATAAAAAGCTGGGTTTGATCGAAAGTAACGGCAATTTGTCGAACAATCTGCGGTAAACCAGAAACGATACCGGCAAATATTAATAAAGAAATACCGTTGCCCACTTTTTTCTCGGTGATTAATTCGCCTAGCCACATCAAAAAAATGGAACCGGCGGTTATCGTTATAATCATCACCGTTAAATCAAAATTGCTGATATCACCCAAAATTCCCGAGGAACCGCGACGCAGCAGAGTAATCATTCCGTAGGACTGAAAAAAAGCCAGAGGAACTGTCGCCCAGCGCGTCCACATGTTAATCTTTTGGCGACCAGACTCCTCTTTCTGCATCTCTTCCACGCTCGGTACAATCATCCCTAAAAGCTGAAAAATAATAGAAGAAGTAATATAAGGAGCCACGCCCATCATAACGATAGAAAAATTCTCCATACCGCCGCCGGAAAACAGATTCATTAACCCTAAAATTTGATTCGAAGCAAATAAATTTTTTAAAGCCAGAGCATTTATTCCCGGTACCGGAATGTGGGCCGCTAAACGAAAAATAACCAACATCGCCAAAACGAACAGAATATTATTGCGTAAATCGCGCGCTTTCCAGATTTGGTTCAATTTGTCTAACATATTAATAATTTTTTAGAAAAATTTACTTTAATTGTTCGCTCAAACTGGCGCTCATCTTAATTTTCTCAAATTTAACTTTAACCGTCAACTTTTCTTTACCTAAAATTTTTACCGGTAAAGAAGACGAAGAAATTAATTTTTTCTCGAACAATACCAGGGGATTAACAATTTCATTATCCTTAAAATTTTTATTAATCGCTTTAATACTCACTACTTGATTTTTTGGCTGGAGCGATCTAAAACCGCGGGACTTAGGAATCTGCAATAACTGTTTTTTCATGCCTAAGCGTTTTAAACCGGAGACGCCGGATCGAGATTTTTGACCTTTCTGACCGCGGGTACTATAAGTACCATGACCGGAAGCGTTACCTCGTCCGACTCGTTTATTCTTCTTAGCACTACCCTTGGTTTTTTTAATCGTATTAAGTGATAACATATTTTTATTTTTTTAGTTCAGTAGCCTCCGTTTTTATTTCTTTAGCCTCTCTCCGCTTTAGGCCACGTAAAGCTTCAATCGCGCAACGAGCATTATTAATTTTATTTTTTGAACCCAAATTTTTACTGGTAACGTTTTTTACGCCCGCTAATTCTAAAATCACCCGCGTCACTCCGCCGGCAATAACTCCCCGACCCTTTTTCGCCGGTTTCAACATAATGCGAGCCGCTCCCATCTTTTTTAAAATAGCGTGAGGAATAGTTTCATTAACCATCGGTACATTAACCATGTCTTTCTTGGCACGATTAACCGCCTTATTAACAGCCATAGTAACATCCGCTCCTTTACCTAAACCCACACCAACACTACCCTTTCTGTCTCCCAGAGCTACACAAGCACGAAAATTCATTCTTTTGCCACCGGCCATAACCCGAGTAACTCGAGCGACTTCAAGAATCCGTTGTTCCATTTCGTCTTTTTGACGATCATCACGTCCGCCGCGTGAACGTCCCCGATTACCGCCATCACGACCGCCTTGGCCGCCTTGACCACCACGTTTCTGACCACCATATAAATCCTTAGCGACGGTGCTAGCTGCACCGACATTAGAATCTATCGGAATATTCGGCTTAATTGTTTTATCTTCGGACATATTTTATCAAAATTATATTTGCCAATTAAAAACTAAAAATATTAAAACTCTAAACCACCTTCACGCGCTCCCTCGGCTACCGCTTTCACTCGGCCATGATATTTATAAAAACCGCGATCAAAAACGACCTTAGTGACTTTTTTGGTTTTAGCTTTTTGCGCGATTAATTTACCCAGCTCTTTTCCGGCTTCAATTTTTCCCGGTGTTTTTTTAACTTCGGTCATCTTAGCACTCGCCAGAGTGTTACCGCTTAAATCATCAACCAGCTGCAAAAACATCCCCCGATTAGAACGAAAAACGCTCAAACGCGGACGAGCGGCGGTGCCGGATACTTTAACGCGCACCCGACCGTGACGGCGGGCCTGTCTTTGATTATTTTCTTTGATTTTATCCATATAAATTCCCTTAAGAATTATAAGCTAGCTTTAATTATTTACCCTTAGCGGCCGCTTTACCGGCTTTGCGTCGAATTATTTCATCCGCATATTTTACCCCCTTACCTTTATAGGGTTCCGGACGACGAATTCTTCTGATTTGAGCAGCTGTTTCTCCCACTAAAGCCTTATCGATTCCCTCTAAAGTAATAACGTTAGCCGCGACCGTAGCCGTAATTCCTACCGGTAAGACAAATTCTATCGGGTGAGAGAAACCTAAACTCATATTTAATTGATTGCCGCTGACTGCCGCTCGATAACCCACCCCGTTAATTTCCAATTTTTTTACAAATCCCGTACTGACTCCTTCGGCGGCATTTTTTATCAAACTCCACATTAAACCCCAAAGGGCGCTAGAATTCTGAGCATCTTTATCGCGCGGAGCCACTATAATTTCTCCATTTTCTACCTTAACAACTACGGCCGGGTGAAGATTTAAACAAAATTTACCTTTCGGTCCCTGAAAAGTCATTTCTTTTGGTCCAACCGTCGCCTGAACGTTGGGTCCTAATTTAATTGGTAATTTTCCTAAACGTGACATATATATAATATTTACAATAATTAAAATATCTCTCCGAGAATCTCTCCGCCGATTTTTTGTTTTTTTGCTTCTTTTCCGGTCATTAATCCTTTAGAAGTGGAGATAATAGCCACACCAAAATTATTTAAGACTGTCGGAATCTCGTCTTTGCCCACATAAATTTTCAAACCCGGTCGACTAACCCGCTTGATCGTATCAATTTGTGGTTTTCCGTTTTTTCGATATTTTAAAATGATTTGCAGTTCATCAAAATTATTGTGCCGACCGTCTAAACCGCCGGGTACAATCACCGCCTTTTTAATCCAGCCTTCAGTTTCTAAAATCTTAGCAATTTCATATTTTAATTTGCTGAGCGGCAAAACGACCTCCGATTTTTTAACGGCGGAAGCGTTTCTAATTCTTGTGAACATGTCTGCGATGGGATCCATCATATTTTTAGATTAGCTAAATTACTAATTACCAACTGGACTTTGTTATTCCCGGTAAATCTCCATTGTCGGCCAACTCCCGGAAACAAATACGACATAATTTAAAATCATTCATGTAGCTGTGATTGCGACCACAGCGCCAGCACCGATTAATTTTCCGGGTAGAAAATTTCGGTTTTCTTTGGGATTTGACGATTAGTGCGGTTCTTGCCATATATATTTAAATTATTTGCTATCTTTTTTAAAAGGAAAACCCAACAAACGGAATAATTCCAAACCCTCTTCCCGATTCTTAGCGTTAGTCGCCAGGCAAACTTCCAGTCCATAAACATTATCGGTTTCTTCCACTAGAATTTCCGGGAAAGCGGTCTGATCTTTGAAGCCAACCGTCAAATTACCATTATTATCAACAGATTTCTCAGAGATTCCTCGAAAATCGCGCACTCGGGGAAAAGTAATATTAACTAGTTTATCGGTAAAATCATACATCTGCTGGCCGCGCAAAGTTACCTTAGCGCCAATCGTCAAACCAACCCGAATCTTAAAAGCCGAAATAGATTTTTTGGCGGCGGTAAATACTGATTTCTGTCCGGAAATTTTTGCCAAACCTTTTTCCACACTGGCCATAAATTCTTTTTCTTTAAGATGATGGCCAAAGCCCACATTTAAAACTACCTTGGTTAAACGCGGCACCAGCATGCGGTTGTTAAAACCGAATTTTTCTTCCATTTTCGGGACAATCTGTTTGTTATATTTTTCTTTTAATCTCATATAGGTAATTTACTCAATTATTTCCGAACATTTTTTACAAACTCGAAATTTTTTAGCATTTTTCCCCTCAACTTTAACCGTTTTAAAACCCACGCGCGTCGGCCGGCCGCATTTCGGACAAACTAGCGCCAAATTGGCCGCGTTAATAAAGGCCGGAAATTCGATTCTTTGCCCCTTTTCACCATTACGTCGCGGTCGCAAATGTTTAATTAATAAATTTAAACCTTCAACGCTGGCTCGGTTAGCCGTCGGCATAACTTGCAAAACTTTGCCGGTTTTACCTTTATCTTTTCCCGCTAAAATTTTAACGTTATCGTTTTTTTTGATATTCATATTTTTTATAAAACTTCTGGCGCCAGTGAGGCGATTTTAACAAAACCCGCTTTGCGCACTTCTCTCGCTACCGGTCCAAAAATACGTGTGCCTTTCGGATCTTTTTTTTCCGCGTCAACGATAATGACGCAAGCGTTATCATCGAAACGAACATAGGAACCATCCGAACGACGAATTTCCTTCTTGGTTCGAACAATAACCGCTTTAGCCACATCACCCTTTTTAAGAGCCGCATGAGGAACAGCCGATTTGATAGCGACAACTATAATATCACCGACATGTCCATATCGTCTTTTATAACCGCCCAAAACTCTAATACACTGAGCTTCTTTGGCTCCGGAATTGTCGGCTACTTTTAAATAGGTCTGTACTTGCACCATAGAATTAAAATATTATTCTAAAATTACTAGGCTTTTATAACTCGCCATCTTTTATCCTTACTGAGCGGACGACACTCAATAAAACTTACTTTATCGCCAGTATGATATTCATTCTTTTCATCATGAACTTTATATTTACGACTAACCGTGTAACGTTTCTGATATTTCGGATGTTTTTTAATTGTTTCAACCCGAACCACAATCGTCTTGTCGCTTTTATCACTAACTACAACACCGTTAAATCGACGGCTAGCTATTTCCGGACTAATTTTGGCTGATTTAGGTTTGGCGCTCGTCATATTATTTTTTATTTAATAAAGTCAAAATTTGCGCAATTAATTGCTTTAACTCTCTAATTTCTCTAATATTTTTAAGCTGTTTATTAGAATCTTTAAATCGTAAATCACGTAATTTCTCCCGATTAACATTTAATAATTTTAATAAATCATCGCTACTTTTTGTTTGTAATTCTTTAAATTCCATATATTTCAGATTTATTCTTTACTGATAAATTGACACTTAATCGGCAACTTATAAGCCGCCAATTCCATCGCTTTTTTAGCGGTTTCTCGATTTAAACCTTCCATTTCAAACAAAATCATACCCGGTTTAATAATAGCAACATAATGATCAACCGCGCCCTTACCTTTACCCATCGGAATTTCTCCACCATGAGCGGTTACCGCCTTATCCGGAAATATTCTAATCCAAATCTGACCGCCCTTTTTGACGTATTGCGTCATAACGCGACGAGCGGATTCTATTTGACGCGACGTTACCCAGCAAGCTGTTAAACTTTTTAAGCCATAACTACCAAAACTAATATTTAAATTACGGCTAGCTTTTCCGCCGCGGCGGCGTTTCTGATCTTTCTTCCATTTAGTTTTCTTGGGCATTAACATATAGTTGACAATTTTGTTTATTTTATTGAGCGATCACTTCGCCTCTGGCTACTTTTTCTTTTTCAAACACCTCTCCCTTATAAACCCAAACTTTAATTCCAATTGCTCCATAAGCCGTATGGGCGGCTCCGCGCGCATAATCAATATCGGCCCGTAAAGTCTGAAGCGGTACTTTTCCCCAAACTAATTTTTCAGTTCTGGCTATTTCCGCGCCATTTAGGCGTCCGGCAATTACAATTTTAGCACCCTGAGCCCCCGCTCTTTCAATTTTTCCTAAAGTTTGTTTCATCACCTTACGAAAAGGCATTCTTTTTTCAATCTCTAAAATTATACCCTGAGTGATGATTTGCGCGCTTAAATTCGGACGACTAAATTCTTTAATATTTAAATTAATTTCACCTAGACGAAAAGTTTTTAAAAATTTATCATGTAATTTTTTCTTCAATTCTTCCGCTCCATTGCCACCGCGACCAATAATCAAACCCGGTTTAGCCGTAGTCACGTTGATTTCCATTTTATTAATGCTGCGGATAATTTCAACCTTATCAATACCGGCTTCACGAAATTCTCTAATCAAATATTTACGAACTCCAATGTCTTGTCGGATATTCTTAATATATTTTTCACCGGTTTCAAACCATAAAGACGGCCAAGTCTTGGTGATTCCCATTCGCAGAATTTTTGGATTTACTTTTTTGCCCATATGAATTCAATTATGAATTTATTTATTGCCCGGACTTACGTCTGAACATCTTAGTCTTTTCTCCGGCGGCTTTTTTGCCTTTGGCTTTTTCCGCTTTCTCTATATTCTTAACCAGATTTTTTTCACCTTCCTTGGCCAGTTTTTCTAATTTTACCGGTTCGGCCACCTTAACTACTTTCTTCGCTTTCTGAGCACTAACTTTAATTTCAGCCAAAATTAAAGTAATATGACAACCGCGTTTCCGGATAGAGGTCGCTCGTCCGTGCGCCCGAGGCATCCAGCGTTTAAGCATCACTCCTTCGTCGGATCGGATTTCTTTAATATATAAATTACTTCTTTCCAAACTATAAGTATTTTCCGCATTGGCAATGGCCGATTTGATCAGCTTAGCGACCGGATCAGTCGCCAATTTATTAATAAATCTCAGTTGATCCAAAGCCTTGTCAACCGGCATTAAACGGATAACATCAATCACTAAACGGATTTTCCGCGGTGACATTCTTAAATGTTTTAAACTTGCTTTTACTTCCATATAATCATTAATTAATTATTTTTTGTCCGCCGCTTGCGATTTAGCCATCTTACCGCCATGACCTAAAAATTTACGGGTTGGTGAAAATTCACCGAGACGATGCCCGACCATATTCTCAACCACATAAACCGGCAGGTGGGTTTTTCCATTATGAACACCGAGCGTAAAACCTACCATTTCCGGAGTAATAGTACAGGCTCGATCCCAAACTTTGAAAACTGTTTTATCACCAGGTTTTAAATTCTTGATTTTATTCAATAACCGGAGATTAATGTATGGTCCTTTTTTTAAACTTCTGGACATATTTATTTTTTATTATTTTCTCTTGGCTCTTCTTTTAATTATTAAACGATCGGAGTGTCTCTTTCTTCGGGTCTTAACACCGAGGGCAGGCTTGCCCCACATGGTTTTCGGATGAGTAAGACCAATCGGCTGATTGCCTTCACCGCCACCATGAGGATGATCAACCGGATTCATGGCTGTGCCTCTAACCGTCGGACGAATACCTAAATGACGACTACGCCCGGCCTTACCTAAAGAAATATGACGATGATCAGGATTACTGGCCCGACCGACTGTGCACAAACATTCTTTTTTAACCTGACGAATTTCCCCCGATGGCATTTTTAACTGAGCATACTTACCTTCGACACCCATGACATAAACAAAATTACCGCCACCGCGCGCGATTTTGGCGCCCTGCCCCGGTTCTAACTCTACGCAACTAACGGGCATACCGGCGGGAATAAACTGCAGCGGTAAAGCATTGCCGACCTTAATTTCAATTAATTCTCGAGAGCTCATAACCTGATTACCAACTACCAAATCAGCCGGCGCGACAATATATCTTTTAGCTCCATCCGCATAATTAAGTAAAGCTAAACGAGCGCCACGATTAGGATCGTATTCGATGGAAGCCACGGTCGCGGCCACATTAAATTTATCACGTTTAAAATCAATTAAACGAATATAACGCTTAGCTCCGCCGCCGCGATGACGAACAGTAATTTTACCCTGAGAATTTCGCCCGCCGCGTCGTCTTTTAATAATAACTAATCTTTTTTCCGGTTCATATTTGGTCAAATCTTTAAAATCATCAAAAGTCGCTTCACGTCGACCAGGAGTATTAGCTTTTACTTTTTTGATACCCATATATAATCAATTACGAATTACGAACTATTATTACAAATTATTAACTAAACGCCTTCATAAACTTTAATGGTCTCTCCTTTTTTTAGAGTAACAATCGCTTTGCGCCAGTCGCTTCTCTGCCCTTTAACGCGCCCGCGAGCAACCTTTTTTCCGGAAACGTTCATTAAATTAACCTGCGTTGGCTTAACTCCGTAAATATCGGTAATGGCCGCCGCCACGTTAATTTTATTGGCTTGATCAGATACAACAAAGACATATTTATTAACCGCATTCAAATGGGTTGCTTTTTCAGTAATCAGAGGTTTAACTAAAATTTTATAAGCAATACTCAAATTCTGATTCTTTGTTACGATTTTATCAGTCGAAACTTTTGCTTTGACGGCCGGAGCATTATACAAATCCTGCATACTCGTCGTTTCCTTGGGAGCAACCGCTGATTTATTTTCTTTTGTTGTTTTTTTAGCACCAAATAAAGCCATATTTTTGGGATTTACAAATTACAAACTAGGAATATCTTTTTTCTAAAATTTTTACAGTATTTTCGGTTAATAATAAATTCTTATAATTTAATAAATCTAATAAATTAATATTTTCTAAATTAATGATTTTTACCCCGGCTAAATTACGACCGGAATATAAAGTTTTTTCATTCTTAGCGTCATTAATAACTAACAAATCGCGGCGATCATTATTCAAAACTTTTTTTTCTAAAACTGCTACTAAGGCTTGAAATTTTTTGGTTTTATATTCAGAAAAATCTAAATTATCTAAAATTACCAAACTATTAGTTAAAAATTTATCCGACAAGGCCATAAATAAAGCTTTCTGCTTCATTTTTTGATTTATTTTTTGTTTAAAATTACGATTTTTTGTCGGACCAAAAGTTACTCCGCCGCCTATCCAGATCGGCGAACGACTGGAACCGGCGCGCGCTCGGCCGGTGCCCTTTTGCTTCCAAGGTTTTTTACCGCCGCCGGAAACCTCGCTGCGATCTTTAGTATGAGCTAATACCTGACGAGCATTGGCCTGTTGCGCTATAACCGCTTGATGCAATAACTCGTTATTCGGTTTAATACCAAAAATCTTAGCTGACAATTCTAAGTCTTTTGTGGCTTCCGCTGTTTGATTATAAACTTTTATACTTAGTGACATACAATTCTTAATTCGTAATTACCTTGTTTAATTCTTATTTAACTTCTTCCGTTTTTACTTCGGCTGTTTTAGCCGCCTCTACCTTAACTTCTTCCGTTTTTACCTCTTCTGTTTTGATTTCTTCTTTTTTACTTTCTCCCGTCTTAACATCTTCAGTATTGACTGTTTCTTTTATATCTTCAACTTTTTTTAAATTAACCTGCAAATCACCCTGGCCACGAATCAAAATAAAACCATTAATCGCTCCCGGAACCGCCCCTTTAATAAATAAAACATTCTTGACGGCATCGATGGCAACGATTTCTAAGTTAGTAGTCGTCACGCGCTCGTTACCCATGCGACCGCCCATCCGTGTTCCTTTAAAAACGTGAGCCGGACCTTTAGCGCCGATTGATCCGGGCATTCTTTCTTGATCCTTATTGCCATGAGTCTTTCTAAATCCATGAAAATGGTGACGCTTCACTACACCCTGAAAACCCTTACCTTTAGAGGTTCCCGTGACATCAATTTTATCTCCGACAGCAAAAGTACTCACGGTAATAACATCGCCTTCTTTAAAATTAGCAGCCTCGCTGGTACGAAACTCTCGTACATGAGCCGGTTGAACATTAGTTTTTTTAAAATGACCAAGCTGCGGTTTGTTTATATTTTTAGCCTGACGTTCACCATAAGCTAATTGCAAAGCTTCATAACCGTCTTTAGTTTTGCTTTTAACTTGAGTAATAGTACAAGGACCAGCCAAAACAGAAGTAACCGCCATAACTTCGCCATCGACCCAAATCTGAGTCATGCTTGATTTTTTACCGCTAATAAATTTCATAATATTCTTTAAAAAATTGCAAAAAAACTGGTCTTGAAACCAGCTTAAAATCAAACAATAAAAATGAAATCTTGTTCCCTCTTTTTATTAATTTTGATTGTTTCGCTGATTTCCCTCCAATTTAGCTAATTTTCGTTTAAACACTTTCTAAGAAATCAGAGTTATTTAAACGTTTATCAACTAATTTTAAATTACCTTTCTATGTTACTACATTTTTATTTCCACGTCAACCCCTGCCGGCAAAATTAGGTTCGTTAAATCTTCAATAGTTTTAGCGGTCGGATCAACAATATCTATCATCCGTTTATGGGTACGCATTTCATACTGATCTCGCGCATCTTTATGAACAAAAGTTGAACGATTAACCGTATATTTACGTTTTTCAGTCGGTAATGGAATCGGCCCAAAAAACTGCGCATCGCTACGTTCTATGGTTTCAATAATCGTCTTCGTCGATTGATCGATAATTTTATGATCAAAAGCTCTGATCTTGATTCTGATTCTTTGTTTAAAATCTTTTTCTTCTTTTTTATTTTCAGGCATAGTAAATGTCTTTAGAACTTTTAATTTTATGACTTAAATGAACACTACAAACCCGCCCTTATTTAAGAGCGGGTCTCCAGTGATTACTTTAAAATTTTAGTGACCACGCCGGCGCCGACAGTTCGACCGCCTTCACGAATAGTAAATTTTTGTTTATCTTCTAGGGCAATCGGAGCGATTAATTTAATATTTAAATTAACCGTATCGCCGGGCATAACCATTTCTGTTCCGGTCGGCAAAGTAATATCGCCGGTAACATCGGTCGTCTTAAAATAAAATTGGGGTTTATAGCCATTAAAAAATGGTTTATGGCGTCCACCTTCATCTTTAGATAAGATATAAACTTCCGCGGAAAACTCGGTATGCGGAGTAATCGTGCCGGTTTTGCATAAAACTTGACCGCGCTGTACGTCATCTTTTTTGGTGCCGCGCAGTAAAATTCCGGCATTATCTCCAGCCTGACCCTGATCTAATGATTTATTAAACATTTCGATGCCGGTCACGACAGTTTTTTTAGTATCCATTAAACCGACAATTTCCACTTCATCGCCAACCTTGACGACACCTCTTTCAATACGACCGGTAACAACTGTACCTCGGCCTTCAATTGAAAAAATATCCTCAATCGGCATCAAATAAGGGTGGTCGACGTCACGAACCGGTTCAGGAATATATTCATCCAATTGTTTCATTAATTCCATAATCGGAGCGGCATCCGGACCGGTTGGATTTTCTAAGGCTTTTAAGGCCGACCCGCGAATGATCGGGGTAGTGTCTCCCGGGAATTCATATTTTTTTAACAAATCGCGAATTTCTTCTTCTACTAAATCAATCAATTCTTTGTCCTCGACCATATCGCATTTATTTAAAAAGACGATAATGTACGGGACACCAACCTGACGAGCTAATAAAATATGTTCTCTAGTTTGCGGCATCGGTCCATCGGTAGCCGCTACCACTAAAATAGCACCATCCATCTGGGCGGCACCGGTAATCATGTTCTTAACATAATCCGCGTGACCCGGACAGTCAACGTGCGCATAGTGGCGTTTTTCTGATTCATATTCGACATGCGCCGTGGCAATAGTAATACCACGGGCTTTTTCCTCTGGAGCGGCGTCAATTTCATTAACGCCTTTGTGAGACGCTTTCATCCCTTTAGCGGAGAAAACGGCTAACATCGCAGCGGTTAAAGTAGTCTTTCCATGGTCAACGTGGCCGATAGTACCGACGTTAACATGGGGTTTCGTGCGCTCAAATTTGTCTGTGGCCATGTTTTTGTTGTGTACGGCCCTCGTTTTCACGAAGTTTCTTCCCTATTAAAGGAAACCAGCCGAACTTAAATTAATTATTATTATTTTTAACTTAGATATATTAAGCAATCTCTTGAGCCTTTTCTTTGACTGTTCCTGAAATCTCCCAAGCTTTTTTGGGCTTATTTTCTTCACCTAAATAAGAGGAATCTTCTTTATTCTTCCAATTTGATATTTCGCGATTAATTTTATCAGTTAAATCTTCTTCTGTCAAATTTTCAATTTTTTCCGATTTTACCGGTAATTCCGGTTTGTTTAACGAATTTTCCTGATTAATTAAGTTTGGTTTATCCATTTTTTTTTCAGTATTATCAATAAGACGAGCGTAATTAGAAAAATCCATTAAAGCATAAGAATCATCCGGATTAGCGGCGTCATAAATAATAACCCGATCGCCGGTATTTTTTATTATATTTAAAATTTTCTTTAATTGCTCGGGAAACATATTCTTAAATTAACTAAACTTTTAAGAAAAAAACTACATTTCGGGCGACACTTTTTAGTTCATTCACCACTCTTATTTTTTCTTCATCATCTAAACCGTGATATTGAATATTATTATTTTCATCTTTTTCTACAAACTCTGGCGGAATTTTTACTAATTTTTGAAAATCAATCTTTAATTCAGGATCGGAAATATCTTTAGCTAGATCGGAAATAAGTTTAGTTGCCGAAGAACAACGATTAAATCCTAGGCTATCAGCATGATAATATTTTTTAGCCGAATCACTAATTTGGCCATTAGCTCCATTGTTTCGCAAACCAGCTTTCTTTTCCCATTCTATCCGCGATTCATGATCTAGACCAAAGTCGTCAGTAAAAATCGGCGCCATAATAAAAGAAATTAGAATCCCCACAGTACTCTTCATCAACTCCAGATCTTTCTCCGACAAATCCTTAGCTATACCTGTCTTGATTTTAGTTGTTTTAATTAACTCGCTCAAATCAGCATTTAAACCGGCCTCCCGAAACTTTAAATTATTACCGGTTTTTTGCCCCAAAAAAATCAATTCTCCCATCGCGGCCGCCGTCTCATCATCCACTTTTCCTTTCTCCAAACCCGGATTAAAAACTGATCTTTTTTCTTTAAACATATTATTTCCCTTGTTTCTCTTTAATGCCTTCCAAAATATTTTTAGGCACTTCATTATAATGGGAAAACTCCATTACATAGTTAGCTCGGCCTTGACTCATGGAACGCAGACCGGTCGAATAACCAAACATCTCGGCCAACGGCACTTTAGCTTTCACTACTTTGATATTAGCGCGATCGGACATTTCTTCAATTTGTCCGCGTTTACTGCTTAAATCACCAATAATATTACCCATATATTCTTCCGGGGTATTAACTTCCACTTTCATGATCGGTTCGAGCAGTATCGGTCCAGCTTTCTGACAGGCGTCTTTAAAAGCAAAAATAGCTGCCATTTTAAAAGCGATTTCCGAAGAATCAACCTCATGATATGATCCGTAAAAAACTGCGGTTTTAACGTCGACCATCGGATATCCGGCGACCGTACCACTTAAAAATGCCTCTTTTACACCTTTTTCAATTGCCGGAATATATTCTCGCGGAATAACGCCTCCTTTAACCTCATCGACAAATTCAAAACCTTTGCCGGACTCCAGCGGCTCGACTCGTAAAGAACAGTGCCCGTATTGTCCGCGTCCGCCGCTTTGCTTAATATATTTATGTTCCGCTTCGGCGATTTTAGTAATTGTTTCTCGATAAGAAACTTGGGGATTACCCACGTTAGCTTCCACTCCGAATTCTCTTTTCATTCGATCAACAATAATTTCCAAATGAAGTTCACCCATACCGGAAATCAAAACTTGATTAGTTTCGCCGTCAGTTTCTACTCTAAAAGTCGGATCTTCTTCCGCTAAACGCTGCAAAGCCACGCCCATTTTTTCTTGATCAGCTTTAGTCTTCGGCTCCACGGCAATTTTAATAACCGGTTCCGGGAAAACAATCGATTCCAGCAACGCCTGGCTATCTTCGTTACAAAGAGTATTGCCGGTAGTTGTGTTTTTTAAACCGATTACAGCGGCGATATCACCGGCATAAACCTCTTTAACTTCTTCTCGATGATTGGCGTGCATCCGCACTAAACGTCCGACTCTTTCCTTAGTATCTTTGGAAGAATTGACGATATAAGAACCGGCCGTTAAAACACCTTGATAAACCCGGACAAAACAGAGTTTGCCAACAAAAGGATCGGTCGCAATTTTAAAAGCTAAACCTACAAACGGTTTATTGTCATCCGCAGTAATAATAATTTTTTTATCTAAATCATTAACTTCCGTTGCTTCAATATCCGGCACATCCAGAGGCGAAGGCAAATAATCGTTAACCGCGTCTAAAACTAATTGAACACCAATATTTTGCAAAGCAGTACCGCATAAAACCGGATAAATAGCATTAGCGATAACTCCTTTTCTAATCGCTACTTTTAATTCTTCCAAGCTTATCTCCTGACCGCTAAGATATTTTTCCATGGTTTTTTCATCGCACTCGACGGCTTTTTCTACTAATTCGTTATGATAATCGTCAACCTTTTTCTGCATATCTTCCGGAATTGGAACTTCTTCTACTTTAACGCCAAAATTACCGGAAAATTTATAAGCCTTTTTTGTCAGCAAATCAATCACGCCAGACAAATTGCTCTCGGCGCCAATCGGTAACTGTAAGGCGACGGCTTTTTGATTTAAGCGCGTTCGGATAGAATCTAAACTCATGTAAAAATCTGCGCCCATTTTATCCATTTTATTGATAAAACATAAGCGCGGTACATTATATTTATCCGCTTGGCGCCAAACTGTTTCCGATTGCGGCTCGACTCCGGCTTGACCGTCAAAAACGGCCACCGCTCCGTCCAACACGCGCAAAGACCGCTCTACTTCTACCGTAAAATCAACGTGGCCGGGAGTATCGATAATATTAATTTTATTATGTTTCCAGAAACAAGTAGTCGCAGCCGAAGTAATGGTAATTCCCCGTTCTTTTTCCTGCTCCATCCAATCCATTTCCGCTGCCCCTTCATGAACTTCGCCGATCTTATGTTTTTTACCGGTATAAAACAAAACGCGCTCGGTAAAAGTTGTTTTACCGGCGTCAATGTGTGCCATAATACCGATGTTTCTAATGTTTTCTAAGGCGTAGTCTCGGGGCATAATTTATATATAAATTTATTTTTAATTATCTAGAAAAATGAGCAAAAGCCTTGTTAGCTTCCGCCATTTTATGAACGGCCTCACGTTTCTTGACTGCTGTTCCTTCACCATTAGAAGCGTCTAAAATCTCGGTAGCGATTTTTTCGGCCGTCGAGCGTCCTTTGCGATCATTGGCCGCTCCGATAATCCAATTACAGGCCAAAAAATAGCGTCTTTCACCGCGAACTTGAAAAGGGACTTGGTAGTTGGCGCCACCGACTCTTTTACCTCTAACCTCCACTAATGGCGAAACCTTTTTAATCGCTTTATTAAAAATATGACGGGGATCTTGTTTGGTTTTTTCTTTTAAAATTTCAAAAGCACCATAGACTATTTTTTCAGCGGCACTTTTTTTACCGCGTTCCATGACGTAATTGATAAATTTAGCGATGTTTATATCGTTATATTTTGCATCACCCTCGATATTTCTTTTGGGAGCTGGTTTTCCTCTCATAGTATTTAAAAGTTAATTATTTTTTTGGTTTTTTAGCGCCATAACGGCTTCTACCTTGACGACGCGCTTCTACGCCGGAAGCGTCGAATACACCTCGAACAATTTTATAGCGTACACCCGGTAAATCCTTAGTTTTCCCGCCTTTGACTAAAACAATTGAATGTTCCTGTAAATTATGGCCCATACCTGGGATATAAGCGGTTACTTCCATACCATTAGATAAACGAACGCGGGCAATTTTACGTAAAGCCGAGTTCGGTTTCTTTGGAGTAGTGGTAGTTACCTTTAAACAAACACCTTGTTTAAAAGGAGCGCCTTTGGCCGAATCTTTTTTCTTACGATGCAAGGAATCGAGACTAGTATGAAGCGCTAAAGCGTTTCGTCTGGCCGGAATTTTTTTACGTCCCTGGCGCACTAATTGATTTATGGTTGGCATAATATTTAGAGTAATAAGTTTGGTCGATTAACCGAACTATCTAAAAAACATTAAAAATAATCCTGAGTATTCAGGATAGGTTTATAGCTACTTATTTTACTAATTTAATTTAACAAAATATAAAATATAAGTCAAGGTTTAAACTCTTGTGCTTTGCGCTCATGTTGAGAGTTGGTAATTTTTTTTAAGAGAATTTGGAATCAAATAAAACAATTAATAAAGATGATTATAAAAAACTGAATTAAGGCCGAAAAAACTAGAGCTTTTAAATTTACGAGAAAAAAACCTAATTGTTCAATAATAACTCTTAATCGCGGACTATTATTTTTTAACAATCCATTAATCTTAGGTTCGAAAAATTTAGTGGCTGAAGTAATTTTTGAAAAACCCGGTAATCTTAAAAAATTACTAACACCTAATATTGTAAAGTCGGAATTAAACTCGATTAGTCTCTTTTTAAAGCCTTGATAATAAAAATAATATAGCAAACGACCAATACTAATGGCTATAAATATTTGGACATACCAAAGACTGGTTATTGGCGATAAATTGCCAGGGTAAGTGATAATCGGAATTACTGTTTGACTAAAAATTCTGATCGCGAAAGAAATAATTATATTAACTCCGTCAAAAATGTACCTAAAATACTTAAGCATTCTGTCTATATCGGCAGCTGAAAAATTTTTAATTCCAACCATGGCTTTAGTTATTTTTTCCTCTTTTAAATCTTGTTCTAATTGATACATAATTATCACGCTCCGACAATAATCCTGGCCAAAAAATCAACAATTGGCATGATAAATTCGCCGGCCAGCATCACGAATAAAATAATGAAAATAAAACCGAGTCTTTCATTACTTAAGTAGCGTTCTTTTAAATGCGCCGGCAAAAAAGTCGCTAAAATTTTTGAGCCATCAAGAGGCGGTATTGGCACAAGATTAAAGACCATCAAAACCAAATTAATATAGACAATTATCCATAAAAGTCCGGAAAAAGTTATGTTAAAAACCGGCAAAAATCGTAAAAATAACCCAAAAAATAAAGCAATTATTAAATTAGCCAGCGGTCCGGCCAAGGCTACTTTTGCGTCGCCATATTTCTGATCTCTTAAATTAAAGGGGTTATAAGGAACCGGTTTGGCCCAACCAAAAACAAAGGGCATTCTAGTAATAATCATAACTAACGGCAAAAAGAAAGACCCGAACCATTCTAAATGTGCTAGCGGATTTAACGTCAGACGACCGGCGTTTTTAGCGGTTGAGTCGCCTAAACTATAGGCCATCCAGCCATGCATATATTCATGAGCGATAGCCGAAAAAACCAGAACAATTATTTGAAATATTTCAATCATAACTTATGTTCCCCGACAAATAGGGTTAATTTTAATAACTATATTCTAGCATAACTTGATTAATTTTAAAAATATTGTTAAAGTAAAACCATTAATCAATAAGCATTCTCGAAAAAAGGAGAATTTATTAAATCAATTCACTAATATGGCAAAAAAATGTGATTTATGTGGACGTAGCGCGTCTAAAGGAGCTAGTCGATCCCACTCCAACATCAAAACTCTTAAAAAACAAGGTATTAATTTACAAAGTCGAGTAATTAATGGAATTAAAGTTAAAGTCTGCACTTCCTGTCTTCGAACCATGGTCAAGCCTAAGCGAGTTAAAACCAAAAGAAAACCGGCCTTGAAAGCCGGAGAGGTTAAGGCGCTTAAAGTTAAAAAAGTTCGAGTTAAAAAGACATCCAAAAAATAAAATTTTTCGATAAAAAAACCGCTATTAAAATAGCGGTTTTTTTTAATTTTAAAAAAATTTCCTCGGTCTGCAAAGTTAAATCTTTAAAAATTTTCTAAAAATTTTTAACGCCGCCGCCAAAATCAAATAATACCCTATTCCCCACCACCAATTAAACCAAGTAATATTTACTGCCGCCCAGCTCGGACTAGCCAATAAATTAGAAACTATAAAAATATATTTAAGTAAAAAATAAGACGGCATAAACCATAGGACGCCCAGCGGCGGAATTAAAAGAGCGGCTAGCAGCCCGATTATTAAAGAGGCTAAGAGCAAAGGAAAGGTCCAGAGCACTAAAACGTTCGCTAGCGGAGCAATCAAGGATAATTGCTTAAAATTAATTAAAGCGATCGGCAAAATTACAATTTGCGAAACCAAAGTTAAATTTATGGTTTCTAAAATAATTTTTATTATATTTTTAGTTTTTATTTTTAATTTTACTTTATCTGAGAAGCGGCGAGTCAAACTATCTCCGAGCGGATAAATATAAATAATGCCTAAAATGGCCAGGAATGATAATTGAAACCCAATATCATCTCGTAAAAGCCGCGGAGTTATCACTAACATTAACGCCGCCGAAAAAACTAGGGCTTTAATTAAAGAGCTGCTTCTTTGATAATAAATCGCCAGAAAAGCTAAACCGCCCATAATCGCCGACCGTACGGCTGAAGCGGCTAAGCCGGTAATCAGCGGGTATAAAATCAAAAATCCGAAAATTATGAGCAGCGCCCGGCGACGACGAAAACCGAGCGCGAGAAAAAAATTAATGATCATGGCGCTTAAAATCGTAATATGCGACCCGGAAATAGCAATCATATGGCTCAGGCCCACGCGCGCAAAAATATTCAAGTCTTCCTTCTCGACCGTTCGACGAAAACCTAATAATAAGGCACTAGCCAAGCCGGCCTCCGGTTCGGGTAAATTAGAGTTAATAATTTCTTGGAAATGTTGTTTTAGTCTAATTAACGCGCGATAAACTAATTGCGGACGCGTCAAAATTCCCGTTATTTTAGTAATTTTCGGATAATACATGACTGAATAAATATCATAACGCGCCAAATAACTCGCGTAATCAAAACCATCGATTTTTGGCGGCGCCTGCAACTGGCCGCTAATTTTAATAAAATCACCATAATCATAAACCGGATACAAATTCGTCGTTAAAAGAAATTGACCGTTAGCGCAAACCGTCAGTCGCCGACTTTTTATATCTACATCAGCTTCTTCACAAACTCGGCCGGTCAGGTTTAAATAGTGATTATTATAATAAGCCAAATCTTGCGTGGTTATTTTCGGAAGAAAAGCCTTGTCTCTAAAACCCATTATAAAAACCACGATTATTACTCCGCAATTAACTATAAAAAATATCTTAGTTCGCGACAAAAAACGACGACGAAATAACGTGGTCATAAAAAAATACCGTTATAAGTTATAACGGTATTTTAGAATATGGGAGATGAAGAAAAGATAAAGAGGCGATGATAGATGAATAATAAATAATTTTTAATCACCCCCTCTAAACTCATAATCTTTATTGAGCTTTAGTTCTATTCTATGCCCATTGGCGTGGGACAAAAGACCTAAGTAAGATTGCAAAGTTTGGTTTGCTTTTTTTTGGCTTATCTTGCCTGCCAAACAGGCCAGGTTCTTTTCCTTTATTCTCCAGAACATTCGGCGTTTAGTTTTAATTCGCAAAATCAGATAACAAGGGAAAATAACATAGCCCAGAAAATCAAAACCCTGATGCCATTTACGAAAAAATGTTTTAGCCGGATGTATTTCCAGCTCTAACTTTTCTTTTAAAAAATCGTCAATTTGTTTTAATATATTTTTAAGTTTGATCTGATCACAATCAACGATTACGAAATCGTCCGCATAGCGAATATAATATTTCACGCCCAATTTTCTTTTTATAAATTGATCAAGTTCATTAAGATAAATATTAGAAAATAATTGGCTAGTCAAATTACCGAGCGGAATCCCTCGACCGGGCTGATTCTGATAACTAAAAATTATTTGACGAATTAAATTAAGCAATTTTTCTTCTTTTATTTTTTTCTCAATGAAATCAAGTAATATTTCATGTTTAATGGAAGCAAAATATTTTCTAATATCACCCTTTAAAATCCAAACCGTTTTTGTATTGTTTCGCGACAACTTCCGAGCAAAGCCACGAAATCTTTTAATCGCTCGATGCGTGCCTTTATTCAGGCGAGAAGAATAGGAATCAAAAATAAAGCTTCTTTCAAAAGTCGGTTCCAGCGCTCTTGTAACTGCATGATGTAAAACTCGATCGCGCACCGCGGCTTTATGAATATGTCTTAATTTTGGATCATGCACAAAAAATGAGGTATAATCAGAATGATGATAAATTCCATTTTTCAAATCATAATGCAGTCGAAATAAATTGTCTTCTAAATTTAATTCAAATTCTTGTACATCAATCTTCTTTTTTTTGTCGACCTTAAATTCTTGCCAAGCTAAAAACAAATTTTCTGGAGAAATAATCTCCGTAAAACTTTTAATTTTTAATTTTTTATTTTTACTTCTATGATTACTTCTCCAACAATTCATAATGCCGTGATAATTCATAAGACTTATGAGTTTTATTTATTATTGCACAAAAATGTTACAATTTTTCCCAAAATAGAGCGCTATACTTTAGGTCAAAAATGTGAAAATTTAGCCCTTAGTTTTTTAACTCTTCTTTTGCGTGCCAATCAAACAAAAGAATTTAATCGTCAAAAAATACTTTTTGAAGCTAGCAATACCCTTGATTTACTAAAAATATTAATTCGGGCATCCAAAGATATAAAGGCTTTACCTGAAAAAAAATGTCTGACATTACAAATTCTTATCCAAGAAATCGGACGAATGCTCGGTGGGTGGATAAAATCTTTGTAATTCATCAAACCAAAAATAACAGATGCAACAAACAAAAAAGAGCGTTAACGCTCTTTTTTGTTTAAGATTTCGGGAAAAAGAAACGCCCAGATTGCTATTGGAGTTGTCGGGCTGATTACTGTTGACGTTCGCACCGCTCGAATCGGCATTACCGACGTTCACCAGCTTGCCAGCGGAATCCCGGCGTTAATTTTGTCGACTTTCTTCCGCGTCAATGACGCTTCGGAGAAATATAAAATATTTCAACAACGCATCTGTCTAATTATTCGGCGGTAACTTTAATAAAGTACCCGCTCCAAAAATCGACAAGCAGTCTTAAGTTAGGGGGTGAATCGTATCCGTAAACACAATTTCATTAACCCCAAATTTCCAAATCCGCCTGCCGGCGGACCAAATACCAAATTACCGACTGCGGGAAAAAGAAACGCCCAGACGGCCATAGGAGTAGTCGGGCTGATTACTGCTGACGTG